>JBAZTQ010000040.1:0-25356 GCA_041661845.1 Kiritimatiellales bacterium | reverse complement strand
AGTTTAATGCCGTAAGTATAAGAGTTCGCAGTAGTGGTTCTGTTAATGTGAAGGTTTCGCAGCATTGGACGGATTCCTAAAGTCATGCCGGTTCCATCAGGCTCAATCTCAATCGCAGGGCCGGCCGGCGAAGAGTCGGCAAATAATTTAATATCTTCGATCTGCAGACGGAGGAACTTATTTGCTGTACGCTGTCCTCCCAGTTTAAAATAGAATGCACCCGTGCTTCCTGTGGATTGGATGACGGTTCGAAGTGTATCCACGCCGCGAATTGTGATCCCGCCGCCTTGCGGCGGGAAGTTAGTGGTGACGAACTTCAGTCGGTCGGAAATTATATAAGTGCCTGCTGGAAAAACCACAGCAACGCCGGAATAGCCGGCGGTATCAGAGGAGTTGAAAGCATTTGTTGCTGCGCTGAACGCCCGTTGAATTGCAGCGGTGTCGTCTGTTGTTCCATTTCCTGTCGCACCGGGCAGGCCGTTATACGAGTTTGTTACGCAGAACACTCGTTCGACCGCGAGGCCGGGCTGGATTGTAAGAACGGCCGCGAAAGCGGCTGCGAGGAAACACTTCCACGATGTTTTATGCCTGAACTGAATACTCATAGTGAACCCTTCTGTTTTTTGTTTTCCTGATTCTTAATACCTCTTCGTCAATTTGGACAGACTGATGAAAAGATAAACCCGTGCTTCTCGTCACTTATTTTGACGAACCTCGTTCAGGTGCTCAAAAGGTTAATATTATAACTTCGGCAAACTGTTATGATTTTAGAACGGTATGCAGAACGCTTGTCTTATTCAGAGCGTGCTGGGCAAAACCTGCCGATCAAAATGAAAAACTTTTTTGTTTTCGGACAGACCGGAGTTTTTCTGCTGGCTTTCGCAATGGCTCTGTTCATTCCGATTACGAAGAAACGGGCGCTGGAAACCCGCCGCATTCTGGATGAACGAAGGGCCGCGAAAATGGACACGGCCTGATCTCCGGGGCAGCGTTTTTTCAATTCAGACCGGTGCAAAAAACGGTTGCTGTTTTTTTACTAATGAATTAGCGTTGCATTAGTAAAATATGAAAACACCTGTTACTTCACCGGGGCGGACGCGGAAAGCGGCTGTCAAACCTGTATCGAAGATTCTGGATTCCGGCGCGCAAACGCCGGCTCTGGACCGGGCGCTCGCCCTACTGGAGTTCATCAGTGCCCGTCCCGACGGAGCTACTCAGGCAGATATCCGCAGAGAACTCGGATTCAGCAGCAATCTGGTGTTCCGTCTGACCAAAGCGCTGGTGGCGCACGGTTATGTGGAACGCGAGGAGCCGGGGCCGCGCTTTATTCTGACACGCAAGCTGTTGAGTTTGGCGCAACCAAAACGTGAAGAGCGCAGTCTTGTTCAGCTTGCCTGTGAACCTATGCGCTGGCTGCGCGACGCGACAGAGGAGTCGGCACATATCGGCGTCCGGTCCGGGTTTGAATGCATCGTACTGGACCGGGTTGTCGGGCCGCATCCATTCAAGTGCTATGTGGAGGCCGGGGCACACGGGCCGCTGCATGCCGGTGCGCCGGGAAAGGTAATGCTGGCGTTCCTGCCGGAGGAAGAACTGAAAAGCACACTGCGCCGGATGCCGTTGAAAGCGTTGACCGCTGATACCATTACGTCCCGCACCGTCTTGGCGGAACACCTTTTGGAGGTCCGGCGGCAAGGCTATGCGCTGGATTTCGGCGAAACCATCGAAGGACATCACTGTCTGGGAGCGCCGGTTTTTGACGCGGACGGACGTCCGCTGGCTTCTGTCTGGATCACCGCTCCGGCTCCGAGGCTGAGCGTGGCAGACAGCAAACGGGTCGCGCCTCAGGTTGTCCGCGCGGCGCAGATGATTACGGAGGCGCTGCGGTGAATCCCGTTCAGCCGATCCGCGGAGCGGTGCCGTCTGCGGCGCACATGGAGACGCAGCCATCAGAAAAGAGAAAGGTCAAAATGAAAGCAAAGTTTCTGCAGGTTCTACTGTTTGTTTTTGCCGCGGGCGGTTTGCAGTCCATTGCGCAAACCGACGATTCAGGGCTGACTGCCGCTGTCACCGGTGCGCCTACGGTGGAAAATGCTGCGTGCGACTGGGGCGGCGCGCAATGGGTGAGCGGAAACGATAAAAATCCTTACCAGCTGTTCCGGCGCGAGTTTACGCTGGAGAGTGTTTCCGCCGCTGCGCGGCTGCATATTTACGGAGAAGAATTTTACCAGGTGTATCTGAACGGGCGGTTTGTGGGCGACGGTCCGCGGCGGGGCACCCCGCCGGTTTATCGGACCTATCAGGTCGGAGAATGGCTTAAGCCCGGTTCGAACGTGCTTACCATCGAGACTTTTGATTCGGAAGGGAAAAGCCGTCTGCTGTGCCGACTGGAAGGCGGCGGAACCGGTGTCGTTTCGGATGAGACGTGGCTCAATGCCCCGGGCAAAGCCTGGGCGGAAACCAAGCTCCGTTCCACGGCCCATTCCCCTGTAGAAATATACGACCAGCGGGAAGAACCGTCCGGCTGGCGGTTGCCGGGATTCAAAGCCGAAGGCTGGAAGGCGGCGGTGAAGGGGAAGAAGCCGGACGCGAACGAACTGGAATCCGATCCGGTGCCGCCCGTAAAACGGTCTTTTGTCGCCCCGGAGAAAATTGTTAGGCTTGCGGAAGCGGTTGAGTTGAGCCCGTCAGATCCGTACGGCAACCTGGCGCTCCGGCTGGCCTACGAGCCGTGGGAAGAATTAAGCACGGCCAGAATCACATCGCCTGAAGGCTTCCTTGATCCGGCCCGCGGACCGGCGGTGGTGGACAGCGGATGTCAGCCGACAGTGCCCGGATTCTACCAATTTATCCGCGAGCACGATCAGACGCCGTCGGTACGCTGCGCGACAGTTGTGCTCGACTTCGGGCGGCTGATCAACGGCAATTTTTATCTGGATGTGGAAGGCGACGACGGCGCGCAGGTGGACATCGGCTACTCGCAGGTACTGATCGGCGGAAGGGTTCCGACTGTGCTTTACGGCGGTGACAAGGCATGGGAAGCCAAAGCGGGGAACAAAGCCGACCGGGTGATGCTCCGGCAGGGGCGGCAGACCTGGGAAAGCTTTCACTGGGAGCAGGTGCGCTACGTCCAACTGACATTCCGTAACCTCAGCCGGCCGCTGAAAGTCCACCGGTTCGGGCTGATCGAGCGCGATCCGCCGCTGCCGCTGCGCGGCCGGTTTGTCTGTTCGGATCCGGTGCTGACGGAACTGTGGGCTGCCAGCGAGCGCACCGTGCGCGTAACCACGCAGGATCTGTTCATGGACAATGCGATCAGGGAAAAAGGCCCCTGGACCGGCGAGTGCGGCAATCGGTCGCTGATGACCTGCTGGATTACCGGCGGCAACCTGCCGCTGGCCCGGTATTACTGCCGTCAGATAACCCGCGATCCGGATAAAAAACGGTTTTTGCTGCATGTGCTCGGTCCGGGAGAATGCAAGGAGCAGCACGCATTTTTTCATCCGCTGCAAACGTGGTATGCGCTGGATAAATACCGCCTGTTCGCGACGCCGGCGGAATACGACGAAGACATGGTTTTACCGGCCTACCGCGCCTATATGAGCTATCTTCGCGGCCTGCTGAATGACCGGGGTCTGATTGAGAAATATCCCGGCGTCTCCTGGCTCGATTGGGCACCGGGTCTGTGGAACAGGGGCACAGGCGCGCCGCAAAACCTGTTTTTTGTCCTGCTGTTGCGCGGCCTGGCCGATGCCGAATCCGCCGCCGGAAACAGTCAGGCTGAGGCAGACTGCCGCCGGACGGCAGACGGAATTGCGGCGAAGGTTTACGAGCTCTTCTGGGTGCCTGAACGCGGGTTATACGCCGACGCGCTTGCGAACGGCAGGCCGGTTACGAAGCAGTTCTCCGAACACGCAAATGCGCTGGCCCTGCTGGCCGGACTGGGAAAAGACGGACGGAGCGAAATCATCCTGAAAAATCTGGCGGCGGTAGCTCCGGATCTGGTGCAGTGCGATGCGCCGTTTACCCATTTTCTGGCACAGGCCTGTTTCGATGCCGGGCGTGATGATCTGGCGGTGGGATATCTGCGCGAACGGTTCAGACGGATGCTTCTGCTTCAATCCAACCCGACTTTATGGGAGGAGCGCTCCTATATGACTTCATTGCGTTCCGGCACATGGGCATGGCTTCCGCGCTATCGCAGTGTCGCCCAGAGCGCCTCCGCTGTGCCGGCCTTTCTGCTGTCCACCGAAGTATTGGGCGTGAAACCGCTCAAGCCCGGCTTCGCCGAATTTCAGGTTGCGCCGAAATGCGGCGGGCTTGAATGGGCCGAAGGCGTGGTGCCGAGCCCGGCGGGCGACATCCCGGTGCGCTGGGAGCGGCAGAAAGACCGCTTTGAAATTTCCGTCACCGTGCCGCAGGGGACACAGGCGCGTATTGAGCTGCCCCCGGGCAAATCCTGTCTGGTGGACGGCAAAGAATCGAAGGAAGCCGAGACCGGCGGACGTTATGTTGTCACGCTCGGTGCCGGCAAACACCGCTGTGAAAGCATAGACATCAAAAATCAGGACGAAAAAAGATGAAAACACAAATCCGGCTGTCTTTGTTCGCCGCTCTGCTGCTGGCTTCGCCGGCCGCCGGCACAGCGGCTTCCGCGCCGTTCCGGACGGACGATTCGCTGGGCATCAATGTTGATGATGTGGCGGCCTTGAATGCGATGCCGGAGCAGACGCTACTGCGCACGGGATTCATCGACGTGACTAAACCTCCGTTCAGCGCCGATCCATCGGGGGCCAGGGATGCCACGAAGGCGATTGCGGACGCTGTTTTTTTCGGGCGGCATCATAAACTCGCGGTCTGGTTTCCGCTTGGCACCTACACTGTCAGCGATACGATTCCCTGTCCGGGCGGATGGTCGGACGAGCGCACCCCGAACAACAAGTACCTGCCGTTCACCGAAGGGTGGCCGTGCGTGCTGATCGGCGAGCGCCAGGGAAGCCGGCGCCCGTGCATCGTGCTGGCGTCGAAATCACCCGGCTTTGATAATCCGGCCAGGCCCAAGCGTGTTCTCGATTTTTATTCCAGAGCGTGGAGCCGCATGAAACTGGAGGCTCCGCTGGGGCGCGACATCCCGCAGACCGGATACCATCAGACGCTCTACGGGATTGATGTCCGTATCGGTTCCGGTAATCCCGGCGCGGCGGCGGTGTCTTTCGGAGCCGCCGAAGGTTCCACGATTCAGGATTGCACGCTGGAAGCGGGCGACGGTTACACCGGTCTGCTGGGCGCTCCGGGAAGCGGCGGCGCGGTTTTCAACCTGACGGTTCGGGGCGGACAGATCGGCGCCATGCTGAACTCGGTCGAGCCGAGTCCCACGCTGGTCGGCTGCCGCTTCAGCGGCCAGCGTGAAACCGCGATCCACTATGAACAAAGGGGTTCGCTGACTCTGGTCGGCTGTGAATTTGAGCTTCCCGGCAATGTGGTCGCTGTGCGTTCCACCGGGAAGACCGATGGAAGCCTCTCGCTGGTGGATTGCAGGCTGGACCGTTCTTCCTGTCCAGAGCCGGTTCCGGCAGTTGTTGCCCAAAGCGCCGCCTACTTGCGCAACACATGGGTTCGTAGCGCCGGGCCGATTTTTGTTTCAAGTCAGCATGGCGGGGTGGCGACGGTTGCTTCTGGCGGATGGAATCATGTCATCGAACTGGCCGCGTCTTTTGATTACGCCAAGGGACCTGCCTCGATCTTTAGCGACGGGATCAAAACCAACGGCATCGTCAGGCAGATTGTGGCGGATGCCATCCCGCCCGATGATCTTCGTACCCGGCATATTCTTTGGGACGATACCGTGTTTCCGGCGTGGAACCGGCCGGGCGTTGTCAATGTGAAGGGCGCTCCGTATTTCGCCAAGGGTGACGGCAAGGCCGACGATACCGCCGCTCTCCAGCGGGCGATTGACGAAAATCAAGCGCTGTTTCTGCCGAAAGGCGCTTACCGTATTTCCAAAACTTTGCAGTTGAAGTCCCGCACCCAGATCATCGGCATCAGTCCGTCGTATTCGATGATCTGTCCGGTCCCGGCCGAGGGCGGCGATTTTAACGATCCCGCGAACCCGCAGTCGGCGCTCCGCACCGCCGATATTGCAGATGCGGCGACGCAGCTGGCCTTCTTCAGCGTCTTCATGCCGCGCGAAGATGTGAAAGCGGCTTTCGTGTTGGACTGGATGTGCGGCGGCAGATCCCTGCTGCGTTGCGTGAACTCGATCACGGGTTACACCGAAAACGAACTGGTTCCGCTCGCCGCCGGGATCCGGCCCTGGCTCAACTGGACTTGGGAGCAGGTCAATCCCTTGAGCGAATACGTGAAGGGGGTCAGGCACAATGTCCCCGGGGCGCAGAAACCCCATGACGATTTCTACACGAAAAACGACACCGGCGGCACGCCGGACTGGCCGCTCTACCGCGTGCACGGTCATGGTGCCGGCGGCTGGTATCCGTTCTATGCCCTCGACGGACGGCTGCACGGCCCGAACAGCCGCCGTATTCTGATTGAAAACACCAGCGGCCCGTTTTCCATCTATCACGCGCACCTCCAATACTGTTGCGGCCTTGCCGAGGTGGAAATGAAGAATGCGCACAACATCGCCATCTACGGCATTAAGAACGAAGGATACTCGACTATCCTCCGCGTTTCGGATTCATCGAATATTCTGGTTGCCGGCTACGGCGGGCCGGGGTTTTTTACGAAGACCGGAAAGTTCATCATCCGGAACTCAAGCGATGTGACGCTGGCCGATCTCATCAACGACTTCCGGTTCGATTATTCGCGCAAACTGCCGCCTCCGGACCGGCACTATCCACTCATCCGGGCGGAGCTTCCTGATGGACGCCGGATTGACTCCGGACCGGATGAACGTCCCGTGCTTTTCAGGATCACAGCCAATGAAACGAAGATTTCTGTGACCGGATCGGATATGGAAGCACCTTCTGCAATTCAGACCGATTTGTTCAGGCAGGATTCACTGGACGATTCTCCCCGGACGGGCCGAACCCCGGAAGCTGCGGATCGTCCGTATGTCGCGCAAAGCATCGAACTGCGTTTCGATAAGGTTTTTGCCGCGGACGGACATCCGCTGGCTTCTGTCTGGATCACCGCTCCGGCTCCGAGGCTGAGCGTGGCAGACAGCAAACGGGTCGCACCCCATGTTGTCCGGGCGGCGCAGATGATTACCGGGGCTTTACGCTGAATTAAATTATGAAGGGACAAACACGCATGAAAATGAACCTGCACCGTATCATATTTCTTCCTGCCTTGCTGCTTGTTCTGGCGGGCACAATGCCGGCCGCCGGCACAGCGGCTTCCGCGCCGTTCCGGACGGACGACCCGCTGGGTATAAATATTGATGATGTGGCGGCCCTGAACGCGATGCCGGAGCAGACGCTGCTGCGCACGGGATTCATCGACGTGACCAAACCTCCGTTCAGCGCCGATCCATCGGGGGCCAGGGATTCCACCAAGGCCGTTGCGGACGCTGTTTTTTTCGGGCGGCATCATAAACTCGCGGTCTGGTTTCCGCTTGGCACCTACACCGTCAGTGACACGATTCCCTGTCCGGGCGGGTGGTCGGACGAGCGCACTCCGAACAACAAGTATCTGCCGTTCACCGAAGCGTGGCCGAGTGTGCTGATCGGCGAGCGCCAGGGAAGCCGGCGCCCATGCATCGTGCTGGCGACAAACTCGCCGGGCTTCAACAACCCGGCCAAACCCAAGCGTGTCCTTGATTTCTTTTCCAGAGCATGGTTCCGCATGAAACTGGAGGCTCCGCTGGGGCGCGACATCCCGCAGACCGGATACAGCCAGCTGCTCTACGGGATCGACGTCCGCATCGGTTCCGGCAATTCCGGCGCGGTGGCCGTTTATTTCGGAGCCGCCGAAGGTTCCACGATTCAGGATTGCACGCTGGAAGCCGGTGACGGTTACGCCGGGCTTATGGGTTCGCCGGGGTGCGGTGGCGGGATCTTCAACCTGACGGTCCGGGGCGGACAAACCGGGGCCATGCTCAACTGTGATGAGCCGAGCACCACGATGGCCGGTTGCCGGTTCAGCGGCCAGCGCGAGGTCGCGATCCGCTATCAGCAGCGCGGTTCGCTGACGCTGGCCGGCTGCGAGTTTGAGCTGGCGGGCCCGGCGGCTGCCGTGCGTTCCACCGGTGCCGGACTGGGCAGCATCTCGCTCGTGGATTGCCGGATTGATCGCGCTTCCGGCAATGATCCGGCTCCGGTGATCGACGCCAAAAGCGCCGCCTATTTGCGCAACACCTGGGTGCGCAGCGCCGGGCCGGTTTTTGTTTCGAGCCAATGCGAACAGGTAATGCCCGATGTCTGCGGTCAATGGAACCGCGTGATCGAACTGTCTTCGTCTTTCGAATACCCGGAAGGGCTGCACGCTTCGCTCTTTACCGACGGGATCAAAACCAACGGCATCGTCAGTCAGATTGTGGCGGATGCCATCCCGCCCGCCGATCTCCGCACCCGCCATATTTTGTGGGACGATACCGTGTTTCCGGCGTGGAACCGGCCGGGCGTTGTCAATGTCAAGGGCGCTCCGTATTTCGCCAAGGGTGACGGCAAGGCCGACGATACCGCCGCTCTCCAGCAGGCGATTGATGAAAACCAGATACTGTTTCTGCCGAAAGGCGCTTACCGTATTTCCAAGACGTTGCAGCTGAAACCCCGCACGCAAATCATCGGCATCAGTCCGTCGTATTCAATGATTTGTCCGGTCGCGGCCGAGGGCGGCGATTTTAACGATCCCGCGAACCCGCAGCCGGCGCTCCGCACCGCCGATATTGCAGATGCGGCGACGCAGCTGGCCTTCTTCAGCGTCTTCATGCCGCGCGAAGATGTGAAAGCGGCTTTCGTGCTGGACTGGATGTGCGGCGGCAGATCCCTGCTGCGTTGCGTGAACTCGATCACGGGTTACACCGAAAACGAACTGGTTCCGCTCGCCGCCGGGATACGCCCCTGGCTCAACTGGACCTGGGAGCAGGTCAACCCTTTGAGCGAATATCTGCGCGGGGTCAAACATGATATTCCAGGAAACGGTATTCCCTACGACGAACTCCATCGGAAATATGACACGAGCGGCACACCGGACTGGCCGCTCTACCGCGTGCACGGCCATGGCGCGGGCGGCTGGTATCCGTTCTATGCCCTCGACGGACGGCTGCACGGCCCGAACCGCCGCCGCATTCTGGTCGAGAACACCGGCGGCCCGTTTTCCGTCTACCACGCGCACCTCCAATACAGCTGCGGGCAGGCCGAGATGGAAATTAAGAATGCGCGCAACGTTGCCGTCTACGGCATCAAGAACGAGGGCTATTCGACCATCCTCCGCGTTTCGGACTCTTCCAATATTCTTGTCATCGGCTACGGCGGCCCCGGCGCTCCCACAGAGGCTGGAAAGTTTGTCATCCGGAGCTCGAAGGACGTGACACTGGTCAACCTCATTAACGATTTTAAAGCACGGATTGGAAAGCTTTCCGTCGTCCGGGCGGAGCTGCCGGACGACCGCCTGATCGACTCCGGACCGGATGAACGTCCCGTGCTTTTCAGGATCACAGACACAGAACTTGCGGCCCCGTAATGTGTGTTCATATTGTGACCGGCTGAAATTCCGGCGGCTCTGAGCGAAATGAAATGCTTTTTTGTTTTCGGACAGACCGGAATTTTTCTGTTAGCTTTCGCAATGGCTCTGTTCATTCCGATTACGAAAAGGCGGGCGCTGGAAACCCGCCGTATTCCGGATGAGCAAAGAGCCGCGAAAATGACTGAGTAATGAAACGAAAAAAAAGCTGTTTAATCATGTCGCTGCTGTTGACAGGATTTTTTGCCCGGGCGGTTCAAACGGGGGAGAATTTCACGTTTAAACCGGCACCGGCGGACGGCGACGAAATGGTCTGGTACCTCATCGACTGGGGCGACGGAACGCTCACGCCGACGTCACACGGGCTGGCTGATTTTTCGCCGGACATTTCCAAGGTTTGGAATGTGCGGGGCAATTATAAAATTGAGCCCCGCGCCGTCACGCTCTCCGGGAAAATCATCCCTTTGAAGGGAGCGAAGCTTTCTGTGACCGGCTCCGATCTGGAAAAGCCTGCTGAAATTCCGGCCGATTTGTTCAGGCTGGATTCGCTGGATGATTCTCCCCGGACAGGCCGAACCCCGGAAGCTGCGGATCGTCCGTATGTCGCGCAAAGCATCGGGCTGCGTTTCGACAAGGTTTGTGCCGTGGATACACTGGTGCTGAAAAAACATCCGGACTTTCCGTTCCCGGACAGCTTCAGCGTGGAGTTCAGTACCGACGGAGGTAAAATCTGGAACGATGTTCCGGCGGCGGCCTATAATCATTTTCCGGATCCCGGCGAAAAAGAGATCCGGATTCCGCTGAACGGGCTGGCGGCGGACGCGGTGCGGGTGACTTCGTATAAACCGCCGGAAATTTCGGCCGGGCAGTATGCTTTGCAGCTGGGCGGCCTGCGGGCCGAAGGCGCGGATGATCTGCTGTTTGAGATGGATGCCGACGCACAGACGGCGGCCGACTGGAACAATATGTGGCTGGTTTTCGGATCGGCTGAAAATGAGATCCGCCACTATTTTGTTCCGTATCCGTGGCCGAGCGACCGGCCCGACGAAGGCGGAATGCTGATGATCGGCAGCACGATCTGGGCGCAGTGGAACGCCATGAAGCTTTCCTGGCTCGATAAGCCTGATGCAAAAAAATATTTCGAGAACACCGTCAGCAGCTATCCGCAGGACGAAGCCGGTTTAATGGGCGTATCACCCGGAGGATTTTTTCATCTCGACCACTCAAAGCACTATGTCACTCCCGCGATCTTTATTTGCGGTATGTCGCACTGGTATCTCATGCACCGCGAAAAAGATTTTTTGCAGGCTAAGGACAAAAAAGGCGGGGCCACGCTGCTGGAGAAAATGCGCAAGGCCATGAAGTACCAGCTTGAAGATATGGACGGGAAGAGCGGCGTGATGACCGTTCAGGATCCGGAACACGACGGTACGGCGAAGGGCATGAGCGGCAACTACTGGGACGGCTGGCGCTTCGGCTACAAATCCGCCTACGAGAATATGCTTTTCTACCAGTCGCTGGACTGGATGGCGCGTCTGGAGGCCGCGCTGGGCAATGCGGATAAAGCGGCGGAATACACCGCTCTGCGTGCCAAAGTTAAAGAAGAGTACAACCGGGTTTTCTGGAACGAAAAAACCGAACGGTTTGCCGGGTGCATTGCCAAGGATGGAACCGTTCAGGATTACGGATTTACCTTTGTGAATCTGGAGGCGGTGGCGTCCGGGATTGCCGCGCCGGAACATGCGCAGAAAATTTTTGAATGGCTCAACGGCGACCGCGCTGTTTATGGCGATACCTCGAAACGGGAAGACATCTATTTTTTCAAAATCGCGCCGCGCGCCAACACACTGGCCGCCGAGGCGGTTAATCCGTCATTTTGGGACGACTGGACGATGAAAGTCGGGCCGGGCACCGTCGGCGAATACGGCACGCAGATTCAGAACGGCGGACATATTTTCTATGTTTCTTATTATGACCTGATGAGCCGTCTGCAAACGCTCGGAATCAGCGATGCCATGAAGCGGATGCAGGTTATTCTGGATGAATTCCATAAAGACCAGCTTCGCCGCAAGCCGGGGAATGCTTCCGGCAGTACGCACCTCGAAGGAATCCTGCGCGAGTTCCCGGAATCCGGGCTGGTGCCGCTGTTTTTTGTCACCGGCATCCTCGGAATTCAGCCGGATGCGGAAGGACTCCGGATTGCTCCGGCCTTGCCGGACGGCTGGAAGTTCGCCGGAATCCGCGAATACTGGTTTGCCGGGAAAAAATATAGCATCCGCGTTGAAAAAGACCGGACTGAACCGGAGGTCAACGGCAGCCGGGTCACGGTTCCGGCGAAAGGGAGCTGGCTTTTGAAAACAGACGGGACGATTGCACCATGAAAATAAAACCGAGAGCGTTGTTGGCGGGATTGTTTTTCGGCCTGGCCGGGGCGGCATGCGCCGCGCCCGAAACCCCGGCCTATTTTAATTTCTTTGCGTCGCCGGTGCGGATTGACCGCTACCTGCGCAACATGCAGGCGATGGAGCTGATGCGTACCGCAACGGAACCGGTATGGAAGGGAACCCGGTCGCTGGAAATGCAGCTTCGGTTTACTGACAAGCGGCGTCAGGGCGTATTGCGGTGGGATTTCGCACCGGTTGCTTTTTCACGGGTGCGGTTCAGTGTCTACAATCCGAATCCTGAGCGATACAAAATTTTCATAAATGCGCGGTTCGTCGACAGCGAAAAACGGGTCTGGCAGCTGAGTAACGGAGACAAGCCGCTGGTTTCCAAGGATTGGAACACCATTGATGCCGTGTTAACGGAAACCGCGTCGGTGAAACAGAAAAAAGAACAGGTGAATGTGGGCGGCCTGAAGCCGGTGTTTGATTATTTCGATCTCGAGTTCTCCGTGCAGAAAGATTTTACCGCGCTGGATCAGCCGTTCCTGCTCTATCTCGGCGGGCTGGAGTGCTTCTGACGGTCTTTGCGACGCCCGGAAGCAGATGATCGGAAACGGCATGGGGAATGATCGTTTCAGCTATGTCCGTCTTCATACAGATTGTTTATCGTGCGCCACGATAACAATCTGTTTAATCTGAACGAAAAGGAAGCGTGTGCATGAATAAGCCGATCATCAGTGTGCTTTTATCAACCATCGCCGGCGCAGCATTTGCCGGTGAATCCATCGTGGGTAATATCAGGGTGCAGGCGCTGTCGCCGACACTGGTGCGCATCGAACAGAAGGGGCCGAAAGGTTTTGAAGACCGGACGACGCTGACGGTGGTGAACCGCGACTGGCCGGGCGTTCCGCTGGAAGTCAGCAAAAAAGACGGCAAGGTTCTGCTGACCTCCGCCGCTTATCAGGTTGAAATTCCGGAGAATGCCAAAGACCTAGCCGGAATCACTTTGCGCGATCCGGCGGGAAAAGTTCTCTACACGATTTCCAAGGATGATCTGAAGGCGGGTTTTCTGCCGGCACCCGATGCCATGCCGAAAGTTTGGGTGCTCCCGGATTCTCCCCGGCTGATTCCTGCGCCTTGGGGCGCGGCGGCCGCTCCGGCTTTCTGCGGGGAGAACACGGAAACGTCGGGCTGGGATATGGCGAATCAGGCTCAGGATTTATATCTGTTTATTCCAAGCGGTGACTATGCCGCCTTTCGTAAGGATTTTCTGAAGCTGACCGGCCCCGTTCCGATGCCGCCGCTTTATGCGTTCGGCCTGTGGTTCAGCCGCTACTGGCCCTATTCCGAGCAGCAGTCGCTGGATCTGACGGATGAATTCCGGGCGCGCGGCTTTCCGCTGGATCTGTTCGTCTGCGATACCGACTGGCGCGTGGGAGCGTCGAGCGGCTACGGCGTGAACACCAATCTGTTCCCCGACATGGCCCGCTATCTGACCAAGGCGCACGAAAGAAATGTCCGCGTCATGTATAACGACCATCCCGAAGCGCAGACGCCCGGCGCTCTGGATCCAGAAGAGATGGCGTATCGTCAGGCGGGCATCGACAGTCTGCTGAATATCGGCGCGGATGCCTGGTGGTACGACAAGAACTGGGGCAAACATCTGAAAGCGCCGGACGGGCTGACGATCGAGTTCTGGGGCATGGTGGTCTATCACGATATGACGCTGAAAAATAAGCCGGAGCGCCGTCCGCTGATCATGTCGAACGCGGACGGAATCTGGGGCGGAATGCGGCTGACGCCGAGTCACCCGGCGGCGCACCGGTATCCGCTCTGGTGGACGGGCGACACGCTTTCTTTCTGGGAAGAGTTGCGCTCGGGAATTGAGAACGGCGTCAACAGCGGGATCGACCGGATGATGCCGTATATCAACGAGGACTTGGGCGGGCATATGCTGGAGACGGCACCGGAGCTGTATACGCGCTGGTTCCAGTTCGGCGTTTTTTCGCCGCTGCCCCGTCCGCACAGCTATCCGAAAACGGTGCATACTCCCTGGACGTACGGCGGAGAAGCGGAGAAAATCTGCCGCGAATACGCCGCGCTGCGTTACCGGCTGCTGCCGACGATCTATACGGCAGTTCGCCGTGCCTATGACAATGGAACACCGCTTCTGCAACGGTGCGATCTGCAATGGCCGCAATATCCGGAAGCCGCCGGCGGGCTCCAGTATCTTTTCGGCGACGATCTGCTGATCGCGCCGCAGTGCTACAGCGGGCTGGATCCTGTTCCCGTGACGTTGCTCAAAACACCGGACGGGAAGCCGGGCCTGCGCGCGGAATATTTTGCGAATGAAAAATTTGAAGGGACACCGAAACCGGTGCGTACCGATACGAAGCTGTTCTATGACTGGAAAGTCCGTCCGGCAGGGGTTCCGATGAAAAATGTTTCGGTGCGCTGGACGGGCACCTTCGGCCCGGTTGCGGAAACCGCCGAGTATGAATTCGGACTGACCTCCAAAGACGGATCGAAACTGTGGATTGACGGCGCTCAGCTGATCAACAAGCCGGGGTTTTTGAAAAACCGGCAGGAAATTACGCAGACCAAAGCCCGGATCAAGCTGGAAGCCGGAAAGACCTATCCGATCAAGCTGGAATTTTTCGCAAAGGCCGGCGGTGAATGTAATCTGTTTTTCGGGCCGGTCAGCAAAACCGGCGATACGGCACACCAGATACGCCCGCTCTGGCTTCCGCCCGGACGCTGGCAGGATGTCTGGACCGGCGAAACGCTGGAAGGGCCGAAGACCATTACAGTGACTTCCGATCTGGAACACACGCCGATCTATGTGCGCGACGGCGGGATGATTTTCACAACGCCGCTGCGTATGTCTTCCGGCACGCCGGTCTGGGACAAACTCACGGTCGATGCGTTTGTTCCAATGTCTGGAAAAACCGAACGGGAAGTTTATGAAGACGACGGTATTTCGAACGGCTACCTCAAAAAAGAATTCAGCCGGACTCGCGTTGTCATGAATACGGAAAAAGGCCGGACGGCGCTGACGGTTGAGCCGTCTGCGGGCGGATTCCTGCCGAAGGACTTCAAGCGCGACTGGACGGTGCGTCTGCATATTCCGGCGGGGAAAGCTGCGGCACAGTTCAGCGTAAACGGGAAGGCGGTTCAGTCCGGAGTCACCGTGCTGAAGCCGGCTGACACACGCGTATTTCCGTTCACCGGGCCGGGCGCGGCTCCCGGCATGAAGTCCGGCGATGTGGTGGAGTTGTCGATTCCAGGCTGCCCGGCGGACAAACCGCTGACGGTCAGTTTTGTTCTCAAAGAAAAATAAGGAGCGCGGGATGAAATCGAAAAAATATAATTCGGCCTTTCTAACGCTAGGCTCAGGAGTGATGACCGCCGCCGCACAGGCCGCTGATCAGACGGCTGCACAAAAGCCCAACTTTGTCATTTTCATTGCGGACGATGTGGCGTGGGACGATATCGGAGCCTACGGCAATCCGGCGGTTCAAACGCCGAACATCGACCGGCTGGCCCGTGAAGGAATGCGTTTCGACAAGGCGTGGCTGACGTGCAGCTCGTGCAGCCCGAGCCGGGCCAGCATTCTGACCGGACGCTATCCGCATTCCACCGGATGCGGGGAACTGCATCTGCCGTGGCCGGAGGACGCCGTGCTGATGAGCACGCCGCTGCGGGAGGCGGGATACTGGGCCGCCAGCGTAGGCAAGTGGCATCCGTGGGGCGACGCCGGGTTCAGGCAGTACGATCTGGTGAGAGATTCGAATCCGGGCGGATGTGAACTCTGGCTGGAGGTTCTGAACGGACGCCCGAAAGACAAACCTTTCTTTCTGTGGCTGGCCGCCCACGACGCGCATCGTCCCTATGTGCCGAAGACCTTTGACCCGCCCAATTCGCCCGACAAGGTCATTGTGCCGCCCTATCTGCCCGACTGTCCGGAAACGCGCGGCGATCTGGCGATGTATTACGACGAGATTTCCCGGCTGGACAGCTGCATGGGGAAAGTGCTCGCCGAGCTTGAACGGCAGGGCGTGCTGGACAATACATTCGTTCTGTTCATCGCAGACAACGGGCGCCCGTTTCCCCGGGACAAGACCACGGTTTATGACAGCGGCGTAAAAACGCCGTTTATCGTGCGCTATCCAAAACTCATCAAAGCCGGCAGCCATACCGGCAGTCTGGTCAGCTCGGTGGATGTTGCGCCGACGGTGCTGGATGTGGCCGGACTTACCGCATTACCGGGTTTTCAGGGGAAGAGCCTCACGCCAATCCTGCGCGATCCGA
This sequence comes from Kiritimatiellales bacterium, assembly GCA_041661845.1. GTDB lineage: Bacteria > Verrucomicrobiota > Kiritimatiellia > Kiritimatiellales > Tichowtungiaceae > Tichowtungia. The sequence continues at coordinate 9,019 of JBAZTQ010000040.1, read as the reverse complement.
AGGCCGTGATCCGGCAGTATGCGTTTGCTGAACATAACTGGCACGATTTTGCCGGTTGCGAGCGCGGGGTGCGCAGCGACCGCTTCAATTACGTCCGCAACTGGCGGCCCGACCTGTCGGGGATTCCGCCGGCCGATGCCTGCAAATCGACCACCTGGGCCGCCATGACGAAACTTCATGCAGAAGGGAAGCTTCCGCCGCAGCAGTCCGCCTGTTTTACAGTACCGCGTCCGGTTGAAGAGCTCTATGACACGGAAAAAGATCCATTTGCGCTGCACAATCTGGCCGGTGATCCGGAGTATGCCCCGGTTCTTAAACAGATGCGCGAGGCTCTGGACGGATGGCAGAAAGAAACCCGGGATGAATTTGATCCGCAGAAAATCACACCGGACAGCTTTGACCGGCAGACTTGCAAAAAGGTGCTCGACGGGGCGCATCCCACAGCAAGACCCAAGATGGTATATCCCGTGCGGGCGGAAAGTTTGAAAAACGGCACGACGGAAATGTTTATATGGGGAGCCTCCGGGACGGACGATTTCAAAGCGGGAGATAAAAAATGAAGCCAGTGGTAAAAACATCAGGATGGTTCCTTTCCGTGGCGGCGGGTATGTGTCTGCCGAATCAGGTTCAAGCGGCGTCCCGTCCGAACATCGTCTGGATTTTTTCTGACGACCATGCCTATCAGGCGATCGGAGCCTACGGCGGACGGTTGCAGGCGCTGAACCCGACGCCGAACATCGACCGGCTGGCCAGCGAAGGCATGCGGTTTGATCGCTGTTATGTTGCTAATTCAATCTGCTCTCCGAGCCGTGCTACGTTGCTGACCGGCAAGTTCAGCCACATGAACGGAAAATATAACAACACAGATGAATTCGACCATAATCAGCAGCAGTTCCAGAAAATTCTCCGGACGAACGGCTACCAGACCGTGATGGTCGGGAAAATCCACCTGAACGGAAAAATGCAGGGATTTGATTACTGGGATGTCTTGCCGGGACAGGGAGAGTACAACGATCCGGCTTTTGTTTCAGAGGGCGGAAAAACCAAAAGCACAGGATATGTCACCGACATTATCACCGACAAGGCGCTGGACTGGCTGAAGAACCGGCGCGACCCAAGTAAGCCGTTTATGCTGATGATTCATCAGAAGGCCCCGCACCGCAACTGGATTCCGGCGGAACGGGAAATGTCCCGGTATGAAGATGTCGAGATTCCCGAACCGCCGAATCTGTTTGATGACTATGCCACCCGGACAACCGCTGCGCATGAGCAGAATATGTCGATCGACAAAACCATGGGGCTGGCCGGTGATTTAAAGGTCGGCGCAAAATATGCAGTACCCGGCGGACAGTTCGCCGCGCGGAATAAATATTATGCCGAACACAAGCCGGACGGCAAAGATCTGGTCAGATGGAAGTACCAGCTGTACATGAAGGATTACCTTCGTTGCGTCTGGTCGGTTGATGAAAGTGTCGGACGCGTTCTTCAGTCGCTGAAGGATCTCGGGCTCAATGAGAACACGGTTGTGATGTACTCCTCCGACCAGGGTTTTTACATGGGCGAGCACGGATGGTTCGACAAGCGGTTCATGTATGAAGAGTCGTTCCGCACGCCGCTGCTGGCCCGCTGGCCCGGCAAGATCAAGCCGGGGTCGGTCAACACCGATCTTGCGCAGAACGTGGATTTTGCAGAAACCTTCCTGGATCTGGCCGGTGTGCCGATCCCCGCCGATATGCAGGGCCGCAGTCTCGTCCCGTTGCTGCTGGGCAAAACCCCTGAAGACTGGCGCACCTCGCTCTACTACCATTACTACGAATATCCCGGCACGCACAGCGTGCGCCGCCATGAAGGGGTTGGGAACAGCCGGTACAAACTGATCCGGTTTTACGGTAAAGATGTTCCGAGCGGTGAAGAGTGGGAATGCTATGACCTCGAACGCGATCCGTCTGAAATGAACAACCTTTACGGCAATCCCGAATACGCGGCCAAGGTGCAGGAACTGAAAAACGAGCTCGGCCGCCTGCGGCAGCAGTACCGTGTGCCGGATACGGATCCGGTACCGGCGGCGGCAGGGTCTCCGGGGAATAAACTCCGGTAACATTCCGGACGGCGGCGCAGGGGAATGCGGTTCAGCTTGTGCCGGGCCGCAACGTTCGGCCGCCTGTGCCGACAAAGAGTGACGGACTGGGTCTGCTGTTTTGACGTTGCCGCCTGCCCTGTGCTATCTGTTGAGCGGATATGAACAAAACAAGATGTGTACGGGGCGGTTCGTGATGCTGACATTAAAAAACAAACGACCGGGCGCGGTGCTGTTCGCGGCAATACTCTGGCTTTCCGGTTCAGGTGCAGCGGCTCAGGATGCGGACATGCAAGGCTCCGGCAGAATCTCCTGTATTCCGCTCGGAACTCTGGCGCCGTTCTGGCGGTACAGTGCGGCGCTGGGCCCTTTTCTCGAAGGCGGTCAGGCTCTGATTGAAATTCCGGACTATGTGCTCTCCGGAGATTTTCCTTACAAAAAGCGGCCTTATCCCATGGAGGTGCCTTTTGCCGACCACCTGAGTCTGGTGCGTATTCTTGGCGGATACAACGACGGCAGCGCCAAGGGTAAATCCGATCCGGCCGTCCGCGCACGCGATCTCGCGTGGCGGGGTGCTGACGGGAAAATTCATTACCGCATGGAACTGCTCAAACCCCGTCTGCAACCTTACCTGGATAACGGCTGCACCAATCTGACCATTGTTCTGGATAATGTTCCGTGGTGTTTTCCCGAACATCCCGCTGCGGAAGGCCTCGGCCAGAAATGTCCGCCGCGCGATCCGCAGGAATGGCACGACTTCGTCGAAGCGGTCTGCGAAGAATTCGTCCATATTATGGGTTCAGAAGCGGCCAACCGCCTGCGTTTCCGTGTAGGCACCGAAAACAACGGCGTCGCCCGCTTCAGCGGAAGCCACGACGAATTTATCCGCCATTACGATGCTTCGGCGGCGGCCGTCAAATCCGTACTTCCGGATGCACAGGTCGGTCCGTTCAATATCGGCGGGGCCGGTGTGCGCGGTAACGAGAAAGCCAATGTGCGTCCGTTCGATCTGGCGGCGCATTGTTTCAACGAGACCAATACCTTTACCGGGAAGGTCGGTACGCCGTTCGACTGGGTCGCTTTTTCGCGCTATTACCTGCCGGGAATCGATCTCGAAGCGAATGCGCGCGGATGCGGCGTGATTTGGGATGAGTTTGAGCGGCGCGTTCCGCAGCTCAAAGGGGTCTCCCGGGAAATTCATGAGTTCGGCGTCGCGCCGTTCGGCGAGGAGGAGAAAGGGCATTTCGTCAGCGAGGAATGCGGCGCGCTGGGTGCGGCCGCCACGGCGCAAATGATGTTCCGCCTGCGCGAGGACGGGATTGACCGGCTCTGGCATTGGGGAGTGACCGACCGGTTCCGCGCCCGGGACAATAAGTTGCATTCTCTTTTTACCGGCGAGGCCTGGCTGCTTTCAGTGCTCGAATATGCGGCGGGCGGCGAGGCGTTTCTACTCGAACCCGTTGCGGAATCTGCCGCCGGAACCCGGTTCATCGGTCTGGCGAGCGTTAAGTCCGATGTCGCCATTTTCATTTTCTCGGCCTATAACAAAGACACCGCTGTGAATACGTCCGAAACGGTTCGGTTCCGGATTCCTAAGGAAGCGGTGGATTTATCAAAGACCTTGAGTTATGCGGTATTGAATCGCGATACCGCCGTGCACGACCGGATTCGCCGCGACTTTGAGGCGGCGGGATTGCTCGCAGACCGTTTCACCGCCCGTCCGGACCGCCTCGGCGGTGTCCGCGAAATGGGTAAAGGCCGCCCGGCGGAGATTCTGGCGGGAGATAAGCTGGCGGAATATTACAAAGTCTGGGAACGGTCGCTGACCTTGAAGCCGCTTGCCGCCGGGATCGGTACGCTGACAGAGCTTCCCGGATACTACGAATTCACTTTGAATCTGACTCCGCCTGAAGTGCTGGTGATCCGCACCTCAGGGGAGTGATTCTGACACAGGCCGACTGCAATTTTACAGGATGCAGGAAAAGGTCTTTTTGACTCTGGATAAAAATGTTTCCGGTTTTGCCGGGGCTGAAACCTTCGGAACCAGATCGCAAAGATAGTAACGGCCTCCGGTCGCCGCCGAAAAATCATCGGTGCGGAACGGCGAGGCCGGCAGCCCTTCTTTATTGAACAGTGTCGGTATGAACCATTTCTTCCAGCCGTAGCGTACTTCCCGGGGATCTTTTACACGTTCAGCAGAAACGATGATTTTTCCATCAACCAGTTTTGCCTGAGCCGGAACAAACCGTCTGTCTTTCCCGCAGATTTCAAACGCACTGACCGCTTCAGGTTTCAGCACCAGACCGGAGCCGGTATCTTTAAAGGACAGTTCGATTGTGTCGTCTTCGCGATCCGTATCGTCCAGACGGGGGCCTCGGCAAATCAGGTCTTTTTCGCCGTAAGCCAGCTTGCGGGCCAGCAGGGAGAGGCGGCAGCCGACTTTATCCTTTGAATGCGGGTGAATACTTTTCTCTTCTCCGCCGTCCGTCAGAACAATCATGCCGGTATTTTTGACATGCTCTTCGGTCCAGCTCTGTGAGTCGCGCAGCTCTGACCAGAACGGCTGGTCGGCATCCCCGCCACCGTAAGTGGCAAGCTGAACAAAAAGGAACGGCATGTCCGGATTTTTAAATTCTTCGCGCCACTCTTTGATAAGCGCCGGGAAAACCGTCCGGTAATGGAAGCCGGCTTTTGCGTTGGCGTTGTTCTCTCCCTGATACCAGATGACACCTTTGATCGTGTACGGAATGGTCTGTGCTAACATATTATCATGAAGTCCGCCCGGACGCTGGGCGTGATGCGGGCCCATTTTGTCGGCGATGCGCGGGCTCTGGGCTTTTTTGCCTTTTTGTTTGCGGTTCCGTTCCTTCATGGCCTTTTTGTTGTCTTCAAGATGTTTCAGGTACGCTTCGTCATTGGTGAAATTTGCTTTGTAATAAGCGTCATAGGCATCAATGCCCCGTTTCAGTTCCGGGCTGCTTTCCAGAGTCTCGCGGCTCATCCATGCTTCGGCAGGAGTTCCGCCGACGGAGCAGGCGATGATTCCGACCGGAACCTTCAATGTCTCGCGCAGGTTTTTGGCAAAGTAATAAGCGCTGGCTGAAAAACCGGTTACGTTCTGCGGCGTGGTGGTTTTCCATTCCGGACGTTCAGTGTTTTCGCCTTCAAAACTTTTGCGCGGAATAGTGACCATGCGCAGCAGCGGATCATTGGCCGTGTCGATGTCGGCCTGAACTGTTTTTAAGCCGTCCATTTTTCCCGCCATGTTGGACTGGCCGCCTGCCAGCCAGACTTCGCCGACGAGGACATCCTTCAGTTCAACCGGCGCGGCGGTTTCCGAACCTTGGAAAACCAGCGGACGTCCGTCGGCACAAACGGGCATTTTCTTGAGCGTCACCATCCATTGGCCGTCTTTATCAGCCACGGCATCTTTAGTCTGGTCGGCAAACTTCACGGTCACCTTTTCATACGGAGCGGCCGTTCCCCATATCCGAACCGGTGCACCCTGCTGCAGGACGGCGCAGTCTGTGAATACGCCGGCGGGTTTGACCGTGGCGAAGGAGGTGAACGCACAGAGCGAAACAAGAAGCATGAATACAATTCGACGCATGGCGGATCCTTTCTGTTTTGAATGAGGATGAATCTCGTTAATCGTCCGGAAAAAAGCCAGTTAAAAGAACGTGCTGTATCGAGATACCCTTGAGCAGCCCGGAACACATCAGATGATATGGTTTTTCAAGAGATCCTGTTTGCTGCGGTATTCCTTCGGGCTGATGCCGGCGTAGCGTTTGAACGCTTTCGAGAAGGCGAAAGCGTTTTCATAGCCGATCCCGTCGGCGATCATGGTCAGCGTGTAGTTGGTGAACGAGAGCATTTCCGCCGCCTGTTCCATCCGCATGGCGGTGACCATGTTCATAGGAGTGGTTTTGTGCAGTTTCAGACAGAGCCGGTGCAGGTGCGTTTTACAAAGCCCGGCAGAGGAAGCCATTTCCTCCACAGTCCATTTGTGCTGAAGATTTTCATGCACGCTGCCCCACAGAGCCTGGAGTCTTGCGAGGGCCTCAATGACTTCCGGAGTATCCGGGCGGAGTTCACGTTTGAGATAGAAGGCCAGCAGTTCAATGCACAGCTTAAGCGCGTGCGGAGAATCCGGGCGGCGTGTATTTGCTTCTTCGATATAGCTTTCCATTATTTTTTTGACCTGCGCCCCCCATTGCGCTTTGCGAATTACCAGCGTGGTGCCAAGCCTTGAGTTCCATTCAGGCGAATTGTCTAGATGGGCCCATACAATATCCCAGCGGGATCCGAGCGGCTTGTAGGAATAAGTGCTGCCGGTCGGGATCATCATAACTTCGCCCGGACGGATTTCCATCGTTTGGTTTGTCCCTTTCACGAGCGCACTGCCGCGGTGGCAGTAAAGGATCAGATTAAAATACGAAGGGGTACGTTCCACGAAATAGCCGGGGGTCAGCTGACTGACACCTGCGAGCATGATTTTGTAATCATCCATGCAATGAACATCAGGGGACGGCTGAGTCAGAAAATATTCTCTCGATTCCGCCGGAATAACGACGGTTTCAACGCTTGTTTTGATGATCCGTACTTTGCACATACCTGATCCGTTCCGAATGAGCAGCAGTATAACCGGTTTCAAAGCCGGGGCAAGCAGAGGAACTTTCAGACATGTATTTTGGAGTTCCGGGCATGGTGAATCAAAGGCTCTACCAAGTATAAACTCAGCAGTTAAGGAAAGCCCGTGTGGGCGGTTAACGGATGAAGAGATAGAAGGAGAAGCAGAAATGAAGAAGAGAGCATTAAGTATATTGGCGCTGGTTGCGGGGCTGTGCTTCACGGCGCAGGCGGCCAGCGACAGCTGGGGCGCGGACGCGGACGGCAACTGGTGGGATATCAACAGCTGGCTTAGCGGAACCGGATACCCCGGTGCATCAAACGGCACATCCAGCGCGGATACAGCGACATTTTCCACCGCGCTGACCGCGACACGGACGGTTAATGTTAACGGTGTCGGCGCCATCGGAACGATTGCCTTCGGGAACACCTCCACCAATAACTATCTGATCAGCGGCTCCACCATCCGCATCAATAACGGCGGTGTAATTGAGTCTCTCGCCGGAACCGGCGCGCACATTGATGAAATCGCATCAGACGTTAATCTCCGGGGACTCGGCAATTCCGTAATTACCGTCCGTAACAACTCCACAGACGGCGGACTGAAAATCAGCGGCAACATTAATTCAACAGTACCTGCAGGAAAAATCTTCACGCTGGTTCTGGACGGCTCAAACACGAAAGCCGGTATCGGTGCAGGCGTCATCAACAATACCATCAGCGGCAACATTGGCGATGATGCCGACGGCGATGTGGCGGTGGTCAAAAACGGTACCGGACTCTGGACGCTGACCGGTGCCAACACCTTTGCGGGCGGGCTGACCTTCAACGCGGGCACGCTCCGCTACAACGGCGCCGGCACACCAACCATGTTCGGCGTTGGCGCGATTAATGTGGCCAGCAACGGGGTCACGTTCAACCACGCCAACGGCACAGCCATGACGATTGCCAATCAGATGAATGTCAATGCCGACTTTACGCTGGGCGGTGCTGCCAATACCACGTGGGACGGCGGATGGGATCTCAACGGCGGAACACGCACCCTGACAGTGAACGCGGATTCGACCATTTCCGGCGTCATTTCCAACGGCGGATTGACCAAAGCCGGCACGAAAATCCTGACCCTGACCGGCGCAAACACCTATACCGGTGCAACGACTGTCAGTGCCGGCAATTTGCTGGTCAACGGCAGTCTGGCAAGTGACATCACTGTACAGAACGGCGGCACGCTGGGCGGCTCCGGCACGGTGCAGGCGGTAACCCTGGATGCCGGTGCGATTCTGGCTGCGGGCAACAGCCCCGGCACTCTGACTTTCGAGGGCGATGTTCTTCTGTCCGAAGGCTCGACCAATATCATGGAAATCACCGACATTGCTTACGATATTCTTATGGGCAATAGTGCCAACACGCTGACGATGGACGGCGAAACGGTGTTTGACTTCACCGGATTCACTGGCGGCGTCACCAATGGTTACACCATCGCACTGAGTGATATGTTCAGCAACTGGAGCTCGGTGGTCACCACGGGTGCAACGTATTCAGCAACCGGTCTGGCCGGCGGTCAGTCACTCAATTTTACCGGCGGCAATCTAACGGTTATCCCAGAACCGGCGACGGTCGGGATGCTGGGACTCGGCGCGCTGATTACGATCATGATCCGGCGTGTGCGTCGCTCCAATTAAAGCGTGTGACGTACTAAATAAAAGCCCGGGGTTAACCGGGCTTTTCACTTTGCCGGACCGGCTGGCGGATACTTCAAGTTACAGGAAAGAGTTCAGAAAATGAAAAAACACCGCAAGTTCAGCAGCCTGTTGATTGTCACAGCAGCAGCGCTGGTCTCCGGCCTTCAGGCCGGAACCCTTTTTCAGGACACGTTCAACCGGACAAGCTCGGCCGATTTGGATGCCGAAACGGCGGGAATGTCCGGTTCCATTCCGGTTTCAGCGGACAATGTATATGCCCAGACCGGATTATCATCAATCATCGGCAACAGCCAGTGGGGCAAGACGAGCGGAACGACGATGGGAACGGCAACCATCCTGCATGATTTTCAGGAAAGTGATCTGCTGACCCGGAGCGACGGAAAGTATCACATGCGCATTTCGCTGACGGCAACGGATCTGACAGCGTCCGGAGACGCCGGGGATCGGTTTGTCGGCTTCGGACTGGGATATTCGTGGGCCGCTGCGTCGGCATTTGCGGATGCGAATACTGCGAATGGAGGAATCCGCGGGGCGGTTTCATCAGTAACAACCACAGGCGCTGCCGGTTTCTTCGTGAACTATAATCCCGTTTTCGGGAGCTTTCAGATAT
>JBAZTQ010000039.1:0-25502 GCA_041661845.1 Kiritimatiellales bacterium | reverse complement strand
TCTGAAGACCCTCCTGTTTCGGAACCAAGTGCATTTAACGGAGACAATATACTTAATCGAACCGTTTCCATCCAGTTATTTTTAATAAATTCTCATCTCTGAAAATGAAAACGGAGGGGATCAGGGATGAATTGGCGAGTGCGCGGATTGTGGAAGCGGGCGGGCATGGCGGGGCAGACAACCCTGTCCGCCTCAGAGTGCGATAAACTCTGTGTTTAACTTTATTGCCGGTTTTCAATGGTGCAGATGTGCCGTGCGGAGTGCGGCGGGTTGACACCCCCTTCAGTCGTTGCTTCAGCAAGCGAAAGCAACGCTCCAAAGCCGCGTGCCGCCGCTTTCCGTTGGAAGCTGCTGGAAGTGAGAGCGCTGTCGAGCCGGCGCACTCCGTATCCTCAAATGCCGGAGTGGTTCCCGATTTCAACGCTTTTTCACACCAAAACCTTTTTCAGCACACTGAGCCGGGACGAATCCGGGCTTTTACTGATACATGTAAACAGAAGGCCTGATTACAAACAGACGTGACGGCGAAGCAGGCTCATAATCTGCGCATCCGGGGTCAGCATTCCGACGACGGTTCCCGGTTCAGAACGGACACTGATGGAGTCGATGATGATTGTCTGGTTGGCGGTTTCGTTAATCATCAAATAAGACCAGTTGCCGGAGCCGCCGGTCCATGAAAACTCAACGGAGTTTTCAACGCCTTGTGTAATATTTTTCACCCGTGCGGCGGCGGACTTGGCCGCCATATCCACATGGAGTGTCATGACCAGCCGGTCGCCCTCGGCAACAGCAAGAGCCGCCATTTTATTAAAATGGTCTATGACATTGGTTCCGGTCAATGTTGTTACACCGGCGGACATCTTCCGGGCGGCCGGGTTTATGCGTACATAAATTTTCTCGGCCGTATCGTTGCTGAGAAATTTCGTGGAATCCGCAGTGAATCCGAGCCACACACCGGGGGTATAGGCCGTATTAATGGTTTGATAGACATATTCCATGGACGCCGTGATATTTCCATCAACTGCACAATCAAAACCGGTTCTGTTATTCGATCCGGACACAGCCAGAGTTCCTCCGTTGCCGACCGTCTTTTTGAATACACTTGTACCGACATCAACTTTCCATACAGCCCCGCCTGCCGGTGTAATCTGTCCGTTAACGGACTGGCCGTCAGTAATCGATATGCGGCCGTTAACACCGGGCCCCCAGTCAAAGTTATCTTTTACAGGCAGCCCGGCTGAAGCCGCGCCGGTGATCATCATCGCTCCCGCCATAAACAGAATTTTTTTCATACACACTTTCTTTTGCAGTGTCCCGTTCATGATTTTTTTACGTGCCGCGTTTATGCCTGCCGGCTGTTTTACTTCGGATTCAGAATGCTCTGCGCGAAACGCTGTCCAAGCAGAACCTGACCGTCGGTGTTGTAGTGCAGATTGTCCGGGTTTTTCGGCAGATCGTCGCAGTTAACCCAATAATATCCCGGAACCGTGCAGGTTTCCTGCGCGGTACGCACCAGACCCGTATACGGATAGGAACAATTCACCCGCCCGGCGACGAAAGGCATGGCCGGATTCTGAAAATCGGCCCGGGCGGCCTGGATCAGGTTGGTCAGGTTTGATCCATAGGCGGCGGCCATGTCCGCAGATCTTGAATCATTCTCGCCTTGCATCCAGAGCATTCCTTTAACATGGATTTCCCGCGTCTGCCGGGCGGCTTCTACTTTATTTGTCAGCACAACATACAGATTGCCGGCCTCCGCCGTCAGCAGCGGATTCCAGTTGGTTGCCAGATTGGTGCCGCCTTTGGCATGCAGAATGATGCCGATCGGCTTGTTCAGTGCCTTCTGCATCTCATAGGCAAATGAAATTTCGGGACCGACTCCGGTCGCCGCAGGTTCCATGACGATCCAGCCGCTTCCGTCAAAAACAAAAACATTGGGTTGCGGAGCCTGCAGTTCGGGCGGGAGCCCGTCTTTTGTCCCGGCCCCGGCCATATTGCTCTGACCCGCGCAGACATAAACATCAAGCGGGCCGAGCTTGCTCTGCAAAGCGAAAAGCAGTCCGCGCCGCGCAACCGGTTCGGGAGCTGCGCTGACCGAATCAATCAGGATTACCTGCGGTCCCGTCTCGTTGATTGCCAGCTGATTCAAAGCAATGTCCGGCTCCGTCCAGCCGAACGTCAGTGTTTGGGCAACGCTCTTCGTGACATTGGAGATGACCGCCGAAGCCGACAATGCGTCTGTATCCACCGTAAGCGTCATGATCAACCGGTCGCCGGCGGAAAATCCGCCAAGGGGTACGCTTTTATCCACATTGTCCACAAGATTGGTTCCGTCGAGTGTTGCCGCACCGGCATACATTTTTCCCGATTCCGGGTGCAGGCGCACATAAACTTTTTCGTATGCATCAGAATTAAGAAGATGTCCGCCGCTGGAGGTGAATCCGAGCCACACACCGTCTATCCCGTTGGTGTCGATCACCTGATAAACATATTCCATGACCGCCGTGACTGTTCCGGTAACAGCACAGTTACAGTAAATAATCCCTGCGGTCATCGTCATGGTTCCGTTGCCGACCCCTTCGGTTCCGCTGAACACCGCCGTGCCGGAACTGCGCACCCACGAGACGCCGCCGGTCTGCACCGCCAGTCCGCCGATATTCTGGCCGTTTGTAACGGTTTCCCGTCCGGCAACACCGGTGCCCCAATCAAAGCTGTCTTCTAATGTCTGCGCTGAAGATGTCCCGGCAATTATCACCGAAACCGCCAGCCATAAGATTTTTTTCATATGCTGCTTTCTTTAAATTTTTGTGGATGTTTCCGTGTCGAGTCTGATCCGGTTACGGTTTTTTGACAGGCATGAAATCGAAATATTCATTCGGAACGCGCGAAGATTTCATCAGTGCAGACAGTTCCTGCGCCTTTTCCGGGTATTGCGCCGCCACATTCTGTTTTTCGGACGGATCTTTTTCCAGATCATAAAGTTCAACCGGGCCGTTGCGGTCTGTGCTGACTTTCAGGCGGACCGCTTTCCAGCGCCCTTGCAGCACGGCCTGTTTACCGCCCTGTTCGTGGAATTCCCAGTAGAGGTAATCGTGCGGACGCCAGCCTTTCTGGTCAAGCAGCAGCGGCACCATGCTCTGTCCGTCGGTTTCCGCCGGAACCGGCTGTCCGGTCAGTTCGCAAAACGTAGCCATCCAGTCCCAGAACGCGCAGACCTGATCCGACGTTGTTCCCGGAGCGACGGTGCCGGGCCAGCGGACGAGCAGGGGCACACGGATCCCGCCTTCATAGACATCTCTCTTTTTCCCGTGCAGATCGCCGGAAGCTTTGAACTTTTCCAGTGTGCCGCCTTCGCCGTGCGCGCCGTTATCCGAAGTGAAAACGACCAGCGTTTTGTTGTCCAGCCCCAGTTTTTTCAGTTCATCCAGCAGTCTTCCGCAGTCGCGGTCGAGCCGGGAAATCATCGCGGCGTGGATTTTGTGATCCGGCAGCCAGTCGGTCTTCGCATATTCACCCAGCTCGGGCACCTGGAATTTGGTGTGGGGAATCGTGTAGGTCAGATAGAGGAAAAAAGAGTTGGTTTGATTCTTCTGAACGAAGCTCAGCGCTTCTTCGGTCATCAGATCGTGGCTGTAGAACGGGCCGCTTTTCTGATCATTGCCCGGCAGCGGAACTTCTTCCGAATTGCGCCAGAGCGATACCGGATAGTACGAGTGCGCCAGCCGCTGACACAGGTAGCCGTAGAAGTAATCAAATCCCTGCCGGTTCGGATCGCCCTCGGTATTCACCCAGCCCAGACCCCATTTGCCGATACAGGCCGTGGTATAACCTGCGGCTTTGAACATTTCTCCCAGAGTAACTTCGTCTGCCGGAAGCGGCTGCTGGCCCTGTTTGAGCTCCTTATTGCCGCGAATGGCGGTGTGGCCGCTGTGTTTTCCGGTCAGCAGTACACAGCGCGACGGCGCACAGACCGGACTGCCGGCATAGTGCCGGGTCAGCAGTTTGCCCTCGGCGGCCATTTGATCAAGACAGGGAGTTTTGATCAGCTGCTGTCCGTAGCAGCCGAGCTCGCCGTATCCGAGGTCGTCGGTCAGAATGAAAATGACATTGGGTTTGACTGCGGCCTGCGAAATGCCTGCGGCGGCTCCGGCAATTGCCAGCGTCGTTGCCCCGGCCCAGTGTATGATTTTTTTCATAATCGCGTCCTTCTCTCTTTTTTGAATGCGCGTGTATTCTTTGCGCACGAAGTGATTTAAATCGGACTGTTTATGCCGCAGAGCAGTGAAAACGGCTAGAGGGCGTTTGTTCAAAAATCCGCCACTTTGTATATTCAGTCCGCTCGATGGTTGCTGTTAAATCGTGCTGAACCGGTTCAGACAGGGCTTGGCGACAGACAAGGGGCTCTGATATGGTCGCGGCCATGGCGGAATTTTTTTGCAGAATACTTCGCATGGATGTGTTTCCGGCGGAAGCGGGGTTTGTCCTATATTCAATATCTGTTAAACATACCTGACCGTGCGGTTTTCAACAGTCTAAAGGTTATTTTTTATGAAAAAGACAGCTTATGCGCATTACACGGATCGCTACTGCGAGCATATAAAATGCCTTCCGGGCCCCGGGAAAAAAATGCTGGAGGCCTACCGGGCGGTGCGCGAAGCAAAAATGGATATTCAAAATGTGGTCAGTGAATATCATTCGATCGTTATACCGATTGCGGGCCGGGCGGACTTCACCCAGTGTAATCAGACCATTCCGCTGCAGCACGGCACGGTGGCTATTCGATGGCCGCACAAGCCCTACAGTCTGGTTAAAACGGATGATAATACACTGGAGATGTTCGTTTTTTATTTTACGGCCGATGTACAGCCGCTGTGGAACCGCCTGTTTTCGAAAAACTGCATAGGGTTCTATCTGTTCAATAAAACAGAGGTCATTGAGTTAACGAAATCGTTTTTTGATCTGGCGATCAATGTTCCAAAAGAACAAACGATGGATATATGCGATTTTTTTACGAATTTTTTACTGGAAAGTCTGTCATTAAACCGGTGCCGCGATTCCGGGCCGCAGAGTGATCCCCGGCTGTTGCGCTGTGTGCAATATATGGAAGAGCAGTTTCAGAATATCCAAAATGCGGAAGAGGTGGCCCGGCATTTCAGCATCAGCCGGGGCACGCTCTACAATCTGTTTAAAGGAAGCTCCTATCGGTCTCCGAAAAAATACCTTCTGCGGCTCAGGATCAATGCAGCGACCGCTTTGCTGGCGCATACCGGCTGGGCGCTGCAGGAGATCGCAGAAGAGCTCGGATACGAAAATGCCGACACTTTTTCCAAGGCGTTCAAAAAGGCAACCGGCACCGCGCCGCGTTTTTACCGGAAGCAAAGTTGATCCCGGCCGCCCATGCGGTCTTTTTCAACAAAAGTGCGTGTTGTTTGGATGATATTCCGTTCAGCGCGGGTTCTGTTTCCGATAGGCTCACCGGTCAATAAAACAGTAACAGTCTGTTGTCGCAGAAAAAAGGAGAAGGATCATGGGGAAATTCAATCAGTGGAAAACGGCAGGTCTGCTTGGAATTTTTGCCGGCGCGGCCGGGGCCTGTCAGGCGGCGGCGCAGCCGGTGCGGCCCAATTTTGTTTTCTTTCTGGTGGATGATCTGGGCCGGGGCGACCTCGGCTGCTTCGGGAGCACCTTTCATGAAACGCCGAACATTGATAAGCTTTGTTCTGAAGGCATGAAATTCACCAAAGCCTATTCCGCCTGCACGGTCTGTTCCCCCAGCCGGGCGGCCATTTTGACGGGGCGTTATCCGGCGCGGCTTCACCTGACGGACTGGATTCCCGGCCACCGGAAACCTCTTGCCAAACTCGCCGTGCCCGACTGGAAAATGTATATCGACAGCGACCGGATTACACTGCCCGAAGCGCTGAAGGAGGATGGCGGATACACCTCCCGGTTTATCGGGAAATGGCACCTGATGCCGGAGCCGTCGCCTGAGCTGTGGCCGCAGCATACTCCGGAAAAGCACGGATTTGACGGGAATGTCGCCGGACGCGAGTGGGGTCAGCCGGCCGGTCGCGGCAAGTATTTTTATCCCTGGGATATGCCGAATCTGGACGGAAAAGAAGGAGATTTTCTGGAAGACCGGCTTACGGATAAAGCGGAAGAATTTCTCAACTCGACCGGCGAAAAACCGTTTCTGCTCTACATGGCCTACTACGCCGTGCACACGCCGGTGATGACCAAGCCGGAGTATGAGGAGAAGTACAAACATAAGCTGGCCAAGGCTCCGAAAGGAACCTGCGCACAGACAGACCCGAAATACGCCGGACTAGTTCAAAGTGTGGACGACAGCGTCGGACGGATCGTGGAAAAGCTGCGGGCCCAGGGCAAACTGGAAAACACCATCTTCATTTTCACCAGCGACAACGGCGGGTACATGCACACCAGCAGCGGCGGACTGCGCGGCGCAAAAGGCACGGCCTTTGAAGGCGGCACCCGTGTGCCGGCTTTTGTTGTCTGGCCGGGCGTCACAAAGCCCGGCAGCGTTTGCGATGTTCCGATCATTGGAACGGATTTCTATCCCACCATGCTGGAAATGGCCGGGCTGCCGCTGAAACCCGAAGAGCATAAAGACGGAGTCAGCATCGTTCCTCTGCTGAAGCAGACCGGTGCGCTCAGCCGCGACACACTGTACTGGCACTATCCGCATTACCACGCGTCCAGACCGCACGGCGCAATCCGGGACAAAGGATGGAAGCTGATCGAGTTTTTTGAGGACGGGGAACTTATGCTGTTCGATTTGACGAACGATCCGAACGAAGAACACAACCTTGCGCAAAGCAAACCGGAGAAAGCGGCGGAACTGCTGAAGAAAATGCAGGACTGGCGTCAGGCGGCCGGTGCCCAGATGCCGCTGCCGAATCCGGACTATGATCCGCAAAAAGCGATGAACCGTGAAAAGTAAAAGAAGAGGAATAATACTGCATGAAAACGTATAGAAACGGCTTTATAATTTTGGCGCTTTCCGGACTGATCGGTGCGCAGGCTTCAGAGTGCATAAATCTCAACAAGGACTGGACGTTCGCGTTCAACTCAAACACGCAGGAGTTTTCGCCGCTGGGTCTGGACAGCTCCCGCTGGAAGGTGACGGGCAGTCTGCCGTCCGACCCGAAGTGGGGTTCGCCCGCCCGTCTCTTCAATCAATGTCCGACAGAAGGGTGGCTTTCCGGGCCGGGCTTTAAATTTCCGGCGAGTATTGACGTGGATATGGGCCGGGAAGAATCTTTCTGCGGCATGCGGATTCATTTTTTCGGGAACGCGCCGAATGATTATGAACTGTATGCCGGGAACGATCTGACGGCGTCGCCGGATGTCACCGTAACCGCTTCTTCCGAAGAGACCCGGAACGGAAACCGGGCGTCCAATGTGCTGGACGGCGACCGGAATACGCGCTGGTGCGCACAGGGCGGCAAAACCGGCGAATGGCTGATGCTCGATTTCGGACGGAGCCAGCCGCTTTCCAGCCTCAGTATTACATGGGAAAAAGAAGACGCTTATCAGTACAAACTGGAAACGTCCGTGGATAAAACAGTCTGGACGCTGGCGGCGGATCGGCAGAATGCCGGCGAAGCCAGGCAGACGACCAGCGACCGGATTGATGCCGCCGCCCGCTACGTGAAAATTACCGTGACCGGCCTGCCGAAAAACGCCTGGGCCTCTGTCCGTGAAATCACGTTTCCTGAAAAACCGGTCTCCGGCGCACCGGTTGTCCGGGGAACCTTTTCTCCGGCGGCCGTGCAGCTGATCACGTTTCCTCCGCAAACCGTCCGCCAGTTGCGCCTGCGGCTGCTGAGCGGAGAAAATCCCAAGAGCTGTCAGATCGGCGAACTGGAACTGCTGGATGCCGCCGGGGTTGAAAAGGCGAAGCAGCTGATGGCGAAACCGCAGCCGGTAATCGATTTTTCAAAGGCGGCGGATTGCGATTATGACGATTCAGCCTGGCGCAAACTCAGCCTGCCGCACGACTGGAGCATTGAGTGCGCTTTTAACTCCGGCAGTCCGGCGGGCCGGAACAGCGGCTATCTGTCCGGCGGACTGGGTTTTTACCGGAAGACGCTGTTTGTTCCCGCGGAGTGGGCGGATAAAAAAGTGACTGTCAAGTTCGGCGGCATCTACATGAACAGCAGTATCTACTGCAACGGAAAATATGCAGGCGGGCGGAATTACGGATACAGCACCTATGTGGTGGATCTGACTCCGCACTTGAAGTCCGGACAGAGCAATGTGATCGCGGTGCGGGTGGACAACAGAAACCAGCCGAATTCCCGGTGGTACACCGGCTCGGGAATTTACCGCGATGTAACGCTGCAGGTTGCAGAAAAAGTTCATGTGGCGCAGTGGGGCGTTTTCGTGACGACACCGGAAATCAAGGCCTCGTCGGCTCAGGTCAAAATCCAGACCCGTATCATGAACGAAACGGACTCTGAGCAGGCCTGTGTGCTGACGACGGAAATCTACGCGCCGGACGGCCGGAAAATCGCCGAAGTGAAAGATAGCGATGTCATGAAGGCGGCTTCCGAACGGAATATTGAACAGATGGTGGCGGTTCAGCAGCCGGCGCTGTGGTCGCCGTCGGCTCCGGCGCTGTATAAAGCAGTGAGCCTGGTGAAATCCGGATCGGGAAAAACCGACCGGGTTGAAACGGTCTTTGGCATACGCACCGCCGAGTTCGGTTCGGAGTTCGGCTTCAAGCTGAACGGAGAAAAGCTGATTATAAAAGGCTTCTGCCTGCATCACGATCTGGGCGCTGTCGGCGCGGCCGACTTTCCCCGCGCGCTGGAACGGCGGTTGCAGGAACTGAAGAAAATGGGAGTGAACGCCATCCGCACCAGTCACGATCCCTATTCCGAACGGTTCATGCAGCTCTGCGACGAAATGGGATTCATGGTGCTCGGCGAGATGTATGACAAGTGGAACTTCGGCAACGTATTTATTGATCCGGACGGAAGCCGGATTGAATGGAAAGAAACCTGGCCGCGCGACCTGGCTGAATTTGTCCTGCGCGACCGCAATCATCCTTCCGTCATCATGTGGAGCGTGGGCAATGAGGTTGCCGAGCAGGTTCGGGACAAGAACGTCGAAGGAACCGGTCCGAATGACGGCGGGATCAGCGTTTTCAACGCGCTGAAAAGCTGCGTGAACGCCGTGGACGGCACGCGTCCGGTCAGCGTCGGTCTGTTCCCCAAACTCGAACCGGGGGATGAACCGCCGAAGATGGCCTTGGCCGCTGACGTGATCGGCACCAACTATCTCGAAAAATACTGGAAAGAGTGGCACCGGAAATATCCGGGCATGATTTTTTATGCCAGCGAGATCACCACCCGCGACTGGGGCGCCGCCTGGTTCGATTGGGATAAAACCTATGCGGCCGGTCAGTTCTACTGGGGCGGAACCGACTATCTCGGCGAAGGCCGGGGATGGCCGGACATCGGGTGGTACCGGGGGCTCGTCGATCTGACCGGCTTTATCAAAGACGGCGCGTATTATGTGAAAAGTTTTTACAACGAAGAACCGATGGTGCGGATTGCCGTTCAGGACGAAGCCGCCGGCAGTGAAACCGTTGTCTGGAACGCGGTGAAGCTGACCAAAGACGAACGCCGGTCTCATTGGAACTGGCAGGGCATGACGAACGTCACGGTTTATACCTGCAGCAACTGCGAAGAGATCGAACTGTTTCTGAACGGACGTTCTCTGGGCGTGAAAAAACTGAAAGAGGCGGAAAAACAACTGCCGGTCTGGTCCGTACCTTTCGAGCCGGGCTCACTGAAAGCGGTTGCCCGTAATCACGGTGCCGTCGTGGCGGAGCATGAAATAAAAACCGCCGGGAAAGCCGTGCGCCTTGTACTTCAGCCCGAGCGCGATTCAATCGGCGCGGACGGCGACCTCGGCTATATCAATGTGCTGGTGACGGACGCTGCCGGAACGGTCGTTCCTGATGCCAACCAGACCGTCCGGTTTGAAGTGACCGGAGCCGGCGAAAATTATGCCGTCGCCAATGCCGATATGCTGTGCGCCGAACCTTTCCGGGGAGACCGCCGCCCGGCTTATCACGGGAAAGCCCAGCTGATCGTCCGCGCTTTGCGGCCCGGCGCTATCAACGTAAAAGCAACCGCCGGCGGACTGACGCCCGGCAAGCTGACGATACAGGCAAAATAACGCGCGGCATACCGGCGGCAGGATTTCGGCCTGTATCCAGCGGCAAGACATTCCGAAACTCGTTTTGGTTCGATACCGGCGGTCAAAGGCCGCCGGTTTTGACCGGTGTTTTTTGGTTTTGTCAGACCAAAACCAGACCGTGCTGTAACGCGGATTGTTGTTTTATATTTAAAACATAGCAATCATGTTTTTATAAGCTGATAAACATTGATCGGGGTAAACCGGAATATTATCCTTCAGGCGTTTCGTGTTTCAGATATTAATGTTTTATAAGCAGAACATTTGTTCTGGGAAATGCGGTGCTGCTATGAATGATCCGGTGAGAAAATATAAGATTCCGGCGGTTGAAAATATGCTGACTCTGGTCGAGTTTCTTTCGAATGAATCGGAGCCGTTCACGATCTCGGCGCTGGCCAAGCAGCTCGGCATTTCCAAGAACATGGTCTTTCGCATCGTCAAGTGTCTGGAAGAGCAGGGCTATCTGGAATCGGACGGTGATGCGGGCCGTTACCAGCTGGGCAACGGATTCTATTGTATCGGCGTGAGGATGGCGGGCCGTTACCAGCTGGCACAGCGTGCTCACCCCCATCTGGCCTGGCTTAGCCAGCAGACCGGAGAGATGACCGACATCCAGGTGCCGTCCGGCGACCGGATGATGGTGATCGATGCCGTTTATCCTCCGTCCGGTTATTACTTCCACGTCAGTGTCGGCGCAAAACTCTTTTATCACTGCAATGCCATGGGCAAGTGCATTCTGGCTCATCTGGATAAGGAAAAAGTCAACGCCGTCATTCCGGCTCAGCTGTCCGTGCAGACCCCCAACGGACTGCGCACACGGGCGGAACTGATCAAACAGCTGGCGGCGATCCGGGAAGCCGGCCTCGGGTATGATCGGGAAGAATACGTCTCCGGCATTTACTGCATTGCCGCGCCGGTGTTCGACGTCCATGGACAGGTTGTGGCGGGCGTAGGTGTTTCAGGACTGGTTTCCCGCATTGATAATGAAAACCGGCATGAGTTCGAGGAACTGGTGCGCGAGGCCGGACGGCGGATATCCTCCGCGCTGGGTTATAAAAACAAATAAGGAAGAGCCTCTATGAAAAAAGCAGAATTCATTGTCTGGTTCGCGCTGATGGCAGGGGTGGCATTCGGCGGGGTTTATGAAAAGGACGGGGTGTTTACCGTCAACCTGCCCGATAATCCGTTTCAGGCACTGCGTCTGCAGATTGATAAAATCAACAAAAATCCCCAGGCCTGTCTGGACGAGCTGGAAGTGTTCGACGGGGCGGGGCGCAATCTGGCGGCAAACGGCACGGTTAAGGTGTCCGGATCGCTGAGCGGCCATGCCATACACAAGCCGGAACATCTGATCGATGGAAAATTCGGCAATGACTTCAGCTGGGTTGCCGACCGCATGCCGTGCAGCGTGACGATTGAGTGGAAGCAGCCGGTCAAAGCGAAAACCATGCAGTTTTCCCGCGACCGCACCGGCCGGTTGACTGACCGTATACCGGCCGGGCTCCGGGTTGAGGCGCTGACCGGCGGGACGTGGCAGGAAATTGCCCGCTTTCCCGGTTCCGAACAGGACACCGCAACCTGGCAGCGCCGGCTCGCCGTTGAATTCAATCCGCCCGCCTTTGAGCGCGCGGTGAAGGATCTGTTTAAAGGCGCCGAGCAGGCCGCTATTCTCAAAGAAGCCGCCCGCTGCACGGGTATGGCCGATGAAGCCAAACGGCTTTTCGGCAGCGCAAACGAAGCGGACCGCCGCCGGGCGATAACTTCCGCGCAGGAGATTCTGGCGTATAAAAAGAAGATTCTGCTGCGCAATCCGGTTCTGGATTTCGACGAACTGCTTTTGCTGAAGCGCCGCCTTCCAAACGACAAAAACGAGACAGCCCCGAAGCACCCTGATTATTGGAGGTGGGGTCTTAAATACGGCTTTACCGTCAACTGGTCTTCCGATTACCGGATGCTGGGCTTCGGTCCCGTCACGCCGCCGGAGTGGGGCTGGCAGGACGCGTTCGTGATCCGGCCGCTGCGCGATGACGCCCCGTCTGCCGAACACGCCGTCTACACTCCGCCGCCCGGACGCACGCTGCTGCATCCGGAGCTGCACTTCGATGCCAAACGGTTCGCCTTCGCCGCGCCCGGCACCAACAATAATTTTCAGGTCTGTGAAATGAACCTCGACGGAACCGGGCTGCGCCAGGTGACCCGCGACATCGGAGCCGATGTTGACAACGGCGATCCCTGTTACCTTCCGGACGGCCGCATCATCTTCACCTCCTCGCGCGGTTTCAATGCGGTTGCCTGCCACTCCGGCATGGTTTGGTCGGACGGTCTTTGTGTGGTGGATGCGGACGGATCGAACGAAAAGATGCTCACCTTCGATCAGATGAACAACTGGCATCCGTCGCTGCTGCACGACGGCCGCGTCATGTACACGCGCTTTGAATACGGCAACTACAGCCATCAGTACGGCCGGCTGCTGTTCACTATGAACCCCGACGGCACCAAGCAGACCGCGCTCTACGGCAGCAATTCCTTCTGGCCGAACTCCATCTTTCATGCCCGCGCCGTGCCGGGAAGTTCGAGCATGGTGGCCGGGATCGTTTGCGGACACCACGGCACATCGAAGTACGGCAAGCTGATTCTGTTCGATCCTTCCAAGGGCCGGAACAATGCCGACGGCGTCGTGCAGGCCGTTCCGGGGTTTGGAAAAAAAGTGGAGCCGATCATTGAGGATGAGCTCTATGACAAGGATTATCCCAAGTTCGCCTTCCCCTGGCCGCTGGATGAAAAAACGCTGATCGTTTCCGGGCGTCTTTCCCCGGAGCAGAAAACGCTGGGCGTGTATCTGGTTGATATTTACGACAACATCACCGAAATCGCTTCAAGCGGGGATTATTCGTATCTTGAACCCATCCCGGTCAAAAAGCGTCCCGTTCCTCCGGCCATTCCGGATATGACGCATCCGGACGATAAAGAGGCCACCCTGTTTGTGCAGGACATCTACACCGGCCCCGGGCTCAAAGGCGTTCCGCGCGGTACGGTCAAACAACTGCGCATTTTTACGTATAACTATTTTTACCGCAATGAGTATCACAAATGGAGGTTCGGTCATCTGTCCACCGCCGGCATTGACGGCCCCTGGGAGCCGCGCTGCCTGCTTGGCACCGTGCCCGTCCATGAAGACGGTTCGGCGCTCTTCAAGGTGCCGGCGAACACGCCGGTTTCGCTGCAGCCGCTGGATGCGGACGGCAAGGCTGTGCAACTATTGCGCAGTTGGATCACTGCCCGGCCGGGCGAATTTTTATCGTGTGTCGGCTGTCACGAACAGGCGAATGAAACGCCCGGCGGCGGAACCGGCAGAACCATCGGCGGAACCGGTCGCCCGGATCATATTCAGGATCTCTCCGGTCCGCCGCGCGGCTATGACTTTGCTGTCGAAATTCAGCCGCTGCTCGACCGCTCCTGTGTCGGCTGTCACGACGGCTCGCAGCCCGGGCGTCCTGATTTATCCCGCAAGACCGAAGCGGAAAAAGCGCGCATCAACGCGGAGTATTACAAGAAAACGGAAAGTCCGACCAAAGTTCCGTTTCCGCCGTCGTTCCTTGCGCTGCATGCCTATGTCCGTCGCGCCGGAGCCGAAAGCTGTTACTTCCTGCAGGAACCCGGCAACTGGACGGCCGACACCAGCCCGCTGATACAGTTGCTCGAGAAAGGCCATTACGGTGTGCGACTCGGTGATGACGACTGGAAACGTCTCTATACCTGGATCGACCTCAATGCGCCCGGTCAGGGATCGTGGAACTTCAGCCCATGGAAAATTCCGTTCAACCAGTATGAGCGGCGTTTGGAAATGTATGCCAAGTACGGCAACCGTACATTCGATGTGGAGAAGATCCCGCCGGTGCCGGATCCGGTTCCCTATGTCGCTCCGGCGGCGGTTCCTCCGTCCGGAACCGTTCCTTCCGTAAA
Source organism: Kiritimatiellales bacterium (assembly GCA_041661845.1). Taxonomy (GTDB): domain Bacteria; phylum Verrucomicrobiota; class Kiritimatiellia; order Kiritimatiellales; family Tichowtungiaceae; genus Tichowtungia. The sequence continues at coordinate 11,309 of JBAZTQ010000039.1, read as the reverse complement.
AGGCTGGCCTTTCAGCCCGGAAGAGGCTCAGCGGATGCAGGCGCAGGCCGGAAGCAAAAAAACTGTGACGGTCGAAGTTGCGCCGGGACACAGCCTCACGTTTGTGCTGATTCCGGCCGGAGCTTATGCCACCGGCAATCCCGGCGGCCCCGAGGATGAACGCGCCGGACGGGTCGTGACCATCGGGCGGCCGTTCTACATGTGTACCGAAGAAATCAGCAACGAGATCTACAACGATCTGATGCCGGGGCATGACAGCGGTTACGAATCGAACCGCAGTATCGACAACCGCGATCCCGGTTTTCCGTTGTTTGAACCGAAACAACCGGTTGTGCGCATCTCGCGGGATGAAGCGGCGGCCTTCTGCCGCAAGCTGGGCGAAAAGGCGGGCATGGTTGCGGCACTGCCGACCGAGGATCAGTGGGAATGGGCGTGCCGGGCGGGCAGCGACCGGCCGTTCTGGTACGGCGATGAAAATACCGACTTCAGTCCGTATGCCAATCTGGCGGATAGATCGATTGAGAATTTCCGGTATCCCCACCCGCCGGTTAACGGAAAAATCCCGAATTATAAATTCTCGGTTTGGTATTTGCGCGACGAACGCTTTAACGACGGGGCGCAGGTTTCCTCGGCCACCGGTTCCTGTGCGCCTAATCCCTGGGGGCTTCGCAACATGCACGGAAACGTGGCGGAGTGGACCTGCTCGGAATATGTCAGAACGCCGGGCGATGCGCCGCTTAACGATTCTTATGTTGTCCGGGGCGGCTCGTGGGATGACCGTCCGTGCAGCGCCACTGCCACCTCCCGCTGGCACTATCCATCCTGGCGCAGGGTATATAACGTAGGGTTCCGTGTGATTTTAGAGAAGAAGTGAGTGAACAGAAAAATGCTGTATTGAAACAAGGAGTTAATGAAGATGTTTGAATTTATCTTACCGGTGAAAATTGTGATGGGCGCAGGCGCCCGCCATCAAACGGCGGCGCATTGTGCGGGGCTGGGGCGCAAAGCACTGATTGTCTGCGATCCGTTCGTGGCGCGGCAGGGCTGGGTGGCCGAGTTGCAGCACGGGCTGCGGGAGCAGGGGATTGCTTCGGCGGTGTATGACGGCGTGGTGCCGAATCCGACGACGGTGAGTATCGACGCCGGAGCGGAAATCGCCAAACGCGAAAAATGCGATTTTATGATCGGCTTCGGCGGCGGTTCCTCCATGGATACCGCCAAGGCCGTCGCCGTGGCGGCGGTGCATGAGGGGTCGATCTGGCCGTATGCCATGGGGGAAAAGGCGATCACGTCCGCCACGCTGCCCGTCGTGGCGATTACGACGACGTCCGGAACCGGCAGCCAGTGTACGATGTTTTCGGTGATTACCAATCCGGAGACGAACCAGAAACCGGGTATGGGTTCGCCGTTCATTCTGCCGAAGGCGGCGATCGTTGATCCGGAGCTGATGCTTTCGCTTCCGCCCGCCATGACCCGCGCCACGGCGTTTGACGTGTTCTGCCATGCGGTGGAGGCGTACACGTCTTCAGCGGCTTCTCCGCTCAGCGACATGTATGCGGAAAAGGCGATTGCCGAAATGGCGCGGAATTTCGGAGCCGTTCTGCAGGACGGTTCCAACCTGGAGGCGCGCGCCGGTATGGCGCTGGCGGATACCTGCGCCGGCGTGGCCATCAACCACGCCGTCGTTTCGCTGGGGCATGTCTTCGCTCACATTATCGGCGGGCATTACCACGATATTGCGCACGGCGACGCGCTCTATGCGGTCTATCGCGAAGTGCTGCGCTTCAACGCGTCCGGCCTGCCGGAAAAACATGCATGGGTTGCGCGGCAGCTGGTGCCGGGTTGCAGCGATATCGTCGCGGCGTTCGACCGGTTTTTCGGCCTGGCCGGTTTTGAGAACCGGCTGAAAGCAAAGACTCCGGACGCGGACAAAGTCGGTCAGATGGCCGAAGAGGTTTTTACTTATCTCAATTTTGCCGTGGAGCTGAATCCGGTAAAAGTGGATCGGCCTGCCGCGCGGAGGATTCTGGAAGCCTCGATTGCATAAAGGAAACGGGATGAAAAAGAAAACAGCCGCTGTTCTGATCGCCGGATGGGTTGCCGCGTGGGCGTCCGGGGCCGAAATGCCCCGGATGCTGCTGGCGGCAGGCAATAAGGTTTTTGTGATGGAGTCCGATAAAAGCGTGAGCTGGGTCTTCGCCGGGGCAGGAGGAGTTTATGATGCCTGGCCGATGACGAACGGCAATGTGCTGTTTTCATCCAAATTCGCTGTTCTGGAGGTTACGCCGGAAAAGAAAACCGTCTGGGAATACCGGGTGGAGCCGAACGCCAAACTGAACGAACTTGATTCCTGCCAGCTGCTGGAGAACGGAAATATTCTGATCATGGACAGCGGACACAACCGGCTGATCGAAGTGAACCGGGCCAAAGAGATTCTGGTCGAGATTCCGCTGCCGTCAAAAGCCGAAAGTCCCCATGCACGCTACCGGATCGGACGCAAGACGGTACGCGGAACTTATCTGGTCGGTATGCTTCAGGATCGTGTGCAGGAATACGCCGCCAACGGAACGCTGCTGCGCGAAATCAATCTGAAAACGCTGGGAACTCAGCAGGGCGGTTTTTTCGTTTTCGATATCGTTGAATTGAAAAACGGTAACCTCATTATCTCGACAGGCTTTGACGGACGCTGGCTCGAAGTGACTCCGGACAACAAGATTGTCTGGGAAGTGTCTAAAAAAACCATGCCGGAACTGAACATCTGTTTTGCCGGCGGGGCGGTGAGACTTCCGGATGGAAATACGATCCTGTGCAACGGCGACTGGCATGTGAAAAAAGAAGCCAATCAGGCGGTGCAGCTTCTGGAAGTAACTCCGGATTATCGGATCGCATGGTCGGTTTCTCACAGCGATCTGGAAGGACGCATCGCTCCGGTTCAGGAAAAAGAAAATAAACTGGCGCAGTTTCAGCTGACACAGGTCAAAGTGCTTCCGTAAAGAGATCGGGGATATTATGAAAAAATCAGAATTCATTGTCTGGTTCGCATTGATGGCAGGGATGGCCGGATACGTTCCGGCGGCGGATGAATTTACGATCGAATCGAAGGATTTCGATGCCGGCAGCGTGAAAGTGAGCCTGAAAGGACAGCAGTTTGCGGACGAATATTCCTGCATCTGGCACGGCAGCGGGTCGCCGGATCGGGCGGAGTATACAGTCGAATTTCCGGTGACGGCTGATTACACGCTCTCCGGGCTGTACACGGCGGCGCAGTCGCGGCCGGTCGATATTCTGGTGGACGGGAAGAAGGTTCACACGGGATTTGCCGGTGTGACGGGCAGTTGGAGCACCAAGTCCGCTAAATGGGAAGAGCAGTGCACTTTGCGCCTCACGGCGGGAACGCACATCATCATTCTCCAGCGTCAGGGCCCCATACCGCATATTTGCGCACTGAAAGTTCAGTCGTCTGTACCGTTTCCTGCCGGGTGGACGCTGAAGCGGCCCGCTCCGGAGCAGCGGATTGCGGGCGTTCCCGGTTCCGCACCGGACACCGCATACTGGCAGAGCCGGCTCTCCATTGAATTCAATCCGCCGGCCTTTGAGCGCGCGGTGAAGGATCTTTTTAAAGGTGCCGAGCAGGCCGCCATTCTCAAAGAAGCCGCCCGCTGCACGGGTATGGCCGATGAAGCCAAACGGCTTTTCGGCAGCGCCAACGAAGCGGACCGCCGCCGGGCGATCACTGCCGCGCAGGAGATTCTGGCGTATAAAAAGAAGATTCTGCTGCGCAATCCGGTTCTGGATTTCGATGAACTGCTGCTCCTGAAGCGCCGCTTTCCGAATGAAAATATTAAAGCAGCGAAAGACTTCCAGTGGAACTGGGGTAACAAATACGGTTTCACCGGCAACTGGGTTTCTGATTACCGGGGACCGGGAGGCATCACTCCCGTCAAGCCGCCGGACTGGGGCTGGCAGGACGCGTTCGTGATCCGTCCTCTGCACGATGACGCTCCGTCTGCCGAACACGCTGTCTACACTCCGCCGCCCGGCCGCACGCTGCTGCATCCGGAGCTGCACTTCGATGCCAAACGGTTCGCCTTCGCCGCGCCCGGCACCAACAATAATTTTCAGGTCTGTGAAATGAACCTCGACGGAACCGGGCTGCGCCAGGTGACCCGGGACATCGGTGCCGATGTCGACAACGGCGATCCCTGCTACCTTCCGGACGGCCGCATCATCTTCACCTCCTCGCGCGGCTTCGCTGCGGTTCCCTGCACGGACGGAGGATCCTGGTCCGACGGTCTCTGCGTGATGGATGCCGACGGATCGAACGAAAAGATGCTCACCTTCGATCAGATGAGCAACTGGCATCCGTCGCTGCTGCACGACGGACGTGTCATGTATACGCGCTTTGAATACGGCAACTACAGCCATCAGTACGGCCGGCTGCTGTTCACTATGAACCCCGACGGCACCAAGCAGACCGCGCTCTACGGCAGCAACTCGTACTGGCCGAACTCCATTTTTCATGCCCGCGCCGTGCCGGGAAGTTCAAGCATGGTGGCCGGGATCGTCTGCGGTCACCACGGTGCCGCGAAATACGGCAAGCTGATTCTGTTCGACCCTTCCAAAGGCCGGAACAATGCCGACGGCGTCGTGCAGGCTGTTCCGGGGTTTGGAAAAAAAGTGGAGCCGGTCGTTATGGACGAACTCTACGACAAGGAATATCCCAAGTTCGCCTTCCCCTGGCCGCTGGATGAGAAAACTCTGATCGTTTCCGGACGGCTTTTCCCGGAGCAGAAAACGCTGGGCGTGTACCTGGTTGATATTTACGACAACATCACCGAAATCGCTTCAAGCGGAGATTATTCTTATCTTGAACCCATCCCGGTCAAAAAGCGTCCCGTTCCTCCGGCCATTCCGGATATGACGCACCCGGACGATAAAGAGGCCACGCTCTTTGTGCAGGACATCTACACCGGCCCCGGCCTCAAAGGCGTTCCGCGCGGTACGGTCAAACAGTTGCGCATTTTTACGTATGACTATTTTTACCGCAATCTGGCAGGCAGCAAGTTTGGACATTTGGCCACCGCCGGCATTGACGGCCCCTGGGAGCCGCGCTGCCTGCTCGGCACCGTGCCCGTCCATGAAGACGGTTCGGCGCTCTTCAAGGTTCCGGCGAATACGCCGGTTTCGCTGCAGCCGCTGGATGCGGACGGCAAAGCGCTGCAGCTGTTCCGCAGCTGGCTCACCGCAAAGCCGGGCGAATTTCTGTCGTGCGTCGGCTGTCACGAACAGGCGAATGAAACGCCCGGCGGCGGTTCCGGCAGAACCATCGGAGGAACCGGCAGTCCGGATCATATTCAGGATCTTTCCGGTCCGCCGCGCGGCTACGACTTTGCCGTTGAAATCCAGCCGCTGCTCGACCGTTCCTGTGTAGGATGCCACGACGGCTCGCAGCCCGGGCGTCCTGATTTGTCCCGCAAGACCGAAGAGGACAAGACCCGTATCAACGCGGAATATTATAAGAAAACCGACAGTTCAACCGTCGCCCCGTTTCCGCCGTCGTTCCTTGCATTGCATGCTTATGTCCGCCGCGCCGGGGCCGAAAGTTGCTACTTCATGCAGGAACCCGGCAACTGGACCGCCGACACCAGTCCGCTGATACAACTGCTCAAGAAAGGCCATTACGGTGTGCGGCTCGGCGATGACGACTGGAAGCGTCTGTACACCTGGATCGACCTCAGTGCGCCCGGCCAGGGATCATGGGAATTCAGTCCATGGAAGATCCCGTTCAACCAGTATGAGCGTCGGTTGGAAATGTATGCCAAGTACGGCAACCGCACATTTGATGTGGAGAAGATTCCGCCGGTGCCGGCTCCGGTTCTCTACGTCGCTCCGGCGGCGGTTCCTCCGTCCGGAAGCGTTCCTTCGGTGAAAGGCTGGCCGTTTAGTCCGGAAGAGGCGCAACGGATGCAGGCGCAGGCCGGAAGTAAAAAAACCGTTACGGTTGAAGTTGCGCCGGGACACAGCCTTACTTTCGTGCTGATTCCTGCCGGAACCTATGCCACCGGAAATCCCGGCGGCCCCGAGGATGAACGCGCCGGACGAATCGTCACCATCAAGCAGCCTTTCTACATGTGCACCGAAGAAATCAGCAACGAGATATACAACGATCTGATGCCCGCCCATGACAGCGGTTACGAATCAAACCGCAGTATCGACAACCGCGATGCCGGCGTCCCGCTGTTTGAACCGAAGCAGCCGGTTGTGCGCATCTCGCGGGATGAAGCGGCGGCCTTCTGCCGCAAGCTGGGCGGAAAGGCGGGCATGGCTGCGGCGCTGCCGACCGAAGATCAGTGGGAATGGGCGTGCCGGGCCGGCAGCGCCGGGCCGTTCTGGTACGGCGATGAAAATACCGACTTCAGTCCGTATGCCAACCTGGCCGATAAATCGATGGAGAAATTCCGGTTCCCGAAAAAACCGCTCTGGTATTTGCGCGATGAACGTTTCAACGACGGGGCGCAGGTTTCCTCGGCCACCGGCTCCTGTGCGCCTAATCCATGGGGACTTCGCAACATGCACGGGAACGTGGCGGAGTGGACCTGCTCGGAATATGTCAGAACGCCGGGCGATGCGCCGCTTAAGGATTCCTATGTTGTCCGGGGCGGTTCGTGGGACGACCGTCCGTGCAGCGCCACTGCCGCTTCCCGCTGGTACTATCCTTCCTGGCGCAAACTCTACAACGTAGGCTTCCGTCCTGTTCTGCTGCCGTAACCGGCGAAAGCGATGGCTGAGCAGCGAATGTAAAATCTGAAAGAAATGCTATGTCTGTCCGGAAAATTATTTTGTTTTCGTTTATTTCGGCGAGCGTCTGCGGGCCGCTTTCCGGCGCCTCCGGAGAGGGCTATCTTTCGCCGTCGGATCTGGCGCTGACGGACGGCGGCAGGAAACTTCTGGTGACGCAGCATACCGGAAAGCGGCTTGACCTGTTCGACACACAGACTCAAAAGATTGCCCGCTCCATTCCTCTGCCGGATGAACCGCGCGGACTGGCCTGTTCCGCAGACGGCGGAACCGCTTATGTTGTGACGGGCGAGGGAGCAGGGATCTTGCGTGTGCTGGATGTGAACTCCGGGAAGATTATCCGGAAGATTCCGGTCGGTCACGGCCCGATGGCTCCCGTGCTTTCTCCCGACGGGAAGAAGCTTTACGTCTGCAACCGCTTCGACAATGCCATAGGAATTATTGATCTGTCGCGGAACAAACAGGTGAGCTCTGTTCCGGTGGTTCGCGAGCCGGTCGCCGCCGCGCTGACGCCGGACGGAAGTCTGCTGCTGGCTGCCAATCATCTGCCCGCCGGGCCGGCCAATGTTGATTACGTGGCGTCCGAAGTGTCGGTCATTGACACGGCCAAAGGGAAACTGATCAAAAACATCAAACTGGTCAACGGGTCGGAAGGGCTGCGGGGAATCTGTATTTCAGCAGACGGGAAGTATGCTTATGTGACGCACCTGACGGCACGTTACCAGCTGCCCGTCACTCAGCTGGAGCGCGGCTGGATCAACACCGATGCGCTCAGCGTCATCCGCATCGCCGATCTTAAGCTGCTTTATACCGTTCTGCTCGATGATGTGGGCCGGGGTTTTGCCAATCCGTGGGGCGTTGCAGTTTCCGCGGACGGCAGGACACTCTGCGTCGTTTCAGCCGGCAACCATGAGCTCAGCGTGATCAATCTGGAGGCGCTGCACGCGAAAATCGAGACGGCCGCGGCCGGAGGGACGGACACCTACGACGACCTTTCCATGCTGGCCGGCGTACGGCAGCGCATTCCGCTCAAAGGAACCGGTCCGCGCAATGTGCTGCTGCACGGCGACACACTTTATATCGCCGAATATTTTTCCGACAGTCTCGGCATGGCTCGCCTGCAGGGCGGGGCGGCCCGGCCGGCCGAATCCATTCCGCTCGGACCGGTGCTGCCGCTGACGCCCTCGCGCCGGGGTGAAATTCTTTTCAACGATGCCGGCATCTGTTTTCAGAACTGGCTCAGTTGCGCCAGCTGCCATCCGGACGCCCGGATGGACAGTCTGAACTGGGATCTGCTCAACGACGGCATCGGCAATCCGAAAAATGCCAAAAGCCTGCTTTTTTCGCACGTGACTCCGCCCGTCATGTCGCTGGGCGTCCGGGATTCCGCGAGAACCGCCGTCCGGACCGGCATACGTTATACGCTGTTCGCGGTCCGTCCGGAGGAAGAGGCGGCGGCCATCGACGACTATCTGATCAATCTGAAGCCCGCGCCGAGTCCGTATCTGGTTGACGGAAAACTTTCCAAGGCCGCCCGGCGGGGCGAAAAACTGTTTGAGCAGGCCGGCTGCGCCCGTTGTCATCCCGCACCGCTTTACACCGATTTAAAGTCGTACGATGTCGGTACCGGCACCGGAATGGATGCCGGCAAACTTTTCGACGCGCCGACCCTGCGCGAAATCTGGCGTACCGCGCCGTATCTGCATGACGGCAGTGCCGCCACCCTTAAAGAAGTGATTACCGTTCACAACCCGCAGGATCGGCGCGGACACACCAGCAATCTGACGCCGGAGCAGGTTGCCGATCTGGTAGAGTTTTTGAATTCATTATAAGCCGCCGCGAAAACTGAGCGTCCTCAGAAATTATTATCTTTAAGATGATTTTTTACGGTTGAATCGCGAACGATTATCCGGGTGTCGATTTCATGGAACCCCGGCGCGTAGGGAATTTCTTTTTTCATGATTTTCAGCAGGAGATCAATTGCTTCGTGCGCCTGCTTTTCAACAGGACGGTGAACGGAAGAGAGCGCGGGGGTGGTATGTTGCGCGATCGTGGTATCGTCAAAGCCGATGATGGCGATATCCTCCGGAACCCGTTTTCCCAGCGCTTGAATGGTTCGGATGCAAAGTGCTGCGAGTTCATCCTGCGGGCAGAAGATAGCATCGATTTCATCCAGACAGCGCAATTCTCTCAAAAACCCGGAAACTGCTTCCGGCAGACAGCGTACGGTGCGGATAAATTCGGACGGGGATGTCAGCTGATTTGCGGCAAGCGCATCTTTGTATCCGAGCAGACGTTCCTGAATACAGCAGAGGTGTTGCAGTTTTTCCGGGATCAGCATGAGGATTTTCTTCCGTCCCCCATGAATCAGATGTTCAACGGCCAGCTGTGCGGCTTTGCGGTTATTGATATCAACACAGGGGACTTTCTGTTCGGCACCGGGCGTGTAGCCCAGCAGGACAATCGGAAACTCCGGAGAGGCGATATCAAGGAACTCGGTGTGATTTTCAGAAGGGGTAAGGTAGATCATGCCGTCGAGCAGGTCGGTTTTGAAATCGCTTTCGCGCAAAGGGTTGGCCGGATCTTCATTCCGGTCATGAATGACCAGATCGTATTCTTTGAATCCGGGATGGGACAGGATGATGTTGGTGAACTCCCCCATCACCTGATTTTCGTAAGCGATCTGGTCGGGCGGCAGCGATTGATAATCGATATGAATAAACGAAAGACCGATGAGATTGGTGCGCTGGCTGCGCACCGCGCGTGCCAGTCGGTTGGGGCGGTAGCCGAGATGCTGCGCGGCGTTTTTGACCTTCAGAATCATTTCTTCCGAGACAGGGAACTCTTTGAGTTTGTTGTTCAGAACCCGCGACACAGTTGCTTTGCTGACGTTACAGTAACGGGAGATGTCATCCAAAGTGATCCTGTCACTGGTGCGTTTTCTTTTCTTTTTCGGAGCGGCCATATGGGTTGTCCTTTATATGGTTACAGTAATCTCAGTTGCAGCAGTCTATACTCTAAAATTTTTATAATGCAAAAAGAGATGACAACGAATAGCATTTTAAATACCGTGACAATGTTTACAGTCACTATAACTTTTTAGAGAACGGCGCTTTATGAATTGGCCTTCGGAGTGGATCAGATTGGGTTGGGGGACGGTGTCTCCTCTTTTGCGGAAGTCATTTTATGTCAGCAAGGCGGTTAAGCGCGCCTGTTTAACGGGGACGGCGCTGGGAGTTTGTGAGCTGCGTCTGAATGGAGAGAAGGTCGGGGATACTCATTTAATTCCCGGGTGGACTGATTACCGGAAAAGAGTCTGTTTGCACACATTTGATGTGACGGGTCAGCTGGTGCAGGGCGAGAACGTTGCAGGCGGCATACTGGGCGCAGGCTGGTTTTCCGGCTATGTCGGTCCCTTCAGCGATAAAGGTTATTACGGCCACGATGCGTGGTTTTCGGCCCTGCTGGAAATTGAATACGAAGACGGTTCGCGGGAAACAATCCATACGGATTCCTCCTGGAAGGGGAACGCCGGGCCGATCATCTGTTCTGATCTGTTAATGGGCGAGTCGTATGATGCCCGTAAAGAAATTTCCGGCTGGGATGCTCCCGGGCTTGATGAAAAAAATCAATGGTGGCCGGTTTCTCTGATTCGGAATGATGAGCGGCTGCCTGAGCAAATCGAACCGTACCCCGGTGTGCCGGTTCGAACGATTGCAGAGCTTCCGGCACAGAATGTCACAGAACCGAAACCCGGTGTTTATGTTTTTGATCTGGGCCAGAATATGGTCGGAGTGGTTCGCCTTAAAGTGAACGTCCCTTCCGGGACTGAACTGGTGCTGAAACATGGCGAAATGCTGAATACAGACGGAACGGTTTACACCGAAAACCTGCGTTCGGCGAAAGCGGTTGACCGCTATATTGCCAAAGGGGTTGGCGAAGAAATCTGGCAGCCCCGGTTCACGTTTCACGGCTTCCGCTATGTGGAGATTTCCGGATTCCCTGAAAAACCGCCGATTGATGCTGTGACCGGACAGGTCTGGATGTCCGGAGTTCACGAGACCGCCTCATTTGAATGCTCGAATGAGAAAGTGAACCGCCTCTTTAAAAACATCCAGTGGGGTTTTCGCGGGAACTATTTGGAAGTTCCGACCGACTGTCCGCAACGCGACGAACGGCTTGGCTGGACCGGCGACACGCAGATGTTTATGCGCTCGGCCTCTTATTTGGCGGATATCCGCCCGTTCTACAAAAAGTGGCTGGTGGATCTGCATGATGCACAGCATGAAAACGGCGGATATCCTGACATGGCGCCGTTTATGGGCCGGATGAGTTACGCCAGTGCCGCCTGGTCGGATGCCGGGGTTATTTGTCCCCATGTTCTCTGGCAGGCATACGGCAGTCTGGATTTTATCCGCCCGTGGTGGCCGCAGATGAAAAAGTTCATGGAGCTTATCTGCACGGATGATAACCGCCACAACGGCCCGGATGCAGTTTCTTACGGAGACTGG
>JBAZTQ010000038.1:0-25907 GCA_041661845.1 Kiritimatiellales bacterium | reverse complement strand
ACAATTGAGTGGGAATGATTTTTGCCAATGACTGAAAACCGCAGCGGCCTTATTTCACCCGCACATTGATCCGGTAAAAGCAGTCTCCGTTTTCATCTGGAGGAAACGCCGGTTAAACTCCGCGCCATGCAGGAAAGGAACATAGCTGAACTGCGCTGCAAATACTGCAACTCCGCGGACGTGGTTAAAGCGGGTACGCGCAAACTCCGAAGCGGCGTGAAACAGCTCTATAAATGCTCCGGCTGCCTGCGAAAATTCTCCAACCTCAACCGCAATGCCAAACAGACCGACCCGGAAATTATTCTTAAAAGCCTGATTCTCGTCTGCCGGGGATATTCCTATGAACAGGCATCGCGTTTCATTCTGCGGAAACATCAAAAGCTTATCTCCACCAGCGTCATCTCCAAATGGGTGAAAGAGTACAACCCTCCGTATTTACGGAGGATGTTAAAGGTGGAACGCGATCTCCGAGCGCGTTCAAGCGTGCGCGGAGCGCCCGCTCCACCTGTAGCCGCGCACGATGGGCGCGGAAACGCAGTCAAAGGCATCAGTCAAGTTTCCGGCACCGCCTTCCTGAAATACAACGGCATCCGCTTCGGCGACCAGACCCGCTCCTACCCCGCCGTCTGGCAGGACGGCATGCTCATCATCAGCTTGAATTAATTAAGGTGCAACGGGCATTCCGCGCACGTTTTGAGGAATCGGTTCCGTCTAAAAATCAGGTTGACCAACAAGACCAAGTCGGGTACACATGGTCATGTTAAAAGGAGTTGCAACATGATCGTGAACGTCGCAGAAGCAAAAACCAACCTGTCCCGCCTGATTGACCGGGCGTTCATGGGCGAGGAAATTGTGATTGCTAAAAATAATCTGCCTCTGGTTGACCTTATCCCGCACAAGCAGAAGGGGATACGGAAGCTTGGCACACTGGCCGGAGCGTTCAGCGTGCCGGATGATTTTGATGCAGAAGTCCCCGAGATTAATGCCATGTTCTATGGGAATGAAGCATGAGAATCATTCTGGACACGCATATCTTCCTCTGGGCACTGGCCGAACCGCACAGGATTCCTGAAAAAAAGCGCGCAGAGATCGAATCGCAGAGCAACACGGTCTATGTCAGTTCGATCAGCATCGCCGAAATCATGATTAAAGCCTCGCTGGGCAAACTGCAGGTTGCTTTCGACCCGGTGGAAGAAGCAGAAAAATGCGGCTTTGAAATGCTTGATTTCAGCGGACGGGATGCACTCCGGCTTGGCGGGCTGCCCTTTCATCACCGCGACCCGTTTGACCGGATGCTGATTTCCCAAAGTCTGGCCACTCGCACTCCGATCATGACGGAAGACTCAAAATTCCGGCTCTACGACTGCCGAACCATCTGATCTTTTTTCGCATCGCGCCCTCATCATTTGTTTGGCAAAGGAATATTCTTCCCCTATTCTCCACCGAATTTTGGAAGAATTTTCTAACAGAAGGTCGCGAAGTTCGCCAAGAAAGATGCTTCCTTCGTGATCTTAGCGATCTTGAGCGAAGCGGGTGTTTAATTTATTGAGGGAAGCCAGATGCCAAAAAGAACTGACATTCATCACATCCTGATCATCGGTTCGGGCCCGATCGTTATCGGTCAGGCGTGCGAATTCGACTACTCCGGAACGCAGGCGTGCAAAGCACTCCGCGAAGAAGGCTACCGCGTCACGCTGATCAACTCCAATCCGGCCACGATCATGACCGACCCGGCCACGGCGGACGCGACCTACATCGAACCAATCACGCCCGAAACGGTTGAAAAGATCATCATCAAAGAACGGCCCGACGCGCTGCTGCCGACACTCGGAGGACAGACAGCGCTTAACACCGCCATGAAGCTTTACCGAAGCGGCGTGCTCCAAAAATACAACGTCGAAATGATCGGCGCCAATTACGACGCCATTATGCGCGGCGAAGAGCGCGACTTATTCAAATCCGTTATGAAGGAAGCCGGCATCGAAACCCTCAAGAGCTTCCATGTCCATACGCTCGACGAAGCGGTTCATGTGGCCGAAAAGGAACTGCCCTTCCCGATCATCGTGCGCCCCAGCTTTACGCTCGGCGGAACCGGCGGCGGCATCGCCAATAACATGGAAGAGCTGATGCAGATCGCCAGACGCGGTTTGGAAGCCAGCCTCAGCAGTGAAGTGCTGCTTGAAGAATCCGTTTACGGCTGGAAAGAGTTCGAAATGGAGGTCATGCGCGACCGGAAAGACAACGCGGTCATCATCTGCTCCATTGAAAACATGGATCCGATGGGTATTCATACCGGCGACAGCATTACCGTCGCACCGACCCAGACACTGACCGACCGTGAATATCAGGCAATGCGCAACGCATCAATCAAGATCATGCGCGCCATCGGCGTCGAAACCGGCGGCTCGAACGTCCAGTTCTGTATCCATCCTGAAACCGGCCGCATGGCGGTGATCGAAATGAATCCGCGTGTATCGCGCTCCTCCGCGCTGGCTTCCAAAGCCACCGGCTTCCCGATCGCCAAACTGGCTGCCAAGCTGGCCGTTGGCTACACGCTCGACGAGTTGCCGAACGACATCACCAAAGAAACGCCCGCCTGCTTTGAACCGTCCATTGATTATTGCGTTGTCAAAATGCCGCGTTTCGCGTTTGAGAAATTTCCGTCGGCCGACGCGCACCTCGGCGTCAGCATGAAGTCGGTCGGCGAAACGATGGCGATCGGCCGCAACTTTAAAGAAGCACTCCAGAAAGCGTTCCGCTCGCTGGAAATCGGCGTCGACGGTCTCGACCTGAAAGCCGAAGCCAAAGTGCCGCTCGCGCGGCTCGACGAATGGCTGACCCGCACCAAGACCGAGCGGTGCATCGCCATCAAGGTTGCGCTCAAGCAGGGCTACACGATTCAGAAGATCGCCGAAATCACCAAGATTGATCCGTGGTTCATCGACAACATTCTGCAAATCGTCGAAATGGAGCGCGAGCTTCTCGACTCGCCCAAAGACAAGCCGCTCGACGTTGACCTGCTCAAAAAGGTCAAACTCAACGGTTTCTCCGACGCCCAGATCGCCGTACTGCGCGGCCAGGATCCGCTCGCTTTCCGCGAAGAACGCAAAAAAGCCGGGGTCATTCCGGTTTACCGGCTGGTAGACACCTGCGCCGGCGAGTTCGAAGCCGCCACGCCTTACTTCTATTCCAGCTACGGCGACCTCAACGAAATCCGCAAAACCGGCAAGAAGAGCATTATTGTGCTCGGCTCCGGCCCGAACCGGATCGGCCAGGGTATCGAGTTCGACTATTCCTGCGTACACACCGTCATGGCGCTGCGCGAAATGGGCTACGAAGCCATCATGGTCAACTCGAACCCGGAAACCGTTTCGACCGACTACGACACCTCCGACAAACTTTATTTCGAGCCGCTGACCTTTGAAGATGTGATGAACATCTACGAACAGGAAAACCCGATCGGCATGATCGTTCAGATGGGCGGACAGACTCCGCTTAATCTCGCTGACCGCCTGCTGGCTGCCGGCGTTCCGATCCTTGGAACGTCGCCGAAGAGTATCGCAATGGCCGAAGACCGCGAACTCTTCCGCCAGATGATCATCAAGCTCGACCTCAAACAGCCGGAAAGCGGCACGGCCAAAACGATGGACGACGCGCTTAAAATCGCGCACCGCATCGGTTTCCCCGTCATGATCCGTCCGTCGTTCGTACTCGGCGGACGCGCGATGATGGTCGCCTACGACGAAACCGAGTTCGTGCCGTTCACACACGCCGCATTCAACGCCAGCCCGGGCCATCCGGTACTGATCGACCGCTTCCTCGAAAACGCCATCGAAATCGATGTTGACCTGGTCTGCGACGGCAAAGACGTTTATGTCGGCGGCGTCATGCAGCACGTCGAAGCCGCCGGGATTCATTCCGGCGACAGCGCCTGCTCGATTCCGCCCTACTCGCTCGATCCGAAGATTGTCCTCGAAATCGAAGCGGCCTGCACCCGCATGGCGCTCGAACTCAACGTCAAGGGGCTGATGAATGCGCAGATGGCCGTCAAAGGCAGTGACATCTACGTCATCGAAGTCAATCCGCGCGCCTCGCGCACCGTACCGTACGTTTCGAAAGCCACCGGCGTACCGCTGGCAAAGATCGCCACCGAAATCGCCGTCGGCAAAACACTTAAGGAACTCGGACTTGTCGGCTTCCGCCCGAAACTGAGCTGGTACGCCGTCAAAGAAGCGGTCTTTCCGTTCAACCGCTTTGCGGGCGTAGACCCGATCCTCGGCCCGGAAATGAAATCCACCGGCGAAGTGATGGGTATCGATAAAACTTTCGAGATGGCCTACTGGAAATCACAGATTGCCGCCGGACAAATGCTTCCGTCCGAAGGTTGCGTATTCCTCAGCGCCACTGATCGCGATAAAGGCTGGATGGTCGAAATCGGTAAAGCGCTCGTCGGCCTCGGCTTCACACTGACGGCGACCGAAGGAACCGGCAAAGCGCTGAGTGAAGCAGGTCTCAAAGTCATCGAAACCTGCAAACTCGCCAGCGGGCAGCACCCGAACATCATCGACTTCATGCAGGACGGAAAAATCGCCATGGTCATCAACACGCCCAGCGGACCGGTCTCACGCATGGACGAAATAAAAATCCGCTCCGAGTGCATCCTGCGGAACATCCCGATCGTCACCACCGAGTCCGGCGCCCGCGCCACTCTCGGCGCCATCAAAGCCATCGATGGCAAAGAGTGGACCGTCCGCCCGATTCAGGATTATCACGCGTAACTGCATTTTTCTCGCCGCAGAGATCACAGAGGAATTTCTTTCAAGAGTGCTCTGGCGGCAGGCGGGACGCCTGCGGTACGTATCGCAACCGTCCCGGTTGCCTTGTAAATACATTCCGCAATGAGGTGGAGCGGGCGCTCCGCGCACGCTTGATTTTAAAACGCCCGGGACGACACGTTCCACCCAACAGCCGTGAATCGGAACTGTAGCCGCGTCCGATGGGCGCGGCAAAAGCGCGGTCACCGCCCGCGCCTACAGGAAAAATATTACTGCGACATTGATACGCGGTAATAACGGTTGGGATAATTGACCCAGTCCGGGCGCATCTACATTTATTCTGCCGCTCGAACCTTTACGCGGTAGAAGCGGTTCGATGAGGCGCCGGAATCGGTGAATGAAATTACAGCACCGGTTCCGGCAATTTCGAACGGATTGGACTGCCAATCGGTTTTCAGCGAGTCGGAATACTGGAAGGTATAAGCGCGGCCCTGAACTCCGAACCACGATAGCTTTTTCTGTCCGTTTGGCAAAAGGGTACACGCGACTGACAAAGTGCTGTTTCGGTTAGTCGGTGAAGTTCCGGCAACCAGCTCGCGGTCATCGTTCATGCCATCGGCGTCGCTGTCGGCCAGTATCGGACTGGTTCCGTAGGTTTTGACTTCGGCGAAATCGTCCAGAGCATCGCCGTCGGTATCACGGTTGTAGAGGTTTGAGCCAGCAATAATTTCTTCGTCATCAAGCAAGCCGTCGCGGTCGTTGTCGGGATTCAGCTCGTCCGGCAGGCCGCTGAAAGCGGTTCCGGGCTGAAGGATGAAACCGGCGGCGAAGCCGGACCAGTTGCAGAACGAGACCGACTGCGCAACCTGACCACCCACCGGCACAACCGAACCGCTATTGACATAACCGCCGCCGGATATGGTGCCGCCGCAACTTGTGATGTTCAGCGTAGCGTTGCTGTAAGCCGCATAGCCATTGACGGCCATTGCGATCAGCAAACAAATGTAAAACCGTTTTTTCATGGGTTACTGTCCGCCGCGCACCGGCCACACATAGTAATTTTCGGTTTTTGGTCCGCCGTCACTAAGTGATCCGTCATTCATCCTAATGCTCCACACATCATTTGATCCCCTTGACGGGTTTAAGGTGCCAGACCAATAGGAGTCACTCATCCATACATTTTTAAAATTTATGAAATATTCGGCGGCATAAAGTTGCGCCGCCAATTCAGTTTTACTTGGTAGCCGCCAATCAGAATATCCGGCGTAAACTAGATTGCTGCAAAAGGTCACCGCAGCATCCCAGTTTGTCGCGCCGCATGGATTGGCATTATAGAGCCACATGAGGCCGGTATCCCGATCACTCATGGTGATGTCGCCGTTGGCGTAGGTATTTTTTGTCCAGCGGGCATTTACTGCTTCTCTGGTGACTGCCGTTGGGTCACCAACCGTAACCGGAGTTGGTGCAGGTGCATTCAACGCATACGGAACCGAGACCAACCGTTCGCGGGGCGCAAGGGTTTCGCCGTTAACGGTCAGTTCGAGATAAACCGCCGCGTTGGTCATCGCGTTGGTCAGGGAACCATAAACCGTATTGTCGCCGATCATTGTGGAATAAAGTCCGTCCGCCACCAGAACCGAACTGGAATCCTCATACAGCCGAGTTCCACCGCTCAGTGCGTCATAGAGCTTAAAGCTCATCGGCAGCGTGGCGTTGACCAGATTGGTGCCATTCACCAGCCGTCCCTGATAGCGGAACATTTCCGGCGATTGAGCCCAAAGCTGAAATGCCGCCGTGACTGTAAGTCCTATTACGATCCATCTTTTCATCAACGATACTCCTTTTAAAAAGCGAACTGCTCTTGCACTACGGAGCTGAAAATAGCCGTCCGTCCCGGTTTTGGACAGCGGTTTTCGGGAAATATGGAGTGCGCTGGCTCGACAGCGCTTTCAAAGCGTCGTCAAGCCGCCGCACTCCAAAAGCCAGACGGTCACGTTCCACCTTTGCCGAATGCTTCACATAAATTTCGAGCGGAAAATTCCAGACATCGGGCGGCGGCTTTGTTAGCTTGGCGGGCCTATGACGACAGCCAAGAGCACACCGATGATGGATCAGTACCGGCGCATCCGCCGGGAACTGCCGGAAAACACGCTGCTCTTTTTCCGCCTCGGCGATTTCTATGAAATGTTCATGGAGGACGCCAAGGAAGCGGCACGCATTCTCGACATCACGCTGACCAAGCGCCACGACATTCCCATGTGCGGAATTCCGTATCATGCCGCCGACGGCTATCTCGCCCAGCTGATCGAGGCGGGCAGGAAAGTCGCCATCTGCGAACAGGTCGAAGATCCCGCTGCCGCCAAAGGTATTGTGAAGCGCGAAATCACCCGCGTGGTGACGCCCGGAACCATTCTTGATGAAACATCGCTCGACCGCACAAAGAACAATTATCTCGCCGGGCTCGTCCGTGAAGGCGGACGCTTCGGCCTCGCCATGCTCGATCTTTCAACCGGCGCATTCTGGATTGAAGAGTCGGCCGGCGCGGGCGCGCTCGCCGGAAACCTTGCGCGCTACGCACCGCAGGAATGTATCGTCGCTGAAGCCGCGGCGGACGACACCGAAATTCAAACCGTCATCGGCCGGACGCTCAAAACCGTCGGCGAGGACTGGACGTTTGAATCCGCCAGCGCCGAAGACGTTCTGCTGCGCCACTTCAAAGTTCATTCGCTGAAAGGCTTCGGCTGCGAAAATTCGCCGCTCGGACTGCGCGCCGCCGGCGCTGTTCTTTATTATGTAAACACCGGCCTGCGCCGTAATCTCGCGCATGTCCGCCGCATTCAGGTAAAAAATCCGGACGACTATCTGCTGCTCGACGAAACGACGGTGATGAATCTGGAACTGGTCGCGCCGCTCAATCCGGCGCGGCAAGGTCCGAAATCCACACTGCTTTCCGTACTCGATACCACACGCACAGCGATGGGCGCGCGGATGCTGCGTGACTGGATTATCCGTCCGCTGAGCGATCTGGCATCCATCAACGCACGGCTCGACGCCGTCGAAGCGTTTACCGCCAACCGGACGCTGCTGGCGGAAGTGCGCGAACTGCTCGGCGAAATGCGCGACCTGGAACGGATTATGTCGCGGCTTGGCTCCGGAGGCGGCAACGCGCGCGACCTGCGCGCCGTCGGCGAATCGCTCGACCAGCTTCCAAAACTCAAAGAACTGCTGGCGGCGAACGGAAGCTTCCAAACATTGGAATCCTCGCTGACCGAACTTCCAGCCATTGGAAAAATGATCGACGAGGCGATCGACGACGAACCAGCGGTTTCGACCAAAGACGGCGGCATGATCCGGCGCGGCTTTTCGGCGGAACTCGACGAACTGCGCGACGCGGCCGGTAAAGGCAAGCAGTGGCTGGCGGAATTCCAAGCGTCGGAACAGGAACGTACCGGCATTAAGTCGCTCAAAGTGCGCTTCAATCAGGTGTTCGGCTATTTCATTGAAATCACCAACAGTAATCTTTCGATGGTGCCGGAAACCTATACCCGCAAGCAGACGATGACCAACGCCGAGCGTTTTATCACGCCGGAGCTGAAGGAGTATGAAAACAAAATCCTCGGTGCACAGGAACGGGCTGTCGCGCTGGAGTTCGAACTGTTCACCCAGCTTCGCGATGAAGTCGTCAAACACATTGACGAAATCCAGCGCAACGCGCGCGCCATCGCCGAAGCCGACGTGCTGGCTTCTTTCGCCGAAAACGCGCTGACCCGCCGCTATGTGCGGCCCGCGATGAGCGACGGCGACGAACTGATTATTCAGGACGGACGCCACGCAGTGGTTGAACAGATGCCGGACGCCGAACGGTTCGTACCGAACGACACGACGCTCAACTGCGGCGACCACCAGCTGATCGTAATCACCGGCCCGAATATGGCGGGAAAATCAACCTACATCCGGCAGGTGGCGCTGATTACGATTATGGCGCACATCGGTTCGTTCGTTCCGGCTTCGCAGGCAAAAATCGGCCTGGTTGACCGCGTGTTCACGCGCGTCGGTGCCAGCGACGATCTGGCGCGCGGACGCAGCACGTTTATGGTGGAGATGCAGGAAACCGCCAACATTCTGAACAACGCGACGCCGAAGAGTCTGATCGTGCTCGATGAGATCGGGCGCGGCACCAGTACGTTCGACGGCATCAGTATTGCGTGGTCGGTGGCGGAATTCCTCTGCACCAATCCGGCGGTGCGCGCAAAAACACTGTTTGCGACGCATTATCACGAGCTGACCGACCTGAGCCTGACGATGCCGGGCGTACAGAACGCCAACGTGCTGGTGAAGGAACGCGGCGACCAGATCACCTTCCTGCGCAAGATTGTTCCCGGCGCGGCGGATAAAAGCTACGGCATTCACGTCGCACGGCTCGCCGGGCTGCCCGCCTCGGTACTCGAACGGGCCAACGAGATTTTACACAACCTTGAAGAAGGCGAGTTTGAGGCTGAGGGAGCTCCGAAGCTGGCGCAACACCGTACGCGGCGCAAAAAACCGGATGATTCTCAAATGAACCTCTTTTAGAAACAACGGGCGGGGTTTACGGGTTTCCTGCTTGTAAAAAAAGCTTGTGCCACTAAAATCCGGCTCATTGTTTCAACCAGGGAGTTTTTGCTTTATGAGTAACAAAAAATCGCTCGGCCTTGTTCTGGTTATCCTCGGATTCATCCTTCTGGCCCTCACCGGCATACGCACCATCAGCAGCCCCGGCATTTTCACGCATATTGCGCTGGGACAGGCGGGCAGCGTCAGTGCGGATCCGCTCGCCTATACCATGGCCGGCAAACAGTGGATTAATATGAATCCGCTCTATAACAGTCTGGTTTATCTCCTCTGGTCGCTGGGCGGCAGCAAACTCGTCACGCTGGTTCATGTTTTTGTGGTGCTGGCGGCTTTCCTGCTGATGTTCCGCTTCAGCAGGGAATGGGGCGGCCCGTTAAGCCAGGGTCTGGCGCTGCTGCTCTGCGCACGACTGATGCTCCCCGTATTCAATCCCGGCCCGGGCGCATTCTTCATGCTTTTCACCGCGCTGTTCCTGACGCTGCTTTACCGTGTGAAAAATTTCAATCGGCTGGCCATTCTTCTGCTGGTTTTGCAGGTGCTCTGGACCAATATGCACCCGTCGTTCTTCTTCGGACCGGTTCTTATTTTATTCTTTGCCATCGAAAATTGGCAGGAAACCCGCACGGCTTCGCGCACCACCATGGTGACGCCGCTGACCACAAAACTCTTTGCGCTCTCCGCAATTGCGCTGCTGGTGACGCTGATCAATCCGAACGCGATCAACCTGCACCGCCACATTCTGGCCAACTGGACTCTGCTTACGGGCACAGAGGAACTGGAATGGATTTCGCTTTTCAGCAACAGCTTCCCGCCGGGCTTTATCAGCAGTCTGACCGTCTTCGCGCTGATCCTCGGTGCGGGCGGATTGATCACCCTGCAAAAACGGCTTCCGGCCATGCTCACTATGCTGGCGCTGGTCGGCGCATTTCTGACCGTACGTTCTATCGGTTCACTGCCACTGTTCGCATTCCTTGCCTTCCCCTTCATGATTCTGAGCTTTAACGCCGTCAGCGGATACCTGTCCCGCACTTTGACCACGGTTTTTAAAACCAGCGAAACCATGCTTCATGATCTGCTTTCGCTCATTGCACTGGTTCTGATACTGGCTTCCATAGGCTCATTAATCACCAACCGGGCTTACACCACCATCGGCAGCGCCTCGCATTTCGGACTGGGCGTCGAAGAGGGCTCTTTCCCGGTTGCCGCGTCCGGCATTCTGTCCCGCAAAGATTTTCCGAAAAGTATCATGAACATTGCGCACGACGGCGGTTATCTCGCCTTGCAGGATCCATCGCGCAGAGTTTTCTGCGATACGCGCACATCGTTTTACGGAACCGAATTCTACAAGACGCTCAATAATGCCCTGCTCGGCCAGGCCGGCGCGTGGAAAACGATCCTGTCGCAATGGAATCCGCACGCTGTCGTTCTCAACGGATGCTGGCCGGACGCCGGAGCACTGGCCAACCGCCTGATTGCATCCAAAGCCTGGAAGCTGGTCTATTTTGACGGATCAACCGTCATTCTGGTGCGTGACATTCCGGAATACGCGACACTCATTAACGATCCGGCGATTCAGAAATACGGCGTGAAGGTTCTCGAAAACGCCCGGCGCAGCTATCTGGAACAGAGCAAAGGATTTGTCAAAGCAGGCAATCCGTCACAGCTGATCGGCGCAGGCGGTATTTATCTGGCGCTCAACCGTCCGCAACAGGCGGAAGAGGTTTACACGATTCTCGTTAAAAACAGTCCGACCATGGCTGGTGCCCTGCTCAATCTCGGCCAAAGCCTTATTCTGCAGAAACAGCTTTCAAAAGGCCTGGAGTACATGGAAAAAGCCGCAAAAATCACGCCGCGCAGCGGCCGTGTCTGGATGGGACTTTTCCAGGCTTACCGTCTGAAAGGCGACGAAGCCAAGGCGCGCGATGCCGCTGACCAGCTCAATAAGTTTTTCCGGGCTGAAAAAGCGACGGTTGAACAGCAGGAAGTCACCGCGCAGAAAAAAGCGGCCGCCAAACCGGTGCAGAAATCTGAACTCGACGTGGAAATGCCCGCCCAGCTGAAGTAGCCTGAAATCCTCCCGTTTAAAAAACGTCTCCCGCTCATGCAGGAGACGTTTTTTTTCTTACCGGATACCGGCGGCCAGCGCCCGGCCCTTGGCCGTCGGCCGATGGTTTTCAAAAAGGCAGGAATAGGCAAACAGCGCATAGCCATGACAGCCCGCTTTGCGCACGGCGGCAATCTGACGGCGGATTTCAGACAGATCGGCCTTGCAGTCAATTCCCACCACCAGTTGCGCGGAGGTCGCGCCGCGACCCAGTGACTTGCGCATTTTACTGAGCCGTTCATCAAAAAGCTGCGGATTGTAATTCATCGGCACCAGCCAGTCCACAACCTGCTCTTTGGCCCAGCGGCGGCTGTCCTGAAAAGAAGTGCTGTACCCCTTGTCAAAATCGGCCAGCACACTGGAGGAGACGATGCATTGCGGGCCGCGCTGCGCCTTGAAGGTCTGATTCAGAGCGGCGACGACCTGCGACACCGCGTCGCGGCGGAACGTCCCCCAGTTGCCTTTGCAGTGCTGCTTAACCTGCTCCATAGAATACCGGTCGTAAGAGAAATCGGATCGCTTCGCGATCTCCGCCGGAGAAGCTTTCGGATAAAGCTGAGGTGCCACGTCCTTGTAGTCGTAAGGGAAGCGGATGTAGTCGAGATGCAGCCCCGCGATATCGTAGTGCGCCAGCTCGGCCGCCAGTTTCGTCAGATGCCGGCGGACTTCCGGCAGCGCCGGATTCAGAAAAGTATACCAGCCGCTGGTCGGGCGCATGCGCTGACCGAGCGCATCGACCATGAACCACTCCGGATGTGCCGTCCAGTTCTGCCCGGCAGAGCGCGGAGGATCCTGAATGCCCCGCCAGCCCGGCAGCACATTCATATAGGCATGCAGGCGGATGCCGTGCTTCTTCGAGCTGTCCGCGGCGGTTTTCAACGGATCCCACCCCGGACTCCGTCCGGTTGTCGAGGCGTTTTCGCCGGTAAGCTCAAAAGCCCACGGCTCTGTTCTGCTCGGGTAAAAGACGGTGCCGTTGCCGCGAATCTGGAAAAAAATGTCAGTAAACCCGGCACGGGCGCAGTTGGCGACCACCGCTTCCACGTCGGCAGGCTTTTTATAGTCAAACCGGGTCACCCAGATCGCGCGCACCTCCGGCGGATGCGCCGGTGCGGCTCCGGTCAGAAGCATTGAAATCAGCAGCAGGAAGATGACCAGCAAGGCCGGCGGGATTTTTTTCATGCGGCGGAGCATAATTGATTTTTACGATGTTTGGAAAAAAAACTGTACTGTTTTTCCAAACATTGGAGAATACAGGTCAATTTTTCCAAATATTGAAAAACGGAGATCGCGAATTATGAACGTACTGCTTTCACCTCTGATGCTGGCCAATATCGGCTTGGCGTTCCGTCAAAGCGAGCTGAACGGAAAAGTGATTGTTCTCATACTGGTGTTCATTTCGGTGGGAGCCTGGACGGTGATGCTGACGAAGTTCACCCAGCTGCGCGCCGCCCGGCTGGCCAGCAACCGGTTTTTGAAAGTTTTCCGTGAACAGGCCCGCGTGACCAATCTGTTTGTAAAAAAACAGCACATGCCGGAAACCCCGCTCGACGCAATCTATGGTGCAGGATGCAAAGCGCTGATCGAGCAGCTTATCCTGATCGGCGTTGACCGCGATGAAATTCTTATGGGCAACGTCTACCCGCAGGGGCAAAGACGGCTTGATACACATCAGATGGATGTCATACGCGATGCGGCGGATTGTGCGCTGGCGGATAAAGCACTTGAACTGGAAAGCCTGATGGGCCTGCTGGGAACCGCTGTCAGCGTCGGCCCGTTCCTCGGGCTGCTGGGAACTGTCTGGGGTGTAATGGGGACTTTCAGCGGAATGGCGACTGCCGGTTCCGCCACGCTTTCCGCCGTGGCTCCGGGCATTTCGGGCGCGCTGCTGTGTACCGTAGCCGGACTGCTGGTGGCGCTGCCCGCCACGATCGGATACAGCCTGCTGGCAACCCGCATCCGCTATCTCTCGGTGCAAATGGATAATTTTTCGCAGGAATTCACGGGACGCATTCAGCAGGAATTCATGCTGGATTATTCTAAATAAAGGAGCCGCGCGTGAGAAGGAGAAGAAGAAAAACCAGTCTGATCGCGCTCCGCGAAAGCAATGAAATCAACATTACTTCTCTGATGGATATTATCGTTCTCCTGCTCTTTGCTTTCATCATCACCATGCCCATCATTGAGCAAAGTCTTCCGGTCAACCTGCCCAATGCCAAGGCCGGCCCGATGGATCTGACGGAAAAACACCACACGATCGAACTGTCCGTAAAAGAGGGATTGACGCTGGACGGCGCGGCGATTTCCATCCAGCGGCTGGAAGAAAAAATGAAAACGATCGGCATGAATGAACCGAAAACGCCGGTCTATGTGCGGGCCGATGAAAAGCTTGATTACGGCAAAGTGGTGGAAGTGATACAGGTTTTAAAAACAGCCCAGATCAAGACCATGGGACTGGTGACACAGGGCGAATAAAAGCCGTATTAAAAAGTGAAAAAATCCCTGGCAAAAAAAGTATTCGGGCGGGTTTCCGTCGCGCATGGACTTATAATCCTCCTGACGATTTTGATGTCGTCTTTCCGCGGATGCGCCCCGAAACCGGAGGTCATTACTTTTGTTGATCTGGCCGGCGGCCCGGCCCCGGCGTCTGAGCCAGCGGCTGAAGCAGCTCCCGGACCGGCACCGGAAATGCAGTCCGAGCCTGAACAGAAACCGAAGCCGAAGCCCAAACCGAAGCCTGAAAAAAAACCGGCTCTCAAGCCGGTTGTCACTAATACTCCGCCCCAAAAAGTTGAAACCAACACGCCGCCAAAAAAGGCGGAAAGTAAAAAACCGGCTGTCACTAACGCGCCGCCTAAACCGAAGACCCTTGAACAAAGGCTGAAAGAGGTGCGGCAAGGAGGAACACCCGCTGCTGCCTCGAAAACAAAACAAGGTACATCATCGCGTCCGGCTGTTGATTATAGCGGACTTCGAAATGCCCTTAACAGCGCAGCGACTGGTTCCGGGTCAGGGCGTGGAGGATCAAGTTCGGGTTCCGGTTCGGGCTCGGGTGGCGGAATGCGGGGACCGTTTGACGAGTATTACGACAGTGTTAAGCAGCAAATGTACGCCGTTTGGCAGCAGCCCGCCGGGGCGCCGATCGGCCTGACGGTAACAGCAACCGTCCGGGTCGAGCGCAACGGGATCGTTGCTTTAAAATCTATAACACGCCGCTCCGGCAACGGGCAGTTTGATCAGTCGGTGCAAAGCGCATTAAACGCCACATCCCGGCTGCCGGCACCGCCCGCCGACCTGCCCGATCTCAACATCGTTATCGTGTTCGAACTCTCCGATTAACCTTTCCCAAATCGGTACTGTTTTGCTACTATCAATAATATGAAAATGAGTTGCTTAGTAGCGGTTATGGCTGTTTCACTGTCGGCGGCGGCATCCCCGCTTCCATTTGCGGAAACATTCGATACTTTGAGTCCAGGTTCTGTCAGCACACAGAACGGATGGACAAATCTATCCGGAACAACGGTAGTTCAGTCGAATGTGTTCGCAAACGGTTCAAAGGCCTTGGAAATCCAGTCCGGCACCGTCACCCATGCGATTTCAAGCGGCGGAACTTCTGTGTGGACCAGTTTTCAAGCCTTTATCACCGCCGCTCCGGATGCGGATCCTGTTGTGACCAACGCCAGTACCAGCGTCGCTTTTTTCATCAACACCAATCTGAATGTGGTGGTCTACAGCAATCAAACGCCCATCCGGCTGAATGTTGCGGTACAGACTAATACATGGAACCGTTTCGATGTTTTCTGCGACTACGGCAATATGAAATGGATATTGAGCGTCAACGGAACAAATGTTGCCGACAATCTCGGCCTTTACTCCGCCAGTTCGCAGATTGAATCACTGCTGATCGCCAACGAATCCCCCGCCTCTGTTTACTTCGATGAACTGTCCGTAATGGATACGGAACCGGCAGGAACAATTGTCGACACCGACAAAGACGGAATTGCCGACTGGTGGGAGCAGCACTATTTCGGCGGCGTTACCAACGCCATGCCGAACCAAACGGGAACGAACGGACTGACTTATCTGCAAACGTATCTGGCGGGGCTCAATCCTGCGGACGCAAACGATGTATTACTTCTAACTAAAACGACCGGCCGCAAATTCAACTGGGCCCGCAAGCCCGACCGGCAATACGATGTCTATTGGACATCCAATCTCACCTCAGGCTTTACCTTTATTCAGACCGCCGCAGGAAGCGAATTCGAAGATACCGCCACCAACCGGATACAGATGTCTTCCGGGTTCTACCAAATCCGCGTTCATAGATAATCGGGCCCTGTTTTCCGGAAAATCAACTTTCCTCCTCCGGATCATTGCGCTAAGGATAGACGCTATGAAAAAGCGTCTATTTGTTTGTCTCTGCATAATCCTGACGGCACAACTGACTCCTGCCCAGGTGCGCGTCGTTAAATCCGCCGACAGCAAAATCACCATTGATCTTTCCGGCCTGCGTACAGCCGGAGACCCTGCCTCGCAAACATTTTTTAAAACTCTGGAAAAAGATCTGCGTCTTTCCGGATGGTTTGATCCGGTGCGCGGCGGCGGTGCCATCCGGGTAAACGGAACAGCCTCGCCCTCCGGCAGCAATCTGAACGCCGGCTGTCAGGTTGTACGGCTGAATAATCAAACGGTTGTTCTCTCGAAAAACTACGGCATGCCGGCCGGCCAGGCCCGCGCGCTCGCCCATCGCATGGCGGACGATATTGTCGAGGCCGTTACCGGACATAAAGGAATCGCCTCTATGCGCATCGTACTGGTCGGAAACCGCACCGGGAAAAAGGAACTCTACCTCTGTGACGGGGATGGCGGCGGCGTGCGCCAGCTTACCGGCGAGAAACATATCGCAATCGGTCCGAACTGGGGTCCGGACGGCAACAGCATCGTCTATACCTCGTATATGCGGGATTTCCCCGACATCTGCCGGATTGATCTGGCCCGCACCCAGCGTACAACGCTGGCCGGTTACGGCGGCCTGAATACCGGCGCGGCGGTTTCGCCCGACGGCAAAGACATCGCCTTGATTCTGTCCAAAGACGGAAACCCGGAACTTTACATCAAAAATATCCGCACCGGAAAACTGACCCGGCTGACCAATACGCCGCGCGTTGCCGAAGCCAGCCCGGACTGGTCCCCGGACGGCAGTCAGCTGGTGTATGCTTCCGATCAGGGAGGCACCGGCAGACCTCAGCTCTACATTATTTCCCGCACAGGCGGCACCCCGCGGCGTATCAGCAGCCGAGGAACGGAAAACGCTGCTCCCGACTGGGGGCCAAACGGTCTGATCGCCTGCTCCAGCCGGCTCGGAGGACAATATGTCATCGCCGTCATCCAGCCGTCTAACGGCCAGACGGTCTATCTGAACTGCGACGGAGCCGATTATGAGGATCCGTCATGGGCGCCGGACGGACGGCATATCGTTGCCGCCCGTTCCGTTAATCACCAATCGTCCCTCTACCTCCTTGACACAGTCAGCGACCGTCCGGTAGCTTTACTCCAAGGTAGCGGAAGCTGGTATTCGCCCGCTTGTTCGCCGCAGTAGGAAAAAGTTAAATGCGAGGGTTCGTTGTCATGAAGAAAAGTGCTTCTTTTATTGTAGGTATGTGTCTGTTGCTGGCGGTTTCATCTCTCACCGGCTGCAAAAGCCTGAAAAAGAACCCGGCCGGTGTTTCCGGTTCGGACGGTCTTTACGGCAGTGATGGCGCCAACGGATCTTTTGCCATGGGCGACCGCTTCACGGGCGGCACAGAACATCCCGGCGTGTTTGCTCCGGTTTATTTTGACTATGACAGCTCGCAGGTAGCCGACACCGAACGTTCTAAAATTGACACCGTTGCACAGGATCTCAAACAAAACGACGCTCATGCGGTGATTATCGAAGGCAACTGTGATGAACGCGGCAGCAACGAATACAACCTCGCTCTGGGCGAACGCCGTGCACAGGCTATCCGTGCTTATCTGGCCGGTCTCGGCATCGGTGCCGACCGCATTCAGACCAAGAGCTACGGCGAAGAAAAGCCGGCCGCTGCAGGACATGACGAAGCAGCCTGGGCGGCCAACCGTCGCGGTGAATTCGTACTTTATTACTAGTACGCGCCGCGCTTCCCCGAAGCGGTCTTTACATGCTGAGTTCCATCCTACAGTTTTCTTCGGTAGCACAGCTGCCCTTGGCGCAAGCCGGGCAGCTGTTGCTTGTAACGGGTATTTCATTCGCGGTCATCACTCTGGTCAGCAGCACCTACCGTTTCCACCGGATGATCCAGCTCAGCGAGGAGGCGCTCACAACGGTTGAGGACTGCAACGATTTTTTCTTCATCCAGGTCACCCGGTACCTCAGCAAAATCAACCGCGCATCTTCCGGCTTCGGCGTCTTTGTTGTGCAGTTCCGCACTGAAGAGCCCGGCAAACGGCGCGTGCAGGAAGAACTGCTCAACGAACTGAAGAAAATCGTCCGGATTGCACATGATAAAGGCTGCCTGTTCCGCGACGATTGCGTCGCCGCCATCATCGATACGGACGAATCTAATATACCTGCTGTGGCACAGCGCATGGTTGCCGATCTGAAAAAAGCAGCCGCCGCCGTGCCGGGCATAAACGCTCTGCGCATCGGAATCAGCAGTTTTCCAACGCACGGCGCCAATACACAGCAAATCATCGACGCGGCGACCGGTGCACTGGAAACCGTCAGTTTTGAAAATCCGCTTCCATTCTGTATAGCGGCTTCTTCGGCCGCACCGGCGAACGAAAAAACCGCCGGAGAACTCGGCGTACTCAGCCGTGAAGATAAAAACGCGGCACTTGATCCTCTCACGGGTGTACTCAAACCTGCTTCCGTCGGCTCCTACATGCGCAAGTATCTTGATGAAATACGCCGGAAAAAAGAGCCGGCCGCCCTGCTTTGCGTCGGCATCAACCGCATTGATGAAATCATCCAGCTGCACGGCGAAACCGCGGCCGGCGATGTGACGGCCGGCGTCAGCGGCGTGCTTCAGCGACTGACACGCGATTGCGATCTCATCGGACGTTTTCACCGCGACGACTTTCTTGTGCTCGCTCCCTGCACCCTTCAGCAAGGGCAAATGCTCGCTGTACGGCTGCGCGAAGCGGTGCAGAAAGAAGTGTTCAGTTCCGGCGGAAAACGGATTAAAGCGTCCGTCAGTATCGGCCTCACCGCACATCCGGAACACGGACGCAACCTGCGCACGCTCTTCGGCGGCGCACACCGTGCGCTCGAAGTCGTTCGGGATTGGAACACCTCCGCCTGTCTGGTGTACGATCCGTTGCAACACGGGAAAAAGACTGCACATGAAACTCGGCGTTAACATCGATCACATAGCAACCTTGCGGCAGGTGCGCGGAACGGTTTATCCGGACACGCTTGAAGCCGCGAAAATCTGCGCACAGGCCGAAGCCGTCAGCATCACGGTTCATCTGCGTGAAGACCGGCGCCACATCCAGGACGCCGACGTTTACCGCCTGGGCAAAGCCTGCCCGCTTCCGATCAACCTCGAAATGGCCAATTCTGAAGAGATTGTTCGGATCGCCCTTGATGTTAAACCGGCTGAAGTCTGCCTCGTTCCGGAAAAGCGCGCCGAACTCACCACCGAAGGCGGTCTTGATGTCATCGGAAATTTCCAGACATTGGAAAAAACTGTCAAACGGCTTCAGGACAACGGTTCCATCGTCAGCCTTTTTATCGAAGCCGACGAAAAAATTATTGAAGCCTCCGCGAAAACCGGCGCACGCGTCGTTGAACTGCACACCGGTTCCTTCTGCGACGCAACTGATGCCGCCAAGGCGGAACAGCTCCTGAAAAAACTGATTACCGGTGCGAAGTGCGCGCACGCCCTGGGCTTGCAGGTCAATGCCGGCCACGGCATCAACCTCGGCAACATCACCGGTATTTTAACGATTCCGCATCTGGACACCCTCAACATCGGCCACAGCATTATCGCCCGTGCCGTTTTCCAAGGATTGGAAAACGCGGTTCGCGAAATGCTTGCCGCCATGGCAGAATACCGTCTATGAAAACCGTCTCCGCAGCGGAAATGCGCGAACTCGAACGCCGCACTATCGAAGGCGGCACTCCCGGCGAAGAGCTTATGCGCCGCGCCGGACAAAGTGTTGCTGATATTGCCGGCGATGTGCTGGCAAGCCACGGAGGACAGTCGGTTCTGCTGATCGCCGGAACCGGCAACAACGGCGGCGACGTTTTCGCTGCCGCCACTGAACTCTCTGAAACCGATCTCGATATCGAAGTCTGGATGTGCGGATCACAGAGCCGGATTAAAGGTGATGCACAGATCCATCTGAAAAAAATGGTGCGCGCCGGAATCGTTCCCAAAGAAATCCACAGCACAAACGACCTGTTCCCGAAAGCATGGCCGGCCATGATTATTGACGGACTGCTCGGCACCGGCTCCAAAGGTGCCCCGCGCGGTTTCATGGGCCCGCTTATCGAATGGATTAACACCGAAGCGCAGCACGCCTTTATTCTCTCCGTCGACATCCCGTCCGGCATTGATGCGGACAGCGGCATCGCCGCCGGAGCCGCCGTCAAAGCCAACCTCACCGTAACGATCGGCCTGCCGAAAACCGGGCTCATCCGGCCCGAAGCAATTCCATACGTCGGAAGTGTTGAAGTCGTCGATATCGGCATTCCTCTCGAATTTATTGAGGACGCCGATGGCTGCGAAGAAGCCGCATTGATAGACCGTTCCGATCTTTTCCTGCCGCGCCGCGAACGCGGCAGCCATAAAGGAACCTGCGGACACGTTCTGCTTATCGGCGGCTCCAAGGGCTACACCGGCGCCATCGCCATGGCCGCGCGGGCGGCACTGCGTTCCGGCGCAGGGCTCGTCAGCGTTCTGACTCCCGAAGAGGTTTACCCCATCGTCGCACAGGCCGCCGGGCCGGAAGTGATGGTTCATCCGGTTCCAAACCTTGGAAACATTCCTGAACTTTTCATTAAACAGTGGAAAAAATGCGATGCGGTTTTGATCGGTCCCGGCCTTGGACGCAGCGGCGAAACCTGCGCGCTGGTCGAGTCCCTGCTGAAAACCTGCGAGATGCCGCTGGTTCTTGACGCCGACGCGCTCTGCGTTGTTCCTGAAAAAATTGCCGGGGCAAAATGCCCGGTGGTGCTCACGCCTCATCCCGGAGAGTTTGAACGCCTTTTCGGTGGACCCGTCACCGACCGCTGGACTCAGGCGATGCAAGCCGCCGGAACGACCGGACAAACAGTCATCCTTAAAGGGGCCGGAACCGTGGTGGCGGAACCGGGCAAAAAACTGGCTGTCAACCTGACCGGCAATCCCGGCATGGCGACCGGCGGTTCCGGCGACGTGCTGGCGGGGCTTTTGACCGGCCTGCTCGGCCAGAGAATGGAACCGTTTGATGCGGCGATGACGGCGGTTTATCTGCACGGCATTGCAGGCGATATTGCCGCGCATGACCTCACTCAGGAAGCAATGATTGCCACCGACCTTATCGAAGTTCTGCCAGACGCCTTCCGCTTCCTGAAGTCGCGCTGATTTCCCGTATATTGGAACCCGGCAACCGGAAGCGCCCCTGCCTTGACAAACCTTCTGCCGAAGGACTATTTTCCTGAAAACAGACCAACCGGTCTGTCGGAGAATAATCCGATGAAGATCGATACAAAAACCCGTGTATTGAACGAAGCGGCCCGGCTGGTACAGATGAAAGGCTTCCGTGCCACACGGGTGGAAGAAATCCTTGAGGCGGCGGAACTCCGCAAAGGCGGCTTGTATCATCATTTCCTGAACAAGGAGGAGCTGGGGTTACAGGTTCTGGAGTACAAGCGGCGGGAGTTCATGTCGTTTCTGGATGAGTCGCTGTCCGGGGATACGCCCAAGCAGGCTCTGCTCAATTTTTTTGATGCGGCGCTCGTCAAGCATCAGAAATCCGGATTCAAAGGCGGTTGTTTTTTCGGCAACACGGCACTGGAAATGGCGGATGAAGCAGGCCCGTTTGCCGGAGCCGTTCGGAAAATTTTTAACGAATGGACCGGGCGGTTGACACAGGTGATCCGTGCCGGACAGACCGGCGGAACCATACGCAAAGAGTTTTCAGCCCCGGTTCTGGCACGGCAGGTCGTCGTCACGCTGGAAGGCGGAATTATGCTCGCCCGCCTCACCAAGCAGTCCGCATCCCTCAGAAATGCCATTCAGGTTCTTCGAGACACGTTATTTACAAAGGAGACGCAATGAACAAACAAATCTGGATGACCGTGCTGGCCGGACTGTTTCTGGGAAATGCGTACAGCGAAAATCCGGCGGCGGTCGGCTCACCGGTTCCGCCGCTTGTGCTGCACACCGCCTCCGGCGATTCGTTCGATTTGAGCGCGGCAGTAAAAAAACAGCCGGCGGTTTTGATTTTCTACCGGGGCGGATGGTGCCCCTATTGCAATATGCATCTGGCACAGTTGCAGACCATCGAACCGCAACTGATCAAGCTGGGATACCAGATTCTGGCAATCAGTCCGGACCGGCCCGCAAAACTGGCGGAGAGCATCGGAAAAAACCATCTCAGCTACACCCTGCTCTCCGATTCATCCATGGAGGCGGCCAAGGCATTCGGTCTGGCCTTCGAGGTGGACGCCGCCACGCTGGAAAAATATAAAGGTTACGGCATCAATCTGGAGGAGGCCTCGGGTAACCCGCATCATCTTCTGCCGGTTCCCGCCGTCTTTATCGTCGGCACCGACGGCATCATCCGCTTCAGCCACGCTGATCCGGATTACAAAGTGCGCCTTGCGCCGGAAGAAATCCTGCGCACGGCGCGTGAAGCGTTGTCTTCTATCAGCCTGTATGATGGCGCACTGAGAACCTTCGTGCAAAACGGACAGGTGGATTACAAAGGACTCGCAGCCAATCCCCGCCCATTGGCGCAGTATCTCGCTTCCGCCGGACAGATACCCGAAACGGAATTCAAGTCCTGGGATGAAAAGCAGCAGCTGGCTTTTCTGATCAATCTCTACAACGCTTCAACTCTGCAGTTGATTCTCGGCCATTATCCGGTTCACAGCATCAAAGAGATCGGCAATGTGTTTAAAGGGCCATGGGATCAGCCGGTCGTTCCGCTGTTTGGAAAAACGATCACGCTGAACGAACTCGAACACGGCATCATCCGCAAACAATACCATGATCCGCGTGTCCACATGGCGCTGGTCTGCGCCGCCAAAGGCTGTCCGCCGCTGCGCAGCGAAGCCTATACACCGGAAAAGCTGGACGCACAGCTCGACGATCAGGCGCGCCGCTATCTTGCATCGCCCGCCGGACTGGTGATCGACCGGAGCCGAAACGATGCGGCTATCTCCTCCATCTTCAAATGGTATGGCGGGGATTTTCCATCCCTCCCGGCTTTCATCGAAAAATACAGCGGACAAAACCTGAGCGGTTTAAATATCCGCCATCTGGATTACGACTGGTCTTTGAACGAAAGGTAAACATGACGTCCCGCCATCACCGCACCGATCACCCATGGCTCAAAACATCGTCCGGAGAACCGCGCGGATTTATTGATCCGCACCGCTTGCGGGAAGTCTGGTTTCACACCGGAACCATCTGCAACCTGAGCTGCCCGGACTGCTTCGAACACTCCTCGCCCGGCGACCGGCGGCTGTGGATGGTGCAGTTCGACGATGTAAAACCGTTCATCGCCGAAGCGGTCGAGCTCGGAGTCGAACAGTTCTCATTTACCGGCGGCGAACCGTTTGTCGTGCATGACATGGTGAAGATTCTCGACTATGCGCTGGATTTCCGCCCCTGCCTCGTGCTGACCAACGGCACGCGGCCGCTTCAGTCGCGGCTGAAAGACATTGTTCCGCTGATCAGAAAAAAACATCCTCTTTCCTTCCGCGTCAGTCTCGATTTTCCGGACATTGGAAAACACGATGCGTTGCGCGGCGCAGGCATGTTTAAACTCTCGCTCGAAACGCTCGGCGAACTGCACCGGGCAGGGTTTCACGTTTCTGTCGCGCGGCGGCGCGAGCCGGGCGAAAAGACCGCTTCCGCAGATGCGGCCTTTCTTCCGTTCTTCGAATCTGCCGAATTGCCCGCCGATACACCGATCATCAGTTTTCCGAACCTTGGAAGCACGGAGACTCCGGAGATCACCGAAACCTGCATGACGACCTGTCATTCGCCGCAAACCTGTGCGCGGTTCATGTGCGCCTTCAGCCGGATGGTGGTGAAGCAGCAGGGAGAAATGCGCGTCTATGCCTGTACGCTGGTGGATGACCATCCGCATTATGATCTCGGCAGCTCGCTGACGGAATCGGCGGATGTCCGTGTCATGCTGGGGCATTCGCGCTGCTTCGCCTGCTTTGCGGGCGGCGCATCGTGCAGTGAACTTTAAAAAGGAATCTAATGAAATATAAACGTGAATTCACCGGAGAACTTCTGGGCACCTTCATTCTGGTTCTGTTCGGCTGCGGCTCCGTGGCGGTAACCGTTCTGTTTGGCGCGCATCAGGGGCTGTTTCAGGTGGCCATGGCGTGGGGCATCGGCGTAACACTGGCGATTTATGCCACGCGTCATCTTTCTTGTGCGCACCTCAACCCGGCCGTCAGCATTGCTATGGTCATCGGCAGGCGGATGTCGCCGAAGCGGCTGCCCGCCTATCTGCTGGCACAGTTCACCGGCGCGCTCATCGCCGCCGCCGTACTCTACGGACTCTTCGGCGGCTCGATCGCACACTTCGAACAGATTCACGGCATCGTGCGCGGAACTCCGGAGTCAGTGCAGACGGCCATGATCTTCGGCGAATTCTACCCGAACCCCGGAGCGGCATCGGTGGCCGTTGTTTCCTTCCCTCTGGCCTTTTCTGCTGAAGCCGCAGGAACCTTCCTGCTGGTGCTGATGATTTTTGCGCTGACCGAAGGTTGCAACGTGGGCCGTCCGAACCATGAGCTGGCTCCGTTGTTCATCGGCCTGACCGTCGCTTCCATCATTTGTCTGCTGGCCCCGCTGACTCAGGCGGGGCTCAATCCGGCCCGCGATCTGGCCCCGCGTCTTTTCGCATGGTTCTCCGGATGGGGCGATGCTGCCTTCCCGGACCGGTGCGGAGGGTTCGTTATCATTTATGTGCTGGGGCCGGTTTTTGGCGGCGCGCTGGCTTCATTGATTTTTATACGTGTACTGGAACCGCTGATGGCAACAGACAAAGATGCCTGCAACTGCAAAGTGAGATAGAGGAGACAGGAAAATGGCCGGGAAAGTGAACCGCAAAGATGTTCAGGACTATTACGGAAAAGTGCTCAAAACCAAGGAGGATTTGAAAACCAGCGCCTGCTGTTCAACGAAATCCATGCCGCCGCATATTCGCCGGATCATGGCACAGCTCGACGATGAAATCCTCAGCAAATTCTACGGCTGCGGCTCACCGATTCCTCCGGCGCTCGATGGCTGCACGGTGCTTG
Source organism: Kiritimatiellales bacterium (assembly GCA_041661845.1). Lineage (GTDB taxonomy): Bacteria > Verrucomicrobiota > Kiritimatiellia > Kiritimatiellales > Tichowtungiaceae > Tichowtungia. The sequence goes on along the minus strand of JBAZTQ010000038.1, from coordinate 919 downwards.
ATCTCGGCTGCGGAACCGGACGCGATGTGTTCGTGATCTCCAAACTCGCAGGCGAATCCGGCCGCGTGATCGGCGTGGATATGACCGATGAACAGCTTGAAGTCGCCGTCCGCCATCAGGATTCGATGGCCGCTAAATTCGGCTTCGCGAAATCCAACGTCGAATTCAAAAAAGGCTACATTGAAGAACTCGATACGCTCGGCATCGCCGATGAATCCATTGATGTGGTCGTCTCCAACTGCGTGGTGAATCTTTCCTTCGACAAGCCAAAGCTGCTGAAAGAAATCTTCCGCGTGCTCAAGCCCGGCGGAGAACTCTATTTTTCCGACGTCTTCACCTCGCGCCGCATTCCGGCGGAACTCAAAGACGATCCGGTGCTGATCGGCGAGTGCATTGCGGGCGCGTTTTACACGGAAGACTTCCGCCGCGCAATGGCCGCCGTCGGCTGTCCCGACGTGCGCATCGTCTCTTCCCGTGAAATCGAAATTCACGATCCGGAAGTGAAGCGAAAGATTGGCATGACGCGGCTTTACTCGCAAACGGTCCGCGCCTTCAAACTGGCTTCACTCGAAGACCGCTGCGAAGATTACGGTCAGCACGCGATGTACCTCGGCACCATTCCGGAAGAGCCGCACTGTTTCAGCCTCGACGATCATCACTGCCTCGAAACCGGACGCGTCATGCTCGTTTGCGACAACACAGCCGCCATGCTCGGCGAAACCCGCTTCGCCGGACATTTCAAAGTCGAAGGCGATCGTTCCGTCCACTTCGGTCTCTTCGACTGCTCACCCGCTGTCGCTCCGGATGGTAAATGCACCGGCGGCGGATGCTGCTGAAAACGAAAGGCATGATGATGAAAAAATGGATTAAACCGGCGGTGCTGATTTTGGTGCTGGCCGCGCTGATCGCTGCCGCCCGG
>JBAZTQ010000037.1:0-26675 GCA_041661845.1 Kiritimatiellales bacterium | reverse complement strand
GCGGCTTCGATCAGCACGGTGGATGTGTCGTCTTTGATTTCGGTATTGGCGCCGCCCATGACTCCGGCGAGCGCGATAGATTTTCCGGCATCGGCGATGACCAGCATTTCTTCAGTCAGCTGGCGTTCCGTGCCGTCGAGCGTGGTGAACTTTTCGCCTTTGGCGGCGTGGCGGACGATAATTTTTCCGTCCTTGAGCAACGTGTAGTCGAAAGCATGGAGCGGATGGCCGGTTTCGAGCAGAACGTAGTTGGTGATATCCACGACGTTATTGATCGAGCGGATGCCGCAGGCTTCGAGGCGGCGCTTCATCCAGTCGGGCGACGGGGCGATTTGGACGCCTTTCAAAACGCGGGCGGTGTAGCGCGGGCACTTGCCGGAATCCTTCACTTCCACGCTGACTTCTTTTTCGACCGGCTCGGAACTTTCTTTCAGTTCGATGGACGGCATCTTGAGCGGCTTACCGTAGATGGCGGCGACTTCGCGGGCGATGCCGATAATGCTGAGGCAGTCGGGGCGGTTCGGCGTGATTTCCAGTTCAAAGACGGTTTCTGCCGGGCCCATGACGGCGGCGAGCGGCGTGCCGGGTTTGAGCGAAGCGTCCAGCACCAGCAGACCGGAATGGTCTTCGCCGAGGCCGAGTTCGTCCTTGGCACAGAGCATACCGAGCGATTCGACGCCGCGGATTTTGGCTTTCTTGAGCTTAATGCCGCACGGCAGGGTCGTGCCGACGGTGGCGAACGGATATTTGCCGCCGACCGCGACATTCGGCGCGCCGCAAACGACGCGCAGCGTTTCGGCCTCGCCGTATTCGACGGTGCAGAGGCGCAGTTTGTCGGCGTCCGGATGCGGCTCGATCTGTTTCACCTCACCGACGACCACGCCTTCAAACGTACCGCCCAGCGTTTCGATATTTTCGACCTCGAGCCCGGCAAACGTCAGTTTGTCGGAAAGTCCCGCGACCGTGTCGTCAAAATCCACATATTCCTTCAGCCAGCTCAGCGCAAATTTCATAGTTCAGTTCCAATCGAAGATTGGAATACTGGAACAATGGAACAGTGGAATAATGGGTCAGATTCCGTCTCTTCCTGTCTTAATGCAGGGTTTCTGCCACCATTCCTGTGTTCCAATAATCCAACATTCCCTTTGTTTTGATGGGCGGCAGTTAAACATGAACCGCTATTTCCGGCAAGCGCTCAGGCAGGCCTTAATTGGATGGGAAAGGATTTTTCCAGTCAGTGGAAAGCTGGTATCTTTTGCGGATGATAGAAGGAGCCGCCATGAAGAAAATCATCTTTTTTGATGCCAAGCCGTACGATCAGGAGTTTTTTGACGCGGCCAACGGGTCGCACGGTTATGAGATCAAATACATCAGTAACCGGCTGTCGGCGGATACCGCACCGCTGGCATCGGGCTACGACGCCGTCTGCGCCTTTGTGAACGACGATCTTTCCGCGCCGGTGGCGGACGTCCTGTACAACAAAGGCCTCCGGATGATCGCGATGCGCTGTGCCGGGTACAACAACGTCGATCTCAAAGCCGTCTTCGGCCGGATTCACGTCGCCCGTGTGCCGGCCTATTCGCCGTACGCCGTCGCCGAACACGCCGTAGCACTGATGATGACGCTTAACCGCAAGACGCACAAAGCCTACAACCGGACGCGCGACAGCAACTTCGCGCTCGGCGGACTGCTTGGCTTCGATCTGCACGGTAAAACCGCCGGGATTATCGGCACCGGGCGCATCGGCCAGATTCTGGCGGAAATTCTCAAAGGGTTCGGGATGCGCGTGCTGGCGTTCGACCGATTTCCCAAGACCGACTGGGCCGCCGGTGCCGGTGTGGAATATGTTCCGCTCGAAGAACTGTACCGCCAGTCGGATGTTATCAGTCTGCACTGTCCGCTGACGCCCGAAACCGAATATCTGATCAACGCCGCGAGCCTCTCGCAGATGAAAGACGGCGTGATGCTGATCAATACCAGCCGCGGCGCGCTGATTCAGACGAAGGATCTGATCGATGCGCTCAAGAGCGACAAGATCGGTTTCGCCGGGCTGGATGTTTATGAGGAAGAGGACGGCTATTTCTTCGAAGACCGTTCCGGTGAAGTGCTGACCGACGATGTACTGGCGCGGCTGTTCACTTTCCCGAACGTACTGGTCACCGCTCATCAGGCTTTTTTCACCAAAGAAGCGCTCAGCAATATCGCCGAAACAACGCTGGCCAACCTCGACGCTTTTTTCCGCGGCGAAACCATGGCCAACGAAATCTGCTACCGGTGCAGCAAGGATTCCTGCCCCCGGAAACAAACCGGGAAGTGTTTCTGAGATAAGGATTGAAAAAACCGCCGCGCCGCGCATCATTTGCCGCATTATGGTCGAGGTAAAAGCAGTCATTAAAAACGAGGCGGGCATTCACTGTCGGCCGACGGCTTTACTGACTCAGGCCGCCGCAGGATACAAAGGAACCGTCACGGTTTCTGCACCTTCCGGAACCTGCCATCTCGGCTCGGCACTGGAGATGATGATGCTCGGCCTTGAGCAGGGCACGCAAATCACCATCCAGGTTGAGGGCCCGGACGAAGCCGCCACCGCCGCAAAATTCAAGGAACTCTTCGAGACCGAGTTCGATTTTCCCAATGCGGGGCAATAAGTCGCGGCGGAGAACACGCTAAAGCGTGGACTACAAACGCCATCATGCATATTTCGTTTGTAGTACAGGTTTCAGCCTGCTCTTCCAACTCCAAGACGGCTGTAATTGCAAGCGCCAGTTCGGTGTTAAACAATGTTTCCAGCACTTAAAATATCTGGTAAAAATGTGCCATGATTTACCAGGTACCTCCGGAAATTGAGCGTTTGTTTGCCGGCGCGGCGGCGTATCGTCAGCGGATTTCCGGCGGCGAAGTCCGTGAAACCGCCGGGCGTTATTTTCCGTACACCGAGCGCCATTTGCATGCTCTCTGGTTCGATGACCGGTTGCGCCCGCAAAATCTGAAAACCTCGCGCGGCGAGCCGGTGACGGTCGAAAACCCCGGACGTTGGAATCTCGAAGCCGGGCCGGACTTTTCCGGCGCGGTGCTGCTGGTCGGCCGCGAACAGCGGCGCGTTGCGGGCGACGCCGAAATTCATATCTTTTCCAATGACTGGAAAAACCACGGGCACCACGCCGATCCGCGCTATACCGGCGTCCGCTTTCACATCACCTGGTTCGCCGGAAAAACCGACGAAACGCTTTTTCCGCCCGGCACGCTCCATATTCCGCTGGCGGATTTTTGCACTGCCGACTTGGAGAGTATCGATCTTTCGGCTTATCCGTATCACGAACCGCGTGCCACGGCGGATTTTTCTTTGGCGGGCAAATCGCCGGACGAAATCGTCCGAATTCTGGAAAGCGCGGGAGAAGAACGGCTCCGGCAGAAGACACTGCGGATGGCGTGGCTGATTCAGCGACGCGGCGAAGCGCAGGCGCTCTACGAAGAAACCGCCGCCGCGCTCGGCTACAAGCACAACAAAGCGCCGTTCCGCAAACTGGCGCAGAACCAGTCCCTCGAAGCGCTCGCGCCGTACGGCGCGGACTGGAAAACGGTTTACGCCGTATTGCTCGGCCTTTCCGGACTGCTTCCCAAACAACCTTCCGCAGGCTGGCCTGAAGTTTCGAAAAAAGAGCTTCGCGCTCTTTGGGACTGTTGGTGGCGTGAGCAGCATAAATGGGAAGAGGTTGAACCGCTGATCCGTGCGGACTGGAATTTTTCCGGACTGCGGCCGCTCAATCATCCTGTCCGGCGGCTTTGTGCTCTTGCACAATGGGTTGCCTTTGGAAATTTTTCGGAAGTAGCGGCTCGCTCGGAGAGACTCGCCCTACCGACTGGTGCGACATCTTTAGGTGGGGCGACGCCTCTGGCGGAGCCGGGGTTTGGTGGTGAACCACCCTTTGGGAAAAGTTTCTGGAGCACACACACCGGTTGGAGCGGAAAAGAAAAACCGGCGGAACTGGTGGGCAAAGACCGGGCGCAAGCCATTTGGCTCAATGTGGTCGCGCCGTACCGGCTGGCGAAAGGTGACGGCTCGGTTTTGCAGAATCTGCCGGTCGAGCCGATGAACAGCGTGATCCGCGAAACGGCCTATACGCTTTTCGGCCCCGACCATTCGCCGAAACTTTACCGCACCGCGCTCGCCCGGCAGGGGCTTATTCAGCTATTCAACGATTTCATCCTGACCGGCCGGCTGGATGAGTTGTCGTGATTCAGCAGGTTGCACGGCAGGCGGGACGCCTGCGGTACGTATCGCCGCCGTCTCGGCGGCCTTGATATTATTTTGCGTCGCGGACGCAGCGGATGTAGTTGTTGATGCGGATGACATTACCCTGCGGGCCGCGGCCGTACGGGAAATCCTCGGCGTCTCCAACCTTCGGATCGCTGCGCTGTGCTCCGGCACCGTGAACGTCGAGCAGCTGGTAATCTTCCGATCCCTCCGGAATCTGCATCCAGCCGGCGGCTTTTCCGAAGGCGATGTAGGCGGCTGATTTGCCGCGCCGGTCAGTCGGGCCGTCGTTATGGGTGGTGCTGCTCCAGTACCATGCTTCCGGATCGCTCATTTTGAAAAAGTGCTGATCAATGGCGGGGATGGAAGAATAGTCCGTGATGCTTTGCAGTTCTTTGGCGTTCGGCAGCCTCCAGTCACTGTGTCCGGCCAGCTCGAGGTTTCCGGCGTAGGCGAGAGCTTCTTCCCAGTCCATGCCGCTGCCGCTGTCTGCCTGCTGCCACATCAGTCCGGTCGCTTTGTCGGTGATGGTGCCGTCGCCGTTATTCGCAAGCCGGTTTTTGCCGTATTCCGGATTGCCGCGCACGTAGCGGACGGCCATTTTGGTTTCTCCGTGCGAATCGGAAAGCGGGCAGGCTTTGATATGACCGTCGGCGAAGTTGACGCCGAAGGCGGCCGGATCGCTGTCCATGATTTTGCCGGTGTATTCTGTCGAGCTCCAGTACGCAACGTCCGAAAGATGATCCAGACCGGCTTCATCGCCATAGAAGAAGTCGAAATAATCGGTGTCGAGGTACGGTACGGAATCATCTGCTGTTTCGCCCAACTCTCCGCTGAACAGAACCAGCGAATAGAGTTCTTTGACCGTCGGCAAACGCCAGTCGGTGTACCCGCCGGCACGGCATGCTGCCGCGTTCTCCTTGGCTTCTTTGAAGGTGGTGAGCGTCCGGTCCGGATTTTTCATCCAGATCAGTCCGGTAATATTGTCCGTCGTGGTGCCGTTGCCGTTGTCGGTATAACCAGGCTGGTTTCCGTTGTATTGGGCGTCCTGTCCGTAAAATTCATCGCCTTCTGCCGCCGGACGGATTTTTGACTGGCTGTCATAACAGTCGGTTTGGGCGGTATCGACAACCGGATAAGTAAGATCGGCAGCATACGTGGCGGAGGAGATCAGCAGGGTGCAACACAACAATTTATTCATAGGAGTTATCCTTTGATTTATTCCCCACCAGACGGAACCGGCGGGCATTTTATTGTTCCGAACCTAAGGAATTTTACAAAGGCTTGGAAAATGCCGGACAGCATGCGGCTTTATATCTGAAAGGTTGCACAAAACGGGAAAACCCGCGGGGCGATAAACGACTTCACTTCGGCACTTGTAAAACAATTCAAGAGCAGAGGTAGCCCTGCATCGAGCGACGTTTTTTCATCGGCGTTTATTGTAAGTGGCGGTTTTGAGCTGTTCTGGGACGGAAAGGGGAATGCGGATATTGAGGCGATGCCCTTGTCCAAAATGGGGGACAAGCTGTTTTTAGCGCGTTGCGATGAAGTTTTTACGAAGGCGAGCACGTCCGTTTCCGGATTATTTAATTCGACAGTAAGGATGAGTTTTCGAAGCCTTGATGCAGTTGATGGTAAAATTATAGAAGGGTTCCAACTATCTGCTGTTGGACCAGGAACCAGTGAGGCGGATGCGACGATGGCTGCTTTTGCGCGAATCCTAGAACAGGTCAGCAAGCGTAGTTTTTGATATCTAAGACAGGCGAGTTCTCCCGCCTTTGCCAAAGCTATAAAGGCGCAGGTCAAATGAGCCGCCGGTTTTTTGTTCCGAAAACGTTTTCCGCAGCTCCAAACATTGGATTGTATAAAACAGCCGGAGCGGGCAGGGGTTATACATGGCGACTGTTGTCATACAAGACCGAATATCCGACTTTTGTATGACAACCGCTTGACAGACGGAGGCAGTTGTCATACAAATCATCATTAATTGATAATTGTATGATAACCGTGGGGTGCACTATGGCGATTCGCGAGGTGCTGGAAGAAGAACTGGAAAATTCACTGCGCATGGAGCAGCGGTATTCCGAGGAGCTGGACAAGCTTCCGCAAGGCAGTCTGGTGCAAAAAAGCATCAAAGGCCATGCATACCATTATCTTGTGCTGCGCGACGAATCAGGGCGGGTAAAGCTGGTCTACAAAGGCAAAGTGGAGCCGGAGGAAGTTGCCCGCTATGCGGAAATCAAACAGCAGCGGGCACAGTATCGCAATCTGCGGGCGAAAGCCCGCGAACAGATCCGTTTCCTGAGGAGGGCGCTCCGTGCAGAAGCCGCAGTATGAGTTGTGCTGTGAGGTGCTGCGCCGGTTGCGTACGCAACGAGTACTTCCGTACCTTGTGCTGACCGGAAGCTGGTGCCTGCTGTTGTACCGCCAGTACTTTGAGCGAAATGAGCTGTTTTCCAGCCTGCGCACACGCGATATGGATTTTCTGGTTCCCATTCCGTTTAACCTGCGCGACACGATCAATATTCCCGAACTGCTCAAGGATTTGGGTTTCCTGACCGAATACAAAGGAAGTGCGGGATACATGCAGCTCATTCATCCCGAAGTGATGCTGGAGTTTCTTGTTCCTCAGCGTGGACGCGAAACGGATCGTCCATTTGATTTGCCGCAGCTTGGTCTGAATGCGCAGCGCCTTCGTTACATGGATATTGCGCTGATGAAACCGATTAAGCTGATGTTTGAGGATGTTCCCATCCGGGTACCGCATCCGGCCTGTTTCGCGTTGCACAAACTGCTGGTGGCACCCCGCCGCAAAGAGGCGTTTAAGAAAGAGCGCGATATCGAGATTGCGGTCGAGCTGCTTGGTCTGCTGTTCGCCCGGAACGACCAGCCGGTTCTTAAAGAGGTCTTTTGTCAATTTCCGGCGTCATGGCGGAAAACGGTGCTGAATGTGTTGAGCGAAGCCGGACAGAAAGCCTTGCGTGACCGTCTGGCGGAATTGATTGTCTAGGATTTGGGGGATTGCACAAAACGGAGAGAACGGGCAGGGTTTGCGCATGGTAAAAAGCTTCTGGCGGAACGGGTTAATTCTGGCGGCTTTGCTGCAAACCGCTTTTATACAGGCGGCTCCGATTTGTTTTACCGATGCAAAGCAGCAGGGCAGTTTCAACATCGGTGCGGCGCAGGCGGCCGTTTCCCGCGAGTTTGAAGAAGCTCCGGTCAACCGTGACCTGCTGATTATTAATTATTCCATTCCTGACCAGACCGCCGCCGGGGTCTGGGCCAAGGAATATCCCGCCGTACTGGCCGCCGGTTCGGTCGACGTGGTCGAACTCGGTATTTACATTCCCGAAGACCGGCTTTCCGGCGTCGCCTTGGCGGTCGAAATCAAAGGGACAACCGGTATACAACGGTTTCCGGTTTCGCTCGCGCCGGGCTGGAATGCGACACATGAACTGATCGACTGGAAGAAAATCGGCAGCCTCAGCGAAACCGTGCTCTTGATTCAGCGAACCGGCGGCGACAATCCGGCCGTTGGAAGAATCCGGTTGGATATGACCTTCAGCAAACTTCCGCTTTGGCAGGAATTGCGCAGTACGCTTTGGGGCAGGCTGTCCGGTGTCACGGTATTCAGTCTGCTGCTGAGTCTGCTGGTGCTGGTGATCCGGCGCAAAATGAAAGTCGCTGTCGGAGGAATTGCCCGCGACCTGGCCTTCGGCGTCGCGACCGTGCTGATCGTCTCGTCGGTACTCAGCGTTTATGCAATCGGGAAAATGAATCCGCTCGATTCCGGCTGGTTCTGTTTCTATGTCGCCGCCGCCGGGGCGGTGATTGGCTTTCTGCTCAAAATGCCGCTGGCGGGACGTCCGGCTTTCGCGGGCGAAACCCTGCGCAACGCGCTGTTTCCCGGCTTGCTGGCCGCCGCCGCCGGCAAAGAAGTTCTCTGGCTGGCACCTGATTCTCTGGCGGGATTTTTACAGCTCAGCGGTTTCGGCGCGGCGCTTTTCGTTCTGATCTATCATGTCGCCAATGTCTGCCGCCTCAACATGCGGCGGAAACATCTCGGCCTGATCGGCGGCGCGACGATTACGGCGGTACCGTTTGTGTTCGGCCTGTTGCTGGCGTTGCAGTCGTTTCACAACTTCGTGATACAGGCGGCATTGATTTTTGCCGCCGGAGAATTACTCGCCAACGCTTCCTCGCTGATCAACCGCGAGCGGCTGCTCGCCTCGCGCAAAGTTCACCGTGCGTTGTTTGTACTCTCCTTGTTGGTGACCGCCGCGCCGTATATTGCCGATCTCGGATCAGGCGCGGCGGCGGCGGGGCTTCCGGCGGGGCTTCGTCCGCTTGTTGCCATTCTCGCCACGATGTTTTCGCAGGGGCCGCTTTGGGCGATTGTCTATCTGTTTACCGGCATGATGCTCGGCGCGATACACGGCAGCGCGCCGTCCGGTACGGTGGCGCAGGACGATGCCGTCCGCGGTTTGAAAAAAGGAATGGTATTCAGCGGCGTGCTGATGGGACTGCTTCAGCTGTTTCATGCGCTGGTCGGCGCGGGCTGGGTGCAAAGTTCTTACAGCGCATCGCCGGTGATTTTTCTCACGCTGACCGGTGTCGCGGTGTTTCCGCTGTTCAAAACCGTCATCGAAACCTTTGACGGCAGCCAGTCCTTCTTTGGCCGCGCCGCGTGCGCCTACAAAGATCCGGTACTTTACCTGCGCGGATTAATTCTCGGCCTCGCCTTCGCCATCGGCCTGAGCATTAATTTCGCCGGCCTGCCGACTGCTCAGCGGATCGGATTCGGTTTTGCGGCGGGCGCGGCGGCCTTCGGCGGCGTAAGCATTGTTCGCGACCTGCTGTTCGGCCTGCGCGGAATCGGCGGCGTAAAATCCTGGCGCTACTATCTGGTCGAAAGCGGACTGGATGCCTTCATCGGCGCGGGCATCGGCTTTTACCTCGACGCCTCGCAGCTTCCAATCATTGGAACCAAGTTTGAGCTTTATAACAGCTTCGGTCTGGATCCGGCGGAGATCGTCACGCGCTGTCAGCAGTTGCGCACCACCGCGCCGAACGAATTTACGGCGATGATCAGCCGATGGGGCCATATCAAACTTTTGCCGGCCTCCGGCGGCGCGAAGATTCTTTTCAATGAAGCGCTGATGGGCGTGATCGGCTGGGGAATCGCCGCGCCGCTGTTCGCAATCAACAAGGCGTTTCTCTCCGCGCTGCTCAACCGCGACGTTTCTTCGATCAAACGCATTGTGACGCGCAGCGGCGTGACTGATCTGGCCGACGGCACCGTCTATGTTCTGCGCTGGGGCCTCTGGATGGCGCCGCTGATCTTCACTTTCCTGCGGCCGATGGCCGAAGCATCCTGGTATAATCAGGACGGACTCATCCGCACCTTCTTCGCGATTTTCAACAGCATAACCCGCGACGCCAGCGGCTTCACCGCGTGGAGCCTGACGGTGTTCAGCTGGATCATCGGCTACGCCTGGTTCCAGATTCTGATCTGGATCGACCACATGGGACTGCGCGTGGCGACGCTGGTGAATCTTTCCTTTCTCGGCGTCGACCGGCTCGACGAACGCTGCGCCAAATTTGTCGGCCCGGAAGCCACTGCGCGCTTTATTCCGGAAGGGGTGAAGCGCTTCACCACCTGGGCTCCGCTGCTGATTCCATTCTATCTGCCGAAGGGCGAACAGTGGGCGCAGGTTTTCAATATCGGAGCCGCCATTCAGGCGCGGCAGGTCACCGCCGCGCCGGGACTGGTTTCGCTCATACTAATCGGTGCGGCGGCATCGATTGTCGTGACCCTGCTGTTCACCCTGCGTCGCCGGAACCGCGAGCGCCATGCGGAACAGACGGAACAAACCTTCGGTCTGATCAACAACAAGTACGAAGTGGAACTGAAGAAGAGCGGCGAGATCAATTCCTTCCTGACTTCGAACGGATTCGGTATCAGCCGCTGCGCGTTCGAAAAAGTTGATCCGTCCGGACGCATTCTCTTTGTGGTGGAGGTTGGAGAAAACGGCGAGGCAAACAAAGCGTGGCCGGTGCTCGGTAATTTTCCGGCGGAACTTTTCACGCCGTCTTCGTATGAAGGGGACAGCGACCGGATCAAAGCGGTCAATATCTCCAACGAGGTTCGCGTAACGGTTTCGATCCGACTGCCGGGACGAAACGATCCGGTGGAACTCTGGAATATCGAACTGGAAGACCTTAGCGGCAAAGCGCGCAATCTGAAAGTCGTGCCGTATCTCGAATGGATGCTGAACCGTGCGGACGCCGACCGTAACCACACGCAGTACAACCGGCTCTATCCGGAAATGGCGTATCATTCCGAGCTGAACGCGATACTGGCTTTTCACCGCAGCACCAAGCTTTACGGCATCCTTGCTTCGTCCGACACACCTGCCGGTGTGCTGACCGGGCGCGTTGATTTCATCGGCCGTGCCGGAAACATCTGGACGCCGCGTGCGCTCGAAACGCTGGCTTTCCGGGCGGCGTGTGACACGGCGGCCTGTCCGACGTTCGACCCGATCGGCTCGCTGCTGCTCAATGCGCCGGTTCCGGCGAACGGCAGGCTGTCTCACCGCATTCTGATCGGCGGATGCGAGCACAAAGAGCGCGCCGCGCAGATGATTATGAAGCATCTCCGTCCGCAGGCTATTGTACCGCTGCGCGATCAGAGCCGGACGGAGTGTACACCGAAAATCGGTCACGGCGAAATTCCGTCCGGCACGCCGGAGCGTTACACAGAATATATCGACGACGGCAACACGCTGCGCGTACTGACACCGTTCACGCCGCGCCCGTTCGACCACGAAATGGCCAATCCGCTCGGCCATGTGCTGGCCGTCACCAATCACGGACTGCATTCGTCGGCCAGCGGCAACGCGCAGCAGAACCGCCTGACGCCCGACCGGGCCGACCTGACCGGAGACCAGATTCCGTCCGAGGCGATTTATCTCTATGACGAACAGACCGGAGACTGGTTTTCGCCGTGCTTCGATCCGCTCAAAGACAAAACCGCCGCACACGATGTGCTTTTCAGTCTCGACGGCAGCGCGGTCTTCAAGATGAAGAAGGGCGGCCTTGAAACCGAACTCTCCGTACATGTGCCGCTCGACGAACCGGCGGGCGTTTACATTCTGAAAATTCGCAACACCGGCGTTGCGCCGCGCCGTCTGCGCGTTGCGCCGTACTTTCAGATTGCGCTGGCGCACAGCCCGGAAATGGCGGGAGCGTTAATCGTTTCGCGCGACGCCGTCAGCGGCGCGCTCTATTTTGAAAATCCGCGCAACCGTTTCCGCACCGGCTCCTGCTTCGCCGCGATGAGTGAACCGGTCGAACAGTTCGCTGTGCGCCGCGACCGGTTCTTCGGCACCGGCCGTACTTTCGCCCGGCCCGTCATGGTCGAAACCGGCGCGCCTGCTCCGGCGGCAGGCGATGAATTTCCGGTCGCCGCGCTGCTGACTTCGGTCGAACTTCCACCCGGTGGTGAAAAAGTGATTTCTATCGTACTGGGTGAAGCCGATACCCGTCGGCAGGCCAAAGCCTGCGTGAAAAAATTCCAATCCCTGGAACATGCCGAGCAGAGTTTGCAGGCGACGCGCGACTGGTGGATGGCGCTGCAATCCACGCTGAAGGTTGAAACCGGCGATCCGGAATTCGACGCCTATGTGAAGTGGATGAAATACCAGACGCTCAGCGAGCGCATCTGGGCGCGCAAAGGATTCTATCAGGCTTCCGGCGCGTTCGGCTTCCGCGATCAGCTGCAGGACACCGTCAATATGATCTGGGTCGAGCCGTCGCTGGCGCGTGCCCAGCTGATTCTGCACGCCGCGCAGCAGTTTCCCGAAGGCGACACGGCTCACTGGTTTTTCCTCCAGCAGGACGGACGTACCGGATTCCTGAGCCGCTCGCATGCCAGCGACAATCTGATCTGGCTCGGCTGGGGCGTCGGCGAATACGTCCGCATGACCGGCGACACAACTTTGCTCGACGAGAAAGTCAGCTACCTGAAGGCGGAAACGCCGCTCGCGCCGCTGCCTGCCGGTAAGCACGGGATGGGCTTTTTTCCGCTGCGCTCGCCGCGCAGTGATTCGGTTTATCACCATGTCATGCGCGCCGTGGATCTGGTGCTGAATCATCGCATGGGCCTCCACGGACTTCCGTTAATGGGCACCGGCGACTGGAACGACGGGCTCGACGAGATCGGCAGTAAAGGGCGCGGCGAATCGGTCTGGATGGCTTTCTTCCTGACCTGCGTTTTGAAAAACCTCCTTCCAATCATTGGAGAGCGCAGCGGGAAAAGACGCCGTCACCACTATGAGCAGCAGCTGAGAATCCTGGGCCGGAATATTGAAAAAGTCTGGCGCGGCGACCGCTACCTGCGCGCCATTCACGACGACGGCACTGAAATCGGCGTTAAGGGCGCAGGCTACTGGGAAACCGACGCGCTCGGCGCGGCGTGGGCGGTTTTTGCCGGAGTCAATCCAGTACGCAGCCGCATCGCGCTCGATACCGCGCTGTCGATTCTGGAAGGCGAAAAAACAATCAGTCTCGGCTGGCCCGCCCTGCGCGAAAACACCAAGCCGTATCTCGGACGCAGCAGCACCTATCCGGAAGGCGTGCGCGAAAACGGAATGTATTCGCACGGCGTGCAGTGGCTGACACGCGCCTGCCGTCTGCTCTCCGGGCGCTTCGCCGCGCAGGGCGACGAGGAAACTGCACGGCACTACCGCGATGCCGCCGTCCGGCTGTGGTATAAAATTTCGGCTATTCCGCACACCCGAGGCTCAGAGATTGAAAACTACGGCGGACAGCCGAACCAGCAGTGCGCCGACTGTCTCACCGTGCACGACCCGGGCCGCATGATCTGGAACGGCTATACCGGCGCGGCGGGCTGGATGCTGCGGCAGGCCTGCGAAAGCGTCATCGGCGCCACGCTGGTAAACAACGAAGTGATTCTGCCCGCCGATTTAAACGAGCCGCGCGGCGGACTCACCGTCAAACGCATCCGCCGCAACCTTGCCAAGAGTCCGTTTAAGGAGTGATACTAATTTTGCATGACTTTCGGTTTTTATTACCGCGCCCGGCGGGCGCGGCTACAGCAACTGTAGGTGCGGGCGATGACCGCGCCCCGTACCGAATATCATGCGATTTTGGTATGAGGCAAACGCCCGGCCTGAAGAGGTGTCCAGACATTGGAAAGTTTGGGTTGCTTGGCATCTTTGCGGTCAGAAATTCCGGTTATCGCGTGCCGTTGAGATAGGCGAGGCGTTTGGGTTCGGGGAATTTTTCAATCGCGTAACGGAGCATGGTGCGCGGCATTTGTTTACAGCGCGGCAGAAGAAAATCCTCTTCGGTTTTCAGGTTGCGCTTGCCGACTTCGCGGAGCATCCAGCCGACGGCTTTGTGCATCAGGTCTTCTTGGTCATTCAGCAGCAGGTCGGCGACGGCGAGGGTGTCATCGAACTGGTTGCGGCGGATGAAATAAAACGTCGCGATGATGGCAATGCGCCGTTCCCAGAGGCTTTTGGATTTCGCCAGTTTGGTCAGAACAGTTAATGATTCCGAGGTCTCCGCGGTTTCTTGTAGGACAGGCTTCCCCGGTACTCCGGGGAGCCTGTGTTTTTGTGCCGACACACGCTCCCGAATACGGGAAGCGCGTCCTACAATCACAGGGGAAGATGACGGTTCGTTTATTAAATGTTCTGGCTGATCGCGATTACGATCAAACAGATGTGAACCGACGATTTGTGAGGCGGTGACATCGACCAAATCCCAGTTATTGATCCGGTGCGTATTGGCGAGGTAGGCACGGTAGATGGCCGCTTCATTTCCACCCCGCTCGTACTGCAAAACCATGATGAGCAACGCCAGCAGACGGACTTCATGCAACGGCGACTGCAACAGTTCGACAGCGTCGTCGAGCGTGATATTGCGGTGTTCTTTCGCCACGGTGCGAAGAACCGGAACGCGGATGCCGAGAAAAAGATCGCCTTCGCCGTACTGTCCGGGGCCGGTCTTGAAAAACCGCAGGGCGTGTTCAGCGGCGGTTTTGTTTCCCAGCGCCTTCAGCTGCTTCGTGATTTTTGTCGCTTCGCTCATAAGAGGAATTTAACCGCGAATGAACGCGAATTTTCCAATGTTTGGAAACTCCTGAAGCCTGAGGTCTGCGGCCTCAAGCCTTTCCCTAAATCCTTTCCGGCGTTTCAATTCCCAGCAGCGCAAGACCCTTCTTGAGGATCGCGGCAGTCAGGGCGCAGATGCGGATGCGGCTTTCGCGGACGCCTTCGTCGGCCTTCAGGAACGGGACGTTCTGGTAGAACGAGCTGTAGGTCTGCGAAAGGTCGAAGAGATAGTCTGCCATAACGCTGGGCCGGTCGAGGTTGGCGGCGGAAACTACAGCCGCCGGGAAGCGGGTGAGTTTGAGCGCAAGACGGCGTTCGATTTCTTCGGTGAGGATGATCGGATAGCTGTCGGGATTCTGGCCGGGGAATTGCGCGGCGTATTTGTCGCGAACGCTGGCGATGCGGGCGTAGGCATACTGGAGGTATGGCGCGGAGTTGCCGTCCATGGCGAGTGCTTTTTCCCACGTGAAGGTGACGAGGCTCTGCGGATTCTGGCTGAGGTCGGTGTATTTGATGGCACCGATGCCGACGGCGCGGGCGATTTCGCGCTGCTTGGCATCATCCATTGTCGGACTGGAGGTTTTGACAACTTCCAGCGCGCGGGCTTCGGCTTCGTTGAGCAGCGCTTCGAGTTTGATGACGTTGCCTTCGCGGGTGGAGAAGGTGGCTTCCGGCAGGCGCATGAGTCCGAACCAGACGTGCGTCAGTTCGGTCGGCACGCCGAGCTTTTTGCAGATATGGAAGAACTGTTTGAAGTGGAGCTGCTGGCGTTCGTCGGTGACGTAGATGATTTCCGCCGGTTTGAATTCTCCGGTTCGGGAAATAACGGTGGCGATGTCGGTGGAGGTGTAGTTGTAGCCGCCGTCACTCTTGCGGACGATGGCGACGTTGAGACCGTCGGCTTCGAGGTCGCAGACGAGCGCGCCGTTGCTTTCGCTGGCGAGCCCTTTTTCTTTGAGCAGTTCGACGGTTCCGGCGAGCCGGTCGTTGTAGAAGCTTTCACCGCGGTAGAGGTCGAAAGAGACGTCGAGCCGTTTGTAGATACGGTTGAATTCGCTCAGCGTGAGCTCAATAAACTTTTTCCAGAGCGCGAGGTTTTCCCGGTCGCCCTGCTGGAGTTTGACGAGTTCGGCCTTGGCACGGTCGCGCCAGGTTTCATCCTCTTTGGACATGTTGTAGCTCTTGACGTAGATGCGTTCGAGTTCTTCAACCGGCGCGGTCTTGAGCGCTTCGGCGTCGGCGAATTCGCGGTAGCCGAGAATGATCAGGCCGAACTGCGTGCCCCAGTCGCCGAGATGGTTGTCGGCGATGACGTGGTAGCCGAGCGTGCGGTAGAGGCGGTCGAGGGCGTTGCCGATGACGGTGGAGCGGATGTGGCCGATGTGCATCGGCTTGGCGACGTTGGGGCTGGAGTAGTCGATGATGACGGTCTGGTCTTTTCCAATGTTTGGAACGCCGAGTTTGGCGTCGGCCTGCATGGATTCGAGCTGCGCGGCCAGCGCGGAGGTTTTGAGCGTGATATTAAGAAAGCCGGGTCCGGCGATTTCGATCTTTTCGACGAAGTCCGGCAAAACCGCTTTATCAATGAACTGCTGGGCGACGGCGCGCGGATTGGTTTTCATCTCTTTGGCGAGCTTCATGGCGGCCTCGCACTGGCAGTCGCCGAACTGTTCGTTTTTGCCCGGCGTGACGGCGGACGGAACGGCGCTTAGATCAACGCCGGGGAAGCAGGCGGCGAAGGTTTCCGCGCACCACGCTGAGAGCTGTGTTTCTAATGAAGCAGTTTCTTTTTTCATGCTGTTTATTCCGTGCTGAAAGGAGGGGCGGATGGAACCATATTTTAGAATTCAGTTAAAGCGCCTTTTCGTTCTTGCATTCAAGGAGCAGAAAACTAGAGTCCGGTTACCGTGAAACCTGAATGCGGGCGAATTATTGAAAGGGACGAAAATGGCTGTTGAAAAGAAAACCACGAAGAAGACGGCGAAAAAAGTTGTCGCTGCTAAACCAGTTGCGGCGAAACCCGTCGCACCGAAGGCTGCTGCTAAAAAAACTCCGGCTCAAAAAGAAACGGCCGAGAAGCCGGTTGTTTCCCAGGAACGGTTCTACTCGATGGTCAGCGAAGCCGCTTATTTCGCATCACAGAACGACGGGAACAAAAAATGTTCTACCGAGTACTGGATGGATGCCGAAGCCGCTGTTCGTGCCAAATTCGACGTGGCATAAACTGCGCATCGCGTTGAAATTGAAAACCCGCTCTGCAAGGAGCGGGTTTTTGTTTATCGGTTCTTTTCGAAAGCAAGGCGACGTTTTAAGTAGCTGCGCCCATAGCCGGTTTTAAGTTGCTGTTCACGTTTTCTTGCGGCATCCAAAGAGCGGCAGGCTTCGTAATAAATCAGATGAACTGGTCGACGATGTGTTGTTGCAGGGACTTCGCCTTTTTTGTGTTCGCCAAGGCGTTTTTGCAGGTCGGATGTTGACCCGATATACCACTCGTTATCTGTGCAGAGCAGCACATATGTGTATGCGAATGACATGCGTGGAATATAGGCGAAAAGTAAATGCCGCGCAACTGCGCGGCATTTGTAAGTGGTGGGTGCTACAGGATTCGAACCTGTGACTTCTACCGTGTGAAGGTAGCGCTCTAACCAACTGAGCTAAGCACCCTTTATATTCACCGTCTTCGCCCGGTTTTTGCGCTCCCCGCCTGCAGCGCTATGCGCAGCATTGCGGGCAGGTAACCAACTGAGCTAAACGCCCTCAAAAAAAGAGGCATATCTTTTACTTACCAAAAAACTGTTCGTAAAGGATTTCTTTTATCTGTTCGAGACCTTCGCTGAGTCCGGCGGAGATTTCGAGCGGTTTCAGACGGGTTTTCCTGCGGAAAATTTTCAGATTTGCGGCGGCGGACGGCATGTCCATTTTATTGGCCAGCACAAGCGACGGGCGTTTGATCAGCTCCGGATTGTAGGCTTTCAGCTCGCGGCGCAGACTGCGGTAGTCTTCGACAGGGTCGCGTCCGTCCTCGGCGGCCATGTCGATGATGTAGATTAAGAAGCGTGACCGTTCTATGTGCCGCAGGAAATAGTGGCCGAGACCGATACCTTCGCTGGCACCATCGATAAGTCCGGGAATGTCGGCGATTCGGACCTGGTTGAAGTTTTCGTAAATGAGTGTGCCCAGAATCGGGTTGAGTGTGGTGAAGGGATAGGAGGCGACCTTGGGGTGGGCGGCGGTAAGTTCGGTGAGGAGCGTGGATTTGCCGGCGTTGGGATAGCCGACCAGGCCGACGTCGGCCACGAGTTTTAGTTCAAGACGGTAAGCGCGCACTTCGCCGGGGGTGCCGGGGGTGCATTTGGTCGGTGCCTGATTGACCGATGACTTGAAGTGGGGATTGCCGAGACCGCCGCGTCCGCCGCGAGCAATGATCAGTTCCTGTCCGTCTTCGAGAATCTCGCCGACGAATTCTTCGGTGTCGGGATCGAGAACGACGGTTCCGCAAGGCACGATGAGGACGTTGTCGGCTCCGCAGGGTCCGGTGCAATCGCTGCCTTTGCCGTGTCCGCCGTTTTCAGCATTCTGATGGGGGTGGTAGTAGAGCGCGTTCAGCGAATCCAGATTGAAATCGCCGCGCAGGATGACGTTGCCGCCGTGGCCGCCGTCTCCGCCGTTGGGTCCGCCGAACTGCGCGAATTTTTCGCGTCGGAAAGACGAAATCCCGTTGCCGCCGTTACCGGCTTTGACGAAGATTTTTACACGGTCTCTGAATACGATGGTTTTCACAGCGGATACCTTAAATGAAGCAGGCGAGCTTCAAAAGCTCGCCTTTTCTTTTTCCAATTAATCGGAAAAAAGTTCGTTTATGCCGTTTGCATTTCGCGGATGTTGACGCGGCGACCGGCTTTGTCGAATTCGACAACACCGTGCTTGAGCGCGAAGAGGGTGAAGTCGCGACCCTGACCGACGTTGGAACCCGGAACGAATTTGCTGCCGACCTGGCGAACCAGAATGCTGCCTGCGGTTACTTCCTGACCGGCGTAGCGTTTAACGCCGCGGCGTTTCGGCTGACTGTCGCGACCGTTGGTAGAAGCCCCTTGTCCTTTTTTATGTGCCATTGCTCTGCTCCTTAAAAATTAAGCGACGATTGATTCAATCTTTATCTTGGTGAGACCCTGACGGTGCCCGATTTTTCTGCGGTATCCCTGGCGGCGTTTCTTTTTAAATGAAACTACTTTGTCGCCGCGGTAGTTTTCAACCACGGTAGCCGTCACTTTGGCGCCGGTTACGACGGGAGCACCGATGGTGAGCTCGCTGCCGTTGGATACGGCCAGCACCTGGTCAAATTCTACGGTTTTACCGGCTTCAGCTTCGTCGAGCAGTTCAACGCTCAGAACGGTATCCTTCTCTACACGGTACTGTTTACCGCCGGTTTCAATCACTGCGTATGCTTCCATAACAAATTCCTTTTTTGGTCAAAGACGGGAGAAAGTAGGCCAGAAGGCGGAGGCTGTCAACACCTTATAGCCTATCTTTTGCGGGGCGGCGGTTCTTCGGCTTTTTGGGCGTTGTTTGTATAGAGCGATTCGGCGCCTAATGCCGGCGAACTGATTTTTAAACCGCCGCGCGAGGCTT
The DNA here is from genome assembly GCA_041661845.1 of Kiritimatiellales bacterium. Lineage (GTDB taxonomy): Bacteria > Verrucomicrobiota > Kiritimatiellia > Kiritimatiellales > Tichowtungiaceae > Tichowtungia. The sequence goes on along the minus strand of JBAZTQ010000037.1, from coordinate 7,649 downwards.
CAGGAACCGGACGGGGGGCTCTATAAAGATAAGCTCCGGCGGGGTCGGGCTCCGGCAGGCTGAAGGCCGGGAAATCAATACCGGAGGCCATTTCAACCGGCAGGGTTTCGTAGCTTTCCAGCGTTACAGTTCGCGGTACGAACAGGCCGATGGGCGAATAGGTCTGGCGCATGGCGGCCTGCGGGTAGATCACGACCGAATATTGCCGGCTTCTGGCTGTGCGGGTGGATGTGCGGCCGGTTCGCGGGCTTTCGGTAAGTGCGGCGTTTGGCTTTTCCGGTTCGGCCGGCTCGCTCGCCGCCAGATTTCGCGCTGTTACCTCGGAAAGTTTCACTGCCGGGGAGTTATCCTTTGGTTTCAGCTTGGAAAAATCGACGATTTCGGCCTGTGCTGATTGTTGATTCCGGCGTTTTTGCTCTGAAAGCCGGCGGAAGGCTTTATCTTCTTCACGTTCCGGTTCGGGTTTCGCGGTAAACCCGCGCTTGGCCAGATAGTTGGCGTTAAGCTTGGAAGGGTCTAGCAGATTGAATGTGAACGCTACGACGATCAGATAAAGCAGCATATTGGCGAGCATTACAAACGCACACCCGCTCTGAAGCGGTGAAAACGGCCCCTTTCGCTGCGCATTCTGCTGTAGATTTTCCGTCATAGCGGGCGGTTCCAATATCACCGAACTCTTACACGAACGGCTGAATCGTAACCGGTATGCCGGTCAAAGGCAAACTTAGCGCTCGATCCGGGTTACGCGCAAGGGATAGCGGATTTTCAGGTCGCCATTGAGCAGAAGTTCCACCCAGTAGGTGCCTGCCTCAGGGAAAGTGATGTTGATGAATACTTCAACGCTGGTCGCCGCCGCTTCCGGCGAAGGGAGCTGCACCTGCACGTCTTGGCCTTCAGCCAGCACGGTTTTCTGGTCGGGATGAACAATCCGCGAGCGCTGCGTGAACGTTCCTTCGCCGCTGCACCAGCGGGTGACGAGGCACATTTTGGCGAAAGCAACAGGCAGTCGCTCGGCGTGGATGGCGTCGAACAGTCCGATGAGCATAAATTTGCCGTTGCGCTCCTGGCGGACGTCGTCGCAGATCAGGCTGGATTGGAGGTCGGGAAGCATCATTTTTCCACCTTTTCGAGTTCTTTGGAGCGATCCTTCGAGAGATCAACGGTGCGGAGACGCCCGTCTTCCGGCAACACCATATAAAAGCGGTTGCAGGTGTCGATCTGTAATGCACCGCCAATGGCCGTAAAGTTGAGAATATGGCCGCCGAGTTTCCGGTCTTTGGAAATGAAGTGGAGGTGGTATCCCGGAACATTGACGCCTTTAACGAATTCCGGACAGCGGAAGCCGATTACCGTGCCGGTGACGTTGGTGTATTCAAATACCGCCTGATGCTGTGTGACTTCGGCCAGCGGCGGGTACGGCTTTTGCTGCTTCGGCACCGAACGAACTTTCATAGACGGGAATTTTCCGTCGAATCGTATGGCGACAAAGAGGTTTTTATTGGGGGCAAGCTCATCAATGCGCGCTTGAAGTCCGGAATAGGTTGCCTGACTGTCCCGGTCGCTGATTTGATCCGCTCTGAAATCAACGACGGCCGCAAACGGCGTGGTGGTGTTGTCTGGCATCAGTCGTACTGTTCCGTCGGCCCGCGCCTGATAAACTTTATGGTCAATTACAATCATTTCGCCTTCGAGTGCGTCGAAGGTGCCGATGCCGAGGTCGCCGTGCTTGAGCAGTTCTCCCAGCGTCATTTGTCCGTCGTAAGCACCCGCCAGCAGCGCGTCAATGGTCGAAACCTGCGTCAGCGTATTTGTCTCCGCCGCAGCGAGCGCGGCCAGCAAAAGAAAAAGTACGCCCCATCCTTTCATCAGAAGACCTCGGTCAATGTTTCGCTTTCAGGTGTCATGTCGGCTTTAAGCAGCGCGAGCAGTTTTTCAGCCATCGGGCCGGGCTTTCCGTCGCCGACGGGACGTCCTTCCCATTCGACGACTGGCGTAACGTCGGTGGTGGTTCCGAGAATAAAAATTTCTTTGGCCTGTGCCGCCTGTGCCGGAGTGATGTCGCGGTACTCTGCCGCTTTGAGTGTGCCGTCGGCCACCAGCGTTTTGGCCAGTTCCAGCGCCCGCCGTGCGGTGGTGCCGGAAAGTACGTATGCGGGCGTTGGCATCAGCAGTTCGTTTTCCGATGTCAGGATGCCGATATTTTCGGTGGCGCCTTCGCCGAGGTTGCCGTTCGGATCGACGGAAATGACGAAATCCAGACCGCGCTGATTCGCTTCGAGTTTCATCAGTACATTGGGCAGATAGTTACAGGTTTTAATGGTCGCGTACTCCGGCGGTTTGATCGGTACGGTACTTAGCGCAACGCGCGCCGGTTTGAGTTTCCCGTTCTCAATCCGCGCCGTGTAGCGGTAAACGACGACATAAAGCACCGGCCCTTTGCAGAGCTTCGGATCGATGCCCATGTTTTCGGTGCCGCGCGAAACCAGTATGCGGATGAGGCAGTCGCGCTTTCCGCCGGCCCGGATGGCGGCGCAGATAATTTCCAGCAATTCAGTCTGCGGGCAGGGAATTTCCATGCCGATGCCTTTGCAGGAAAGTTCGAGCCGCGTCAGATGGGCGGCTGCGTTATAGAGCCGCCCGTTCAGGCATTTGAGCGATTCGAAAACGCCGTCGCCGCGCTGCGGCAGGTGGTCGTCCGCCGGAATCATCATCAGCGCCGGATCAACGGTGATGCCGCCGGTCAGGCCGGAATACATGGCGTAGAGGGCGTCCGAAAGGGCTTCGCGCGCCGCGCTCAGCCGGGCGAGCCATTCTGTGCTTTCCAGACATTGGATCTTTTTCATCGTATTTTTCCAAAAGTTGGAAAAACCATACGCTAAAGTTTCCAACCTTTGGAAGCTTATGTTACGGTCATCGCGCTTAAGCAGGCGGAGGCTTACACATGACAATGGAAACAGTATTTGCACCGGACGAACGCGCCTCGCAGGTGGAAATCCGGCGGCAGCATGAAAAACTGACGGCGCTTCCGTTTTTGAGCGGCTTTCTTGATGCCGTTCCGAATATGTCGGTGGTGCTCAACGAGTACCGGCAGATCGTTTTTGCCAACCGGGCTTTCAGGGATTTTGTCGGTGCTGATACGGTTGACGAGTTGACGGGAAGCCGCCAGAGCGAGGCGATGGATTGCGTTCGCGCCGCATATCTGGGCAAGCGGTCCGGTGAAGCGGTCGGCTGTATCCGCTCGCATCTGACGGAAGGCGGATGCGGCACTACGCTTTTCTGCCGGACCTGCGGCGCAGCGATTTCAATTCTGAACAGTCAGAAACTGCGTGTTTTGGATGTTCAGGAATGCAGGATGATCTGCGGCGAAGAAGGTGTGAATGAAACAGCGCTTGATCTGCGGGTGTGGTCGCGGCCGATCGATATAGACGGTACGGAATTTACCGTTTTTTCGGTTGTGGATGTCAGTAATGAAAAACGGCGCAAGGCGCTGGAAGCGGTTTTTTTTCATGATGTGCTCAATACGGCAAGCGGTGTGAAAGGACTCGCCGACCTGCTGATTGAAACGGAGTTTTCAGAGATGGAGGTCAAAGACATTTCGAGCATGATATCCGAATCGGCCGGCCATCTGATTGAGGAGATCAGTGCGCAACGAATGCTTTCGGCTGCAGAAAACGGAGATTTAAAGGTGTCCTCACAGGAGGTTCATTCGCTGGAGCTGCTTTACCGGATTATCCGCCAGTTCCATTCACATAGTGTCGCCAAGAAAAAAAAACTGATAGTTGATCAGTCTGCGGAGCATTTTGATTTCGTTTCGGATCCCGTGCTGCTGCGGCGGGTACTGATTAATCTGGTGGAAAATGCACTGGAGGCGGTCGAAGAAAGTTCTACGGTTACACTGGGTTCCTACACGGACGGCGACTCGGTCTGCTTCACCGTACATGATGCGGCGGTGATCGCACCGGAGACTCGGCTGCAGATCTTTTCGCGGTCATTTTCAACCGAAGGCAGCGGGCGCGGGCTGGGCACTTACAGCATCAAGCTGATCAGTGAAAAATATCTGCACGGACACGTTTCGTTTGTTTCAGCCGCGGGAAAGGGAACTCTATTTACCGTTCGTTATCCGCGGGTCATTCAACCGGCAGGAGCAGAGGATGAAAACGACGGTTGAAATTATCTGTTCCCGCTGCGGCGCAGAAACATTTTTAAAGCGCGAGCCGGTTTATGAAGGATTCAAGAAAACCGGCGAGGAATTGAGCTGTTCCGCCTGCGGATTTGTTTTCCCGTCAGAGGCGGACGTTCCGTTTAAGGCGTACGCCGCAGCCCCGGAAATTTTCACTGAGGCCGACCGTTCCGTCAAGGCAGCTGTTTTCAGCGAAGACGAAAACAAGAGCATCTGCCGCTATTGCGCGAACTATGTGGTGAATCCGTTTGTGCAGTTCTGCTCGCGGCATAAAAAAGAGATTCAGGCAACGGACAGCTGTCCGCAGTTTTTGCCCGCTCCGGAGACTCCGGCCAAGCCGCTGTTTTAGGAGTTCCGGTGAATGATGAATCTGGCCAGTTGTTCCAGACGGGCTGGATTCTTTAAACCTTGTAACGAAGCGACGGCCTTTTCTTCCAGCTGTTTTGCATCGGCAATCGTCTTTTCTATTCCGTGAACAGCGGGCCAGGTCATTTTTCCGCGAGCCTTGTCCGAGCCGATGTCTTTGCCCAGTTTCTCAACCGTCGCGCTTTCGTCGAGCAGATCGTCGGCCAGCTGGAACGCCAGTCCGGCGTTTTCGCCGTAGGCGGCCAGCTTTTTCAAGGTTTGCCTGTCCGCACCGGCGCAGATTCCGCCCATGACACACGCCGCGCGGATCAGTGCGGCGGTTTTATTGCGGTGAATGTATTCCACCAGATTCACGTCGGGCGTTTTACCTTCGGCATCGATGTCTTCCATTTGTCCGCCGATGACGCCGCGGCTGCCCGCCGCGCGGGCAAGCTCCAGTGCCAGCGCTCCGCCGCGCGGCTGAACGGACAGCACTTCAAACGCCAGCGTCAGCAGGGCGTCTCCGGCCAGAACCGCCGTCGCTTCGTCGAACTGGATGTGGCAGGTCGGCCGGCCGCGCCGCAGGGTGTCGTTATCCATTGCAGGCAGGTCGTCGTGGATCAGGGTGTAAGTGTGGAGCAGTTCCAGCGCACAGGCGGCCGGCATGGCCTGTGCGGCGATGCCGCCGCACGCCTCGCAGGCGGCGATGCAGAGGGCGGGGCGTAACCGCTTGCCGCCCGCGAAAACACTGTAACGCATGGCCTTATGGAGCTTGGCCGGACGCTCTCCCTCTGGCGGGAGCAGGGTGTCGAGCGCCGCATTAACGGTTCCGGCCAGCTGTTTCAGATAAATCGGCAGATCGTTCATCCGGCGCATGATAGCTCAAAGCCTTTATTAGTAAAGTAATAGCAGGGCAGAATGGTTTGACAGAGGCAAAGGGCAATTCTACTATCCCTGCTCATTTTGCAGATGGGAACTGTTAACCACCAAACGGGGAAGCTTCGCTATGAAAGACAGAAAAGAGTTTTACAACCTGCTCGCCGAAATTGACGGTAAGCCTTTTGCTGAATATGAACGGCTGCTTGGCGACTTCGACTTCGCCCGTTACGTCATCAAATGCACGAAAATCGGAACCGAGCGCGATGCCGAAAACCCGGTCTTCAACATCCGCGTCCCGCAGTCTATCGCCGAGCTTCCCGGTCACCTCTACGATTCACCGGTTCGCCGCACGGCGCTCGAAGATTTCCTGACCCGCAATGTTTCTGATGTTGCCGGACGCATCGCCCATTTCAATGAAAGCGGCTGGGCCCGCCGCAACATCATCGTTGCCGAACCCGGACAGAAAATTCTGCCCCGCACCGCCGTACTGGTCACGAAGGAATATATTGATGTCCGCATCCGTATCGCGCTGCCGTACAAGGTGTACGCAACCGGCGAGCGCCTCGTGGATGCCGAAATGGCCCGCAAAGTATTTTTCGATGACCTGCCGGAAGTGGTCAGTTCCAGTGTTTTCTTCTGTAATATTGATCTCGAGGAAGTTGAGAATTTTGTCAACGGCATGGAAGACGCGGATCGCGTCCGCCAGACGCTCGCCACGCTTGGTCTGGTCAGCTTTGTCGGCGAAGGTTCGCTGCTCGCCCGCGAACAGGACAGCGATCTGCCTGATTACGGGAATATCGCTCCGTTTGAAATCGACGAAGCCGCGCGGACTGAAATTGATGTGCCGAACTCCGGTAAAATCACCGGCCTTGGTATTCCTGTCGGTCTCACCGTTGTTCTTGGCAATGCCGCCAACGGACGGAAGGATTTCATGTCCGCTCTCGCCGCCGGTGTTTTCAACCACATTCCCGGTGACGGACGCGAAACGGTTGTAACCGTTTCCGATGCCGTTCAGGTTGCCGCCGACCGCGGCCGCAGTGTGCAGGAAGTCAATATTACGCCGTTCCTCACCGAGTCCGAAACCGCAAACCCGGCCTCTTACAGCACCCGTTCCGCCGACTCCTTTATTTCACAGGCCGCTGCCACCATCGAAGCGCTCGAAGTCGGAGCCCGCGTCCTGATCGCCGACGAAAACAGTTCATCGCCCGCCTTCCTGACTACCGATGCCCGCATCGCCACTCTGCTTGGCGCAACGCCGCGTATTTCGCTGGCACAGCGCGCCCGCCAGATGGTGGACGAGCTCGGAATCTCACTGGTCATCGGCGGTGAAAATCTGGTGGCCGAATACATCCCGTTTGCCGACACCGTGCTGAAAGTCGAAGACTTTCAGGTCACCAACATTACCGAACAGGCCAAAGCGCTCAATCTGGCCGTTCCGCCGGAAGCGCCTGCCGTCAACCTCGGTTCAATGCTTGGACGTTCGCGCTGGATCATGCCGAGCAGCATCGACGCCGCCGTCGGACGCATTGATCAGGTCATCGAAGCGATTGATCTCAAAGCCATTCAGTTCGGACGCTCCGTTATCGAACTCGACAGCGTTTCGCAGATTGCCGACGAGAGCCAGACGCTCACCATCGGCATGCTGCTCTACTACGCCAAACTGCGCTACATGCAGGAAGGCTACCCGCTGCGTGAAATGCTCGACATGATCGACCGCGACCTCAGCAGCGAAGGCCTAGGCACCATCGCCCGCGACCTGCGCGGCGATCTGGCCCGTCCGCGCCGCTACGAACTCGCCGCCGCGCTAAACCGTCTGCCGACGTTCCGCGTGTCGCACGCCACCGAGTAAGCCCATGCGGCTGGTTGTTCAGCGCGTGAAGGCCGCGTCCGTAAAAGTTGACGGGAAAACCGTCGGCGACATCGGAAGCGGCCTTCTCGTTTTAGTCGGTGTGTCGCACGGCGACACCGCCGCCGATGCCGCCTTCCTCGCCAAGAAAACCGTCAACCTGCGCATCTTCGATGACGCCGACAGCGTAATGAACCGCTCTGTCCTCGATACCGGCGGCGCGATTCTTGCGGTCAGCCAGTTCACCCTCTGCGGCGACTGCAAAAAAGGGAACCGTCCTAGTGTCCTGTCTTGTAAATAGGTTTATTTAACTTCTTCCGTGCCCGATTGATCTTCTCCAGAATGCTTTGGCCTTCAGCAACCCAGCGGTACGGTCTGGGCGATTCGTTTCGTCCGTCG
>JBAZTQ010000036.1:644-27197 GCA_041661845.1 Kiritimatiellales bacterium | reverse complement strand
GTTCCAATGTTTGGAAAAGCGGGCTGGCCGCTGGCCGGGATGCCGCTTTTGAGTTTCCAGACCTTGGAAAAATGCGGGAAAGATGTTTTTATACGGGCCTTACCGGCCGGGAGGAAATGATGTTTACAGGAATTATCCAGCGGCTCGGAACTGTTGCGGATGTGAAAATGCACGGCGCGGCCGGCCGGATTACGCTCGCGCCGAACCGTCCGTTTGACGCGCCGGTTTATTTGGGCGACAGCATTGCCGTAAACGGTGCCTGTCTGACCGTCGCCGCGATCGAAGGCCCGAATTTCTGTTTCGATGTGCTTACGGAAACGTTCAATAAAACCAATCTCGGCGAAAAAAAGCCGGGTTCGATCGTGAATCTGGAACGCGCGCTGGCACTGGGCGATACGCTGGGCGGACATATTGTGACGGGTCATGTGGACGGCGTCGGAACCGTGCGCCGGGTCGACCGGATCGACCGTGACTGGAAATTTGAAATCGAATGCGCACGGAACCTGCTAATGTTAATGGTGTACAAGGGTTCGATTGCGATGGACGGAATTTCCCTGACGGTTGCGGAACTGAAAGACGATGCGTTTGTTGTGCATATTATTCCGCATACGATGGAAGAAACCGACATGTCGGAGTTTAAGCCCGGTACCAAGGTGAATCTGGAAGCCGATATCCTCGGGAAACATGTTCAGCGCATTCTTGAGTTTGGCGGCGGTCAGAATTACCGTGTCAGTTTTGAGAATAAACAATGAGGAGTTCGCATGGATCGGAAAAAAATTCTGCTCGTGGATGACGAAGAAGCGATCCGTAAGATGGTGCGGGCCATACTGGGCAATGAACTCTATGAAATTGCTGAAGCCAATAACGGGTTGGACGCGCAGGTGTTGCTGACAAAACAAAAGTTCGATCTGATTATTACCGACGTCATTATGCCCGACTGTGACGGTATCGAGCTGGTTATGGCGATCCACCGCAAATTGCCGGAAATTAAAGTAATCGTTATGTCCGGCGGCGGACGTGTCCGTGCGGGCCACTATCTCGATCTGGCCGCCAAACTTGGCGCGGCGAGGGTATTTGAAAAACCTTTTGATACGGCGGCTTTCCGTGCCGCTGTTCAGGAACTGCTTAGTCCAAAACAAAGATAGGAAAAACATGAAGGAATCCGATCTGCTTAAACTTTTTGAAAATACTCAGGCGTTGCTTAACGGTCATTTTGAACTTCGCTCAGGACTCCATTCCAACCGCTTCTTCCAGTGCGCGCTGCTGCTCCAATATCCCCGTATCGCCGGGCAGGTCTGTGAAGCACTGGTCGAAAAAATGAAGACGGTTCTCGGCAAGCTGGAAGTTGATACGGTGATTGCCCCCGCGCTCGGCGGCATTTCTGTCGGACACGAAGTGGCCCGTACGCTGGGTACCCGCTTTATTTTTGCCGAGAAAAACGCCGAAAAAGCGCTGGTCATGCGCCGGTTTAAAATCGAAAAGGGCGAGCGGTTTCTGGTGGCGGAAGACGTCATCACCCGCGGCGGCCGTGTGCAGGAAACCATTGATATTGTAACGCAGCACGGCGGCATCGTGCAGGCTGTCGGCGTACTCGTCAACCGCAGCGGCGGCAAGGCGAAGTTTGACTACCCGACCGTCAGTCTGCTCGACATCGAACCGGTTACCTGGGAGCCCGCAGAATGCCCGCTTTGCAGGCAGGGACTGCCGCTGGTTCATCCCGGAAGTTAAACTGCATTTTCGGTTGTCGAATCCGTTTCGGGGCCGTATGCTCCCCGCTCAATTTTGTTCTGGTGATTTGAAGGGAGATCATGGCTATGGCGCATCCGCTTGAGGCACTTCTGGTATTGCAGGAAAAAGACCGAAAAATCGCAAAACTCCAACGGGAAATCCGCGACATCCCCGCCCGCAAGGCGGATATCGAAAAACAGCTCGAAGGTGCCAAAGGCCGGCTGGCAAACGCCCGCGAAGCGTTCAAAAAAAGCGCGGCCGATCTGAAACAGCTCGAAATCGAGGCCGCCGCTCATAACGAAAAAATCATCAAATACAAACAGCAGCAGATGGAGGCTAAAACCAACGACCAGTATCGTGCGTTCCTTCAGGAAATCGCCGCCGCCGAAAAAAACATCTCCGGACTCGAAGACCGCGAGATCGTGCTGATGGAACAGGCTGAAGCCGCCAAAAAAGTCATTGCCGAGCGCGAAGCCGAACTTAAAGAGGAAGAGGGCGGAGTAAGCGAAGAGAAAGAGATGCTCGAAGACCGCCTCCAGTCGGTTCAGGGAAACCTCAACGCGCTTATGGCGGACCGCGGACGGATTACCTCAACGGTTAACCACTCGCTCCTTTCAAAATATGAACGGCTGTTCAAAAACAAAGGCGACTTTGCCGTTGTTCAGGTGGAAAAAGACCATTGTTCCGGCTGTCATATGCGGCTGCCGCCGCAGGTTATCAATGACGCGCTCAATCCGGCCAAGCTGGTGATCTGCAATTTTTGCGGCCGCATGCTCATCAACCTCCGCTAAGCCGGTTTAATTCGGCATCCTCTCCCTGAAAGCTCTTGTTCAGAGCTGTTCGAACCGCTATCGTGCTCCGCATTGAACGCAGTTCATCAGGAAGAGGAGTGTTTATGAATGACCGTTTTGACGATTCACCGGAACCGGACAACACAAGAAGATCTCCGCCGTTTGAAAAGCGCGGGTTCTTTTCGCAGAAGCGGCTGGCCGTCATTCTCTCGGTGCCGTTTCTTGCGATAATCGGGGTCTTTACGTTGTTCATTTTCATCTGGTACTTCTGCCGGATTGAACCCAGCGCCGGGCAGATCGCCGTGCTGATCCATAAAACCGGAAAAAATTTGCCGACCGATCAGGTGGTGGCGCTGGAGCCCGGACAAAAGGGCATCCAGCTCGAAGTGCTTTCGGAAGGACGCTACTTCCGGAATCCCTATTCATGGGGCTGGGAAATTCATCCCATTACCGATATTCCGGCCGGCCGGCTGGGTGTACTAACGCGGCTGTACGGCAAGGATCTGAATTCCGGACGGATTCTGGCGCAGGAAGGCACCAAAGGGATTGTCAGCGAAGTGCTCACGCCCGGCAGATACCGCATTAATTCCTACGCCAACAAAGTAGAACAGTTTGATGCCATCCGTATCCGGCCCGGAAATGTCGGCGTCAAGACGATGCTGATCGGCCGGGACGTGCTCAACGACCGTCTGACTGCGGAAAAGCGCAACTGTTTTCTGGTGACCGAAGACCTCAAGGGGGTGGTTGCCGACGTGATCGATCCGGGAACGTATTACCTCAATCCCTATGTCGTGAATGTGGTCGAGGTAAACCTCCAGAGCCAGCGCTTTGAAATGAGCGGCGAAGATGTCATCAACTTCCTGACGCTCGACGGCTTTACGGTGACGGTCGAAGGAACCATTGAGTTTGGTCTCGAACGCAGTAAGACCGCCTTGCTGACGCATCGTGTCGGCGATATGGACGACATCCTGAAAAAAGTAATTCTTCCCCGGGCCCGCGGATTCAGCCGCATCGAAGGCAGCAAGCATCCGGCTGTTGATTTTATTGTCGGTGAAACGCGCCAGAAATTTCAGAACGAGCTGGAAACGCATCTGCGGTCGAAGAGCAGCGACTGGGGCGTGGATATTAAATCGGTGCTGATCCGTAAAATTATTGTTCCCGACGAAATTGCCAGTATCAGCCGCGATCGCGAAGTGGCGGTGCAGGAATCCAATAAATATGCACAGCAGATCGAGCAGGCCCGTTCCAAAGCAGAGCTGGTGAAACAGGAAATGCTGGCGCTGCAGAATGCGGAAAAGGTCAAAGCCGATACGGCGCGTATTCAGGCCGTCATCAGCGCGCAGCAGGGGCAGGCCGTCGGCCTGATCGCCGCGCAGCAGGGGCTGGGCGTGGCTAAGGTGGATGTTCAGGCGGCAGGTTTTCAGGCGCAGGCTATTCTGGCTGAAGCGCGCGGCAAAGGCGACGCCATCACGGCGGCTAACGCGGCGGAAGCCTCGGTGGTCGGCGGTCTCGTCGGTGCTTTTGGCGGCGGCTTTAATCTGGCGCGCTACGAACTCTACAAGAACATCGGTCCGAAGATTGGAACTATTTTGAGCAGTGATCAGGAAAACGGGCTGGGCACCATCTTTTCACCCATGCTTCCGAACGGTCCCGGCAACATCTTTGTGCCTGCGCTCCCCAAAGGAGGTAAATAATGAAAAACACACTCAAACTTATTATATTTCCGGTTCTCGCGCTGATCATCGGTTACGGCCTGATCTGGCAATGGGGCTTCTGCCGTTTTTATGTCCGCCCCAACTATATGGCCGTCATCATTGCCAAAAACGGTAAACCGCTACCTCCCGGACAGATTCTGGCCGAAGCCGGACAGCAGGGCATTCGCCGCGAAACGCTCGGCGAGGGACGTCATTTCCTCGATCCGGTGGCGTATGAACGGAAAATTGTGCCCGTCACCATTATTCCGCCGGGAAAAATCGGCGTGGTGACCTCGAAAGTCGGCACCGAACTTCCGCCCGGAGAGTTTCTCGCGGATTCCGGACAGAAAGGGATCTGGCGTACGGTTCTCGGCCCGGGCAAATACCGCCTCAATCCGTATGGCTACAAAATCGACATCGTCGATGCGATGAGCATTCCTATCGGATACGCCGGAGTCATCACCTCGCTTTCGGGCAATCAGGCGTCGGCCGGCGAATTCGCCGGTGAAAACCAGAAGGGTGTGCGCGAGGACATTCTCCAGCCCGGACTCTATTATGTGAATCCGGAGCAGTTCAAAGTGGATGTGCTCGAAATCGGCGTCAATCAGGTTTCGCTGCTCGGCAAGGTCGGCGGACAGGTCGTCACCAAAAACCGGCTGGAAGGGCAGAGTGCCGCGATGGAACAGCTGCAAAGCACCGTATTCAGCGAACAGCGGGCGAAGCGCGACGAGTATATTTCGAAAAGCTCCGTGCTGACCCGTCAGGCTGTGCCTGCTACTGCGTCTGCGTTGATGAAAGACGAACGTACTCTGGGCTATGCGGCCAAAGCCAAAAAACCAGCAGTGGCTCTCGGCGATTCCATGGGCACGCTGGGACTGTCCGAATTTGTGGAATTCCCGTCCCGCGACGGATTTAAAATCAGTCTCGATATGAGCGTCGAGATGGAGCTGCTTCCCAGCGAAATCGCCGGCATATACAGCCGGTACGGCGACCTGCCGGCCGTCGTTGATAAAATCATCCTGCCGCAGATCACCTCGATTTCGCGCAACAAAGGTTCCGAGTACCGCGCCAAAGATTTCATCGTCGGCGAAGGGCGCGAAAAGTTTCAGAACGATCTGACCGGTGCGCTGGCCTCCACGCTGGGCGCTAAAAAAATCGTTGTCCACAATGCGCTGATCCGCCACGTCGAAGTGCCCGACCAGATTCTGGCGCCGATCCAGCAGGCCAGCATTGCCGTGGAGCAGGATCTCACCAATAAAGAACGGCAGAACACCGCGAAAAAAGAAGCGGAACTCAACACGGAAGTTTCCCTGATCGATCAGCGCCGCCTGCAGGTAGAACAGGAAACGCAGAAACTCAAAGCGGAGATCGTGGCCGACCAGGAAAAACAGGTCGCCGAAACCAAAGCGGAAACCATCCGCCGTGTCGCCGAAATCGCCATGGAAACAGCGCAGATCAAGGCCGACACCGTACGCAAACTGGCCGGGGCCAATGCCGATGCGCTCAAACTGGTTGAAGGCGCTAAAGCCGACGGTTTACGGATGAAAGCCGAAGCCTTTAAGGATCCCGTCGCCTTCACCTATTGGGAAATGGCCAAAAACCTGAATCCGGATCTGAAGGTCAATATTCTGCATGCCGGCGACGGAACCCTCTGGACCGACATCGAAAAAGCCGGCCTCGGTGACCTCGGGGGCGCCAAACTGCTGAAGAAATAAACGGGCGTCCAAATATCGGAAAAGGACTCGCCATGGCGGGTGCCGCCGCGTACCTTCCTCCTCCGCAGGCAGAGTGTATCGACCGCTCTTTGGTTCGCCAAGGGGAGGAAAGTCCGGACTCCGCAGGGCAGGACGTTCCGTGGTTAACGCGGAAACTCCGGTGCTAAATCGCCGGGGATGGAAAGTGCCACAGAAATTATACCGCCCTGAGGGCGCTTCGGCGCATCGAAGGGTAAGGGTGAAATGGTGGGGTAAAAGCCCACCGCTCCAAGGGTAACCGCGGAGGCAGGGTAAACCCCGTCCGGAGCAAGATCAAATAGGGAACGAGGAGCTGCCCGCTCCGCTTGAGTTCCGGGTTGATCGCATTAGATAAATGGTCGACTCCTTCGGGAGAACAGAATCCGGCTTACAGCTCTGTCTGCGCTTTTTTAAGTAAAACGCATCATTTGGAATGCCTCTATACTTCTATCTGAAATCCAACGTACGAAAGAATTTTTTCTACGCTTTGATCATTCCTGCGGCACCCGCAGCTCGAGTTTTCCTTTCCGGCCCTCACGGCCGGGTTGTTGTTTTGGTTAAACAGGAAATACCATGACCCTTCCTTTTTGCAGAACTTTTAGGACACTATCAAGAGGAGTGTTTTTGATAACCGCTGGGGTGGCGGCCCTGTGGGATTCGTGGCTGATTCAGGGCTTATATCTTCAGCACGGTTACCTTACCTGTGGATGCGTCCATATGAATTTTTTGACCATCACTAACGGATTTAAGAAGATTGGGGATTCCGACAATCGCCGGAATACCCATTTCCCGGGCAACAATGGCAGAGTGGGAGAGGATGCTGCCGCGTTCAATGAGGATTCCGGAAACGGATGGATAGAGAGGAACCCACCCTGGATCGGTGCGGGCGGCGACGAGAATTTCTCCGTTTAAACGAATGTCGTCGTGTGGAGAATGGATAACGCGGGCTGTTCCAGCCACTGTCCCGGGAGAGCAACCAATGCCTCGAAGTGTTCCATCGTCTACGTCGAGTTCAATGGTGGCGTCCTGATTCTGGAATCGATTGCGGTGGTAGGCCATTCCGTAGGTTTCGAAATGATCGGCCGGAATGGCGTCGGCGTTCCGATAGCGATCGAATTCTTCTTTGCGGAGTTCAACGAGCCCGCGCAGATTGGCGGTGACAGCGGTTCCCTTGACGTAGTCCCAGACTTCGTCGATGGTGAGGTAATAGATATCTGCCGGGGTATCAAGGATCTTTTCCTTGGTGAGTGTGGTGCTGACCGCGTTCAGAAGCCGGCGGAGCAGGCCATAGATCTTGGTTCGGGCAAAGCGCATGTTTTCACGGTTTTTTACACCGCGCCGCGCATGTTTCAACGCGAGGCGGAAGATGGATTTCTTGATGCCGAACAGGTTGGCGAAGGCCTGCTGTTCAGCCTCGGTGCGGATCTTCTTTTCCCGCGCATTCATGGCGGAGACATCGAGCAGCCGGTCGTCCATGCGGACATAGTTGGCGATCATTTGATAGACGAACTCAGGGGTTTCGTGCAGGGAAGGTTCTTCGAGTTTTAGTTCGTTCATGCAGCGGAACCCGTATCGGTCCAGATAGTCGGAAACGGCATCCGATACCCATGTTTGTTGCTGAGGAACCGTGGCGAGCAGTTCTTCCGGGGCGAGGTCGAGGAACAGCTTTGCAGCGTCCGGCTTGGTCTTAATCTCTGCTGCCAGTTGCATGAGGATACGGGTGGGTACGGTGCTTTCGATACCGCCTTCGCCGCAAATAAGGTTGTTTTGGAGCGTGCCGTTTTCGTCACCACACCATTTCTTGCAACAGCCTTTGAGGGTTCCGTAGAACATCATCACATAGAAGTCGTTAATGATGGGAGTCTTCCAGTTTCGGAGGAGATGCTTTTCCATGTCGAGGTAGATTTGCATCAGCTCGTGGGGCGGCAGTTTGTTGAAATCGAGAGCCGCCCATTGGCTGTAGTAGTAATCGAAGTGTTTGTTGAACGCGGGAACGAGCCGTTGCAAGGTCATGAAGCGGTGGAGCATGCGGGCGACGAGCCCGAGCAGTTTCGGGAGTTCAATGCAATATCGGCGGAAAGCGCTGGTCGACTGTTGCTCGCTGCCGCTGTCGGCGATGTCCTTTACGCCCATCATGGACTCCATAAAGGCCTTGTTGTATTCGTAGCCGGGGAATTGTTGGATGAGGCGATACCAGTTTTGCAGGTTGTAGTAGACCTGTCCCTCGAAGAGACCGAGCATGTTGCGGTAAACACCCTGATTTTCCTGAATGGTTTTGCGCGGGATGCCCATGACTTCGGAGAAGCAATTGTAAACGACGGCGTAGGCGTGGCGAATGAAGCTGAAGGTCATGGGGGAGGTGACGCCGGAATAGCTTTCGATAATGTTGGAGTTGTCCCAGATCTGCCGGTTCCCTGCGGCCGGGCCGTATTCTTCGACCGTTGTGATGTCGCGGGTTTGGAGGATAAAGAGTTTTCCGGTTGTGTCGAAACAGAATTCGATGTCCTGCGGACGGCGGTATTCCTGTTCGATCGCCAGTGCAGTTTTTGCCAGTTGCTGGAGTTGGCTGTCCGATAAAGCCGGTTTCTCCCGCATGTCAGTATTGACGGGGAGTTCGCGGATGCCCGCGCCGTTTTCTGTGTCGAAGACATAGCGGGTTTCTTTGGCAGCGATGGTCGATTTGAACTCGCCGGAGCGTTTATTGTATTCGACGTGGTCGGCTTCGAGTCCCGCGCTCACGAGGCCTTCGCCCAGCCCGTATAGGGCGGAGATAATCATGTTGTGCGGATTCTGCGTGGCGGGATCAGCGGTAAACACGACGCCGCTAGTTTGGGCGCCGACCATGCGCTGGATGATGACGGCCATAGGAACGGGATGCTGCGGGAGTTTATTTTCTTTGCGGTAAAGCAATGCGCGCTCCTGATAGCCGGATGCCCAGACTTTGCGAATGTGGTCGGCGACGGATTGTGCGCCTTTGACGTAGAGGTAGCTTTCATGGATGCCGGCGAAGGAAAATTCGGAGCCGTCTTCATCGGCGGAGGAGGAGCGGACGGATACAAATTCATTGGCAAAGGTGGATTCGAGTTCGCTGATCAAGGTGGACGGTAGCTTGGCGAAAAGTATGAGTTGCCGGATTTCGTCGGCGGTGGTTTCGGAGGGGGTCTCAAGCTTGTCCTTGATAGATTTTCCAAGCCCGTTCGTTTCCAAACATTGGAAAAATTCGGAGACCGGAAGGGCGACCCAGTCGGGGACGGCATGGTTTCGTTGCAGGCGGTGGAGGTTGAGTCCTTTTCCTCCAATGTTTGGAAGTTCTTCTGCGGTATGGGCGGGATCGAATAGATGTTTCAAAATGAACCTCCGAAAGTTACGCCGTGAGTGCGAAACAGTTCCGCCGCGAGAACGAAATAGAACAGGATGATGTAGCCGCCGCCGTAGGCTTCTAGATCTTTCGCGGTTTTACGCGCGGGGTTGAGGCGGAATCGGAGCAGTCCAAAGAGGGTGATGAAAAACAGAACAATCAGCCCTGCATAATAGAATGTGCCGAGGTTCAGATAGATGCCGACAATCCAGGCCAAGACGGTGTTGAGGACGCGCAGGCCGAGTACGACGTATCCGGCGGTGAACATGCCGAACTCTTTAGAGTAGCTCGAAACGCCTTCGATTTCATCTTCCGGCAGGCGGATTTTCCGGGATATTTCCCAGTTAGAAAAGGCAAAGAAATCGGCGACGGCATAAACCCAGAATAGCCACGGAGCTTCCCAAAACGGGCGATGCATGGTGAAGCTGAAAATGGTGGCGGTTATTATAGGCATAATTAACATGTGCGAAACAGCGTAGATGATGAAGTGCGCGCGCAGCCAAGTGCGGACAAAGAATTCGCGAAGCATGACCCATGAAAAGAAGATGGTCGCAGTAACAGCAACGACGGCAGGCCAGCCGCTTACGGCCGAGCAAAGCAGTTCGAGAATGATGGCAATCGCGCCAAGAATTTTGAGATGAGTCAGGGTGATGAGGTTGCGGGAGAGAATGCGGTCGGGATAGTTGCGACAGTCGTCGGCGTAATCCTTGTGTTCGTCGAATACGCGCAGGTGGAAAAAGATGCAGAAGAGAAAGATGGTGCCTAGCAGGGTGAACCATCCGATGCGCATGGGCCGGCCGGGATTGCCCAGCACCTGCGCGAGAAACTGGTTGGCCAGGAAATAAATGATAACCATGCTGATGTGGTTGGTCAGGGGAAACCGTTCCGCGACGTAGGCGCTGAGCCGTTTCGGAAATGGCGACTCCAAGGTAAGTTTATTGTTTTTCATTTATAGTTTCTCTTTTTCGAGCAGGTTCCGAAGTTTGGCATAATCGATTTTAGAGTTGTGGCGCGGGTCGAGGGGTAACGGCTTGTTTGTGAAGAGGACTTCGTCGGCATCAATGCCGTGCTCTGTGGGTTCGCCTTGAATGATGATGACCAATTTGCCGTTTTGCTCCAATGCGGCCACGCGTTTGGCTTCGGGGATTTGCTTTGAGACTTCGGCTTCTACAATTTGTGCATACAGTAACTGTCCGTTGCGGACGATGGTGGAATGAACACGACCGGTCAGAAAAAAGCGGCCGTCTGCGTCGAAG
Source organism: Kiritimatiellales bacterium (assembly GCA_041661845.1). GTDB lineage: Bacteria > Verrucomicrobiota > Kiritimatiellia > Kiritimatiellales > Tichowtungiaceae > Tichowtungia. Next base: position 16,637 of record JBAZTQ010000036.1, on the reverse strand, counting down.
TATCCCGTGTCGCCCATGCGGTGCCAGCAGGTTCCATCAGGCATTATGATTTTATTTTCCCGAACGGCTTCGGGATTGTTGAAATAATCGCGTCCAACGTGCTTGCCGGAAACGAGCAGTTCGCCGGTTTCGCCTTGCGACAGAGTCAAGGCCTCGAGCTCTTCAGGCGATACCTTGCCGTTGCGGATTTTGATGATGCGCGTTTTCAGGAGCGAAGTGGGTTTGCCGCAACAGAAGCCTTCTTCGTCCTCAGACTTCAGCCGTTCGCGGCTGGAAAGGTGGGCGACGGGTTCGGCTTCGGTAGAGCCGTAGATGATTTCGATTTCAGCGGAAGGAAACGCGCGATGCCATTGGGTTAGTTGTTTGGCCGTAACCGGCGCGCCACCGGTCAGGATTTTTCGCAAGGCGGGCGGGGTTTCCAGTTTGGCGAGTTGATCGATGAATGGAGGCGAGGCAGTGACGAGGGTTACGTCGTTTTTTTGAATCTGCCGATTGATGGTGGCGGGGTCGATTTCGGCCACCTTTCGGAAGTCCATTTCGGGAATAACGGACGTAATTCCGGCTGCGAGGTTGCGTAATGCAAAGACGGGGAACATGGGCATGTCGATGTCGTCGTCGCGATAGTCGAGTTCGCGGCAGAGGGCTTCATACTGCGCAATTAGAAACCCGTGTGTCCGGTTGGCTCCTTTGGGGATTCCGCTTGAGCCGCTGGTAAAGGTGATGAGTGCGGAATCATCCGGCGAAACCGGAACGGGATTCATATCAATGGATTGTTTTGCACTGGCGTTTAGAGAAAACCGGGCGGGGATACCCAGAACTACCGGCCCTGTGGACGCGCTGATTTTTATGCGCGCTAATTCGGGGCTCATCAATCTTAACAGGTGACACTTGGGGATGCCGATGAAGCCGCTGGGTTTTGCAAAGACGGAGAAGGCGGCGATTTGCCGCATCGGAATCCACGGATCCACAAAAACGGCGGCGGCTCCGCACCGGATGGTGGCCAGCATGGCGATGTAGAGTTCGGGCGACATTGGAAGCATGAGGATGACGCGTTCGCCGGGGTTGAGTCCATGGGACGTGAGCAGGTTTGCGCATTGCTTAACTTGGGTCAGAAGGTCGGCGAACGAAATACTTTTGTGTCCAAAAATAAGGGCCGGGCGCTCGGGATGGCGAGCGGCGGCGTCGTCGAGCAGAGATGTGATATTATTCTTTGAATCGGTCATTTTACAAACTCGTACAAGGCGTAAGAACGGAACGGGCGGTCTGCGTTGCCGCCGAAACGGCGGGAGTCGTTTGAGCTGTGCATGAGGCACATCAGGGTTTGGCTATAACCCAGTTCAACGCTGTTTTTAAAGGACAGGTAGGTGAGCGCCGCGGTTAGGCCAGACCCTCGTTTCTCAGGAATGGTCCCCAGCGTCTTAATGCAGGTTCGCCTGGCATTTCGTTTTTTCAGCAGGAATCGGATTTTGGCGGGGAGATTGTTTTTGCCATTCATCGCCCGCAACGCATCGGCGTAGTCGGGAAAGGTGAAGATGTATCCTGCCGGGGTTTTGTCTGGGGTATACGCCATCCAGGACAGGCCTGTTGCAAGTAGCGATTTGGCGGGCATGTACATGCGCATGAATTCGTCGAGCTGGATCGGTGTGTAGAGTGTGTTCTCAGTAAATATCTGGCAGGAGAGATCGTGGATCAAGGGAAGGGTTTCGGAATAGTTTTGGGCGGTGATGGGCTCGAAGGTGTAGCCATTTTTGACGCAACGTTGGTGGAATTTTTTCTGATTGTCCGCCGCAAGTGCCGGGTCATCGATGATGTAGCTGTCGTAAGTTTCGGCTACAGAAAATCCGGCGTTTTCCCACAGAGCGGGATAGTAGGGCGGGTTCCAGGGTTCCTTGATGAATGGGGGGGCATCATACGCTCCGGTATTGAACCGGTATGCGTGCCACGTGTCGCCATCCATCGGACCGATGATCCTTTGGTATCCTTGTTTTTTCAACCATTGGGAAACCACAATCAAAAGGCGTCTGACGGCTTCAGGTTTTTCCAATGCTTGGAAATAACCAATGGTTCCAATGGACGGATTATCGGTTTGCAACTGAGCGCGGCAACAGGCAACGGCATGTTGGTTTTCGTAGGCGACAAAGCCGGTGCTTCCAGTCGGGAAACGGGGCTTCGGCGGGGCGGGAATGTGCAAGGGGTCGTTGGCAAAAACCACTTTTCCCAAGGTTTGGAAAACTGAGAGGTCGTCTGACTGTTCGATGCGGACGTTCATCGGAAGACCTCCATCCAGGTTGAGGGGTTCAGAGGTTGAATGATGCCGACGTGTTGGAGTCCGGCAACCGTCAGTGACGCGGCGGCAGCGCACAGCGGAATGGAGTAGTTCCACGCAAAGTTCGTCACCGGAGATTTGCAAAAACGGTTGTACGCCAGAGTGGTTACAGCACACAGCGGAATCAATACGGGGAGTACCACCAAAATGTTCCATCCTTGAATCGGCAGGCATAGGAGTAGTGAACTCGCGCCGGGCCAGATTGCTGCGGTCGTCAGTGTTCGCCCCCGAAGGCGTTGAGGGATTATTTCTCTGCGATACCGGTTCACGATGCACAGCGAGGATGCTGTAGCCATAGCCACGACAAACGGGGCGAACCAAAAGTAAAATTTGAGGGTCGCATTGGCGGTAAAGAGAATGAAAAGGGCTGGATAAAGCGGGCGAAGTAATTCTCTGGCACTAAGATCCTCGGGTAACGGTGCACAGTGCATGCAGGATCGGTTGTAGATGATGAATCCGGTAATGACAGGAATCATCCAGTCCGCCGAGCCGAGCGACCAGGCTGCATAGGTGGTAAGGATAAAAATAATCAGCGGGCGTGGTTGAAGCGTTTGATGTCGTCGGTTGGCGATGAAGACGAACAAGGAAATCCCGATGAAACTCAGGCATTGGAAGAGAATTTCAGGCTGTGGTTTAGTGGGGAGTTTCAGCAGGAGAAAGCTGGTCGCCAACGGGACGAATAGATTATCCGTTCCCCCAATGGATACGGCTTCCAAGCTTCCCAGAAGAAGCGCCATGAGTGCGGCGGTTAAGATGCAGGTGAGGTGCGGGATGTCGGAGAGAAAAAGCAGAGGAAGATAGACGGCGAAGAAGCCGACGAGGCAGAACATGGCCGTTCCCTCTGCCGATTTCTTTTCGCCGGGAGCCGTTTGGTAGAAGATGCGACCAAAGCGGGTTCCCGCCAATGCCGCAGCAGTATCGGCCAGCACCAGAACCAGAAGCGCGGAAATATAGAGCCAGAGTCGGCCTTCGCTTAAAATGAAAAGGATCAGAATGGCGACGGGAAATAGAAGTGATCCGCAGCTTCGTCGCTCAACAGAGCTGAGCGATTTCAACATCTTACGGTTTTCGCCGAGATAGAAGATGGAGGCAAAAACAACGGCCAGAAAAAGAACGGTAATCCATGATGAAACGAGGAAGGGGAATAGAAGGCATCCCAGACCGCCGGACAGATGGATCAATTTTCGTGCGATCTCCGCCGGGAGCCGGCCCTTCCGCATAAGGATTTCGGCCAGACCGATGACGGCAAAGAACAGCAACAGCAAAAGGACTGCGCCGGAAACGTCGCTCATCGGACTTCCTCCACGACAAAGCGGCTGTAGAAAAATGCCTGATCTTCCAAAAACAGGGCTTCCGCTTCATCGGTTAAAGGAGTGATGCTTTCTGCAAGACTCGCGGGACACTTTCTGGGAACCAGCATATTCCAGTAGGCGAATCGGGCTTTTGGGCGGGCCGCGTCAAGCAGGCGGCTATACACCTCGGTGCATTGCTCTGGCGAAAGGTACTCAAAAATATCGGAAAGGTTATATCCATCAAAATAGTTAGCACCATGCTCTGTAGCAATCGCATCGATGGCACCGAGACTGAGCGTCAGGTTGCCGATATTGCCTTGAATCGCTTTGTAGTTTTTTGGTTCGAGATAATGGGGGTACGCGTTCTGGAAGTTTCCGGTGAGGATGTACGTCAGGTAGGGGTTGTTAGAGGTATCTAGCATGGTTAGGGCGTATTCCGTCCGTGCGAGAATTCGGTTGGCAACGGAACCTTCCACATGTTTAAAAAATTCGGGATCGCGTCCATGTTTGCCCATGATTCGCTTGCTGAAAAAGAGGTGGAACAGCCATCGCCAGCGGCGGTTGTTCCACCTCTGTTGATAGAACTGTTGGCGTTGCTCCAGACTCTTGTTTTGCAGGAGTTGGTGGATGATATTTTTCCGGTGGATCAGTGGCATGACTCGTGTGCGGAAGAGTGTAAAATAGTGTTCAAATTTTCCTGCATGGATAAAGCCGGTGGCAATCACATTAGGTCGGGCGTCCCAATAACGCTGAGCCTCCTCGCTTAGAGACGAGCGGATGGTTCGATAGGTTTTTTGTCGATCGTCGGAAACGTCAATGCCTGCAAATTGAAGAAATTCATTTTGATCCAATGCTCGAATCGCCTCTCTACGAAGCTCGGCGCAAGCGAGCTGGGCAGGATTGAGATCGGCGGCAACCACTTCGGCACCTGAGGCGATCAGGGAAAGTGAATTGTCTCCGGCAGAGCAAATGGAAAGAAACCGTTTACCCGGAGCTGGTTTCAGCGCCTTGATCAGCAGGTTCGGGTCTTCCCAGCAGTTGGCGTAGCGCACAAAACTGAAGTCGACGTTTGGGGTGGATTTTTCGTTATTCAATTTTATGCCTAAAGGTTGAATGGGCTCGTGCAAAGTCGCCGCTGGCGAGAGCGGCGATGATAGAAACTTCTCCAGCGAGCACCGTGGCCGCACAGATTTCAGCGAACTTGCGAGCGTGCCCGTTTCCTTTGCAGCCCAACATTTGCAAGCAATCTTGTGCTCCCGGCAGGAAGGTGCCGCCGCCGACTGTTCCGACGGTTAAATTAGGCAAACTGACCGAAATATAGAGATCACCATTTTTATCCACTTGCATGGTGGTGATTCCAACCGAAGCCTCGGCGAGGCAGGCTACGTCCTGACCGCAACAGAGAAAAAGAGCGGCGAGTGCATTGGCATAGTGTCCCTGCACGCCAATCGAACCGCTTTGCACCCCGCCGAGCGTTGAAATTCGGCAGTATTCCGCCATCGCTTCGGGGCTGGAGTGTAAGAATCGTTTAACATCATTTTCAGGTAAGACAGCTTCGGCGATAACTTTGCGCCCGCGGTGCGAAAGGAAGGACAGCATCGTGGCCTTCTTGTCACCGGAAAGATTACCTTCCACGTACCAAGCTTCCGGTGTGAACGGACTGGATTCGGCGATCCATCGGCAAATATGTTCAGTGGCGGCTGTAGCCATGTTTTGTCCGGCAGCGTCTGCCGTGTTGAACTCGAAAATAAGGAATGCGGTGTTGCTGTTCAGTGTAGGTTTTGCATCGATAAGTTTGCCGTGGCGTGTCGTTTCTTTTGTGAGAGCTTTAAATTTTTCAAGGTTCGATATAGCCCACTCAATAAACAGGCCGGCATCAACAATTGACCCGAATGTAAAAGCCGGTGCGCGGCTGATAGATTCTGAAACACACAGGGCCGTTACGCCGCCGTTACGACTAACGGCATGCGCCCCGCGATGGTAAGAGGCGACCAATGCGCCCTCCGTTGTTGCGAGTGGAACATAGAAGTCCCCTTTGGCAAAAAGTCCATTAATGCGTAATGGCCCGATAACACCGACTGGAATATGAGAGAACCCGATAAAGTTTTCTACCGAACCTTTTAAATCTTCCGGGGTGATCCCTGAAATGTTGTGACATAAACTCTCGGGACAACATTCGGCATCTCGCAGAAATTCACGCCGTTTTTCCAGACCCGCTTGAGTACAATCATTTCCGACGGGTATTCGTCCGGGGAGCGGGGGGAAATCCGTGTTTTGCGCCAGCAGGGTTGCTCTAAAATCCTTAATGTTGAGGTCTTGTTTAAGACCGTTCAGGAATCGTGAGGTATGTTCTGATGACTGGGGCATAATAAACTCTCCTTAAGACAATATGGTGTTTATCAGATTGATCGTATCAGGGTCAATGACGGTTGCCTCGTGGTGATCATAACAGAGCGTCTTGCAGAGACGCTTCCAATATCTGAAGCATATGGTAATTACTGGTCGCATCTTTGACCGCGATGCGGATTGGTGACTCATATCTCGAGTTCCTCACTTACTTTGGTGGGGTGGGTCTCTTCCGTGTTAACAGTGTTATCACCAGTGTCGTTCCTGACCCGGCAACTGCCGGGCTTTTTGCTATCAGTGGCGGAGTGCTTTTTATTATTCGGCGAATCAAAAAAACAATGAACTACTACCACACCTGAGCTGCATCCTTATCCATTTTGCCGGTTGGCATAATGCTTCGAGTCGCCCCACTGGTTGAAGCCGATGGTTTCGCCAATGGACTGGATGCGGCGGGTCAGGCAGCCGCGGCACATGGATGAATTTTCGTCGAGGCACGGCTTATTGTCGTAGAGCACATAGTTCGGGCGGAACTCGGTTTCGGTGACATTCGGCATGATGACATTCGCGCCGCATTTGAGTCCCATTTCGCGTCCGGCGTGTTCCAAAGCCTGGAGCGCGGTGGCGGCGGCAATGTTGACGTCCTTCAGCACAATGCGCGTCACGGCGATCATCTTGAGGCCGAGCGTCAGCGCGGCTTGTTTCTGCTCATCCGTGTAAGGCGGAATTGCTGCGCCCATCGGCGTGTCGCGGTGCGGGATGTACGGCCCCATGCCGACCATGTCGATATCGAGTTCCTTCATAAACAGGATATCGTTGACCAGATCGTCCGTCGTCTGGCCGGGCAGTCCCATCATTACGCCGGTGCCGACCTGATAGCCGGTCTTTTTGAGCAGGGCGAGGCAGTTTTTGCGTACTTCAAAATTGTGATCGGTCGGATGCAACTGGCGGTACAGCGCCGGATTGGTGGTTTCGATGCGGAGCAGATAGCGGTGTGCGCCCGCTTCGCGCCAGCGGCGGTAGGTTTCTTCCGTCTGCTCGCCGAGCGACAGCGTGACGCCGAGTTTGCCGTCCGTGGCCGTTTTAATCCGCCGGAGCACCCGTTCAATCAGTTCGATGTAGGCGGCATCCTGCCGCTCGCCGGACTGAATCACCACTGAGCCGTATTCGTTTTCAAACGCCCAGATCGCCTCGCGCACCATTTCCTCTTCATCCATCTGGAAACGCTGCACGTTCGTGTTGCTTTTGCGGATGCCGCAGTAGTAGCAGTCTTTGATGCAAATGTTGCTGCACTCAATGATGCCGCGGAAATAGGCGACCTTGCCGACATGCCGGACTTTCACCCGGTACGCGCAGTCATACAGCGCCTGCAACTTCGCCGGATCGCTAACTTCCAGCAGCGCCTTAATCTCTGCCGGAGTCAGCGCTTCGTCGCGGTCCACTTTTGTTAAAATGCTGTCCGTCATATCAGTCAAATCCGTCGGATCAGAAATAAAGGTCACGGTCGCCAGCTTTGATCTGCTCAATCCGTTCGAGCAGTTTCACCTTCTGGTCGCCGTCGGGCATGCGTTCCAGTTCGCGCTCAATCTGTTTCATACCGGCCTTGCGGGTTTCCGGCGACGAGTAGTCTTCCATGTATTCGAGGAAGGTCAGCACGGCGTTGGGCGTGCAGAACCGTTTCACGAAGCCGGGAATGGCGAACTCCATGAAATGCTCGCCGGTACGGCCCAGCCGGTAGCATCCGGTGCAAAAGCTGGGAATAAAGTCGGCTTCGCACAGCTCGCGGATCACTTGATCGAGCGAACGTCCGTCGTTCAGCACGAACTGGCTCTTTTTGTAGGACTCTTCATCCTGTTGTGAATAGGCTCCGACGCCGATGTCGGATCCGGCATCAATCTGCGACACGCCGAACTGGATAATTTCGTTCCGGATGGCGACCGATTCGCGGCAGGTGAGAATCAAGCCGGTGTACGGAACTGCAAGGCGCAGAATGGCGACCAGCCGTTTAAAGTCGTAGTCACTGACTCCCTGCGGCGGCCGGTCGCACAGCGCGGTGCCGATGGCCGGTTCGATGCGCGGGAACGAAATGGTATGCGGCCCGACGTGGAATTTTTCTTCCAGATGAATCGTGTGATAGAGCAGGGCCATCGTTTCGAAACGCCAGTCAAAGAGGCCCATCAGTGCGCCGATTCCGATGTCGTCAATGCCCGCCTGCTGGGCTCGGTCGAGTCCGTGGAGCCGCCAGAGAAAATTGCTCTTCGGACCCGACGGATGCATCTGTTTGTAGGTTTCCTGATGATAGGTTTCCTGGAAAATCTGGTAGGTGCCGATGCCGGCGGATTTCACCAGCTTGAAGCCTTCGACATCCAGCGGCGCGGCGTTGATATTGACGCGGCGGATTTCGCCGTTGCCGTGTTTTTGTTTGTAAACTTCCACCACGGTGTCGTGAATGAACTGCGCATCGTACTGTGGATGTTCGCCGTAAACCAGAATCAGCCGCTTGTGGCCGCGTTTCACCAGCGCTTCGATCTCGCGGTCGAGTTCCGGCATGGTCAGCGTTTTGCGCGAAACTTCTTTGTTGGTGCAGCGGAAGCCGCAGTACTGGCAGTTGTTGATGCACTCGTTGCCGATGTAGAGCGGGGCGAACAGCACGATGCGGTTACCGTAAACGCGCTGCTTCAGCTCTCGGGCGCCTTCAAAAATTTCGTTCACCAGTTCCGGCGATTCCGCGTTGATCAGCACCGCCATTTCTTCGGGGTCGAGCCGATTTTTATTCAGCGACTTCTGAATGACTTCGCGCACCCGTTCCGGCGTCGGATTTTTTGTTTTCTCCAGCCATTGGAAAATTTCGTTTTCGGGGATGAAGCTCTTCAGACCTTCGGTATCGATTTTCATTTTATTTTTCCTAACCGCCAAGACGCCAAGAAGGGTGACTTAGTGTGTTAATACAATTCGTTTAATGCCCTGCTTCATCAGGGCTGTGTTGAAATTAAGCAGCAGGCCGACAGAGAGTCCTGTGGCCTTTAAATAAGAAATGACCTGCGCCGTATGTATTGGCGCAAATGCATCAACGGCTTTCAGTTCAACCACCAATAGTTCGGCGACAAGGAAATCCAATCGTCCTTGGCCGGCTTGATTACCTTTATAGTCTATATTGATCGGTCTTTGGCGTTCGAATGGGATTCGGCGCAATGTAAGTTCCACGGCCAATGCCTCTTCATAAACCGACTCTAAATATCCGGGCCCCAGAATCCGATGTACTTCAATGCACGCGTCGACAACGGTCGCCGCGATGGCATCCACTTTTTCAGACGGTTCATTCATGGCGGGCTCCTCCATTGATAATCTTGGCGTTCTTAGCGGTTCGCTCATACGCATCCAGTGCGGCGGGGAAGGGCGAAAGAACCCGTTTCAGCACGCCCTGCGTTTGGGAAATACAAAGTCCGTAGTTGGTGATCGGCATGCCGGCGGCTTCGCACTTTTCGATGCGCGACAGAATTTCGCGCCGGTTGTGCATACAGCCGCCGCACTGTACGACGAGACTGTATTCGCTCAGGTTGTCCGGAAAATCGCGTCCGGCATAAACGTCGATTTGCAGTTCGCATCCGCAGTACTGGCGGAGCCAGCGCGGAATTTTCACGCGGCCGATGTCATCCTCGGCGGCGTGGTGCGAGCACGATTCGGCAATCAGTACCTTGTCGCCGTCTTTCAGCCGGTCAATCGCCGCCGCGCCTGCCGCCAGTTTCGGCAGGTCGCCTTTGAGCCGTGCGAACAGAATAGAAAACGTCGTGCAGAGAATTTCTTTCGGCGTGTCGCCGATCATTTTCAGCACGACCTGCGAATCGCAGACGACCAGATCCGGCGGCGTCTTGAGCTGGCCGAGCATGTGGGTGTATTCGCGCTCTTTGACCACCAGCGCGGCGGCATCGTTGTCGAGCGCATCGCGGATGGTCGAAACCTGCGGCAGAATCAGACGGCCTTTCGGTGCTTGTAAATCAATCGGCACAATCAGCACGGCGATGCCACCCGGCTTTACCAGATCGCCGACCAGCGGCGGCGGCTGAATAAATTCTTCGGGGCATACGGCAATCAGTCTGGCTTTGAGCTGAGCGAGAACCTTTTCTCGACTGCTTAAATCAGTGGAATTACAGGCCAGATACGACGGATCGGATAGATCAGACAAATCCGCTTTATTTCCAATGCGGATGACCGGAACATTTTTCTCTTTGGCGCGGTTTTCAACCGCCTGTTCAAACTCGCCGAACTGATCGCCTTCGCAGATCAGCAGGATCACGTCGGCACGATCAAAAACCTTTTCCGTTTTTTCGACGCGCTTTCCGCCGAGTACCGTGGTGTCGTCGAGTCCGGCAGTATCGATGAAAACCACCGGTCCGATCGGAAGCAGTTCCATCGTTTTTTCGACCACATCGGTGGTTGTGCCGGGCTGTTCGGAGACAATCGACACATCCTGACCGGCAATCAGGTTCAGAAAGCTCGATTTGCCGACGTTCGTGCGACCGAACAGGGCGATATGCAGTCTTAAACTTTTCGGTGCAGTTTTCATTTATAACCCAGTGCCATCAAATTCTGCGGGGAGAGCGTCTTTTCAACCTCCTCTTTCCCCAGCTCCTTTTCTAAAAACCCGCGGATGGTTCCTTTGCCGTGCTGTTCGAACTGTTTGAACAGTTCCGAACAGCGGTCGTATCCAAGCATTGGAACAAACGCGGTGATGATTTCGGGGGAAGCATACAGACGTTTGAGGCATTTACCTTGATCCGCGTCAATTCCGGCCGCGTGTTTTGCCAGCATCTGCGCGGCGGCGATCAGCAGGTCGATGGATTCGAGCAGGGCGTCGGCCAGCAGCGGCATAAACTCGCAAATCTGGAGCGACCCGCGCGCGGCGCAGTCGGCGACGATATTGTTGTTCGCTTTCACTTTGATGCCGATCTGCATGACCGACTCCAGAATGACCGGATTGACTTTTCCCGGCATGATCGATGAACCGGCCTGCATGGCAGGCAGCTTGATTTCGCCGAGCATCGCGAGGCGGCGCAGATCGTCGCTGACTTTAATCAGATTAACGGCGGCGGCATTGAGAATGCCGGAAACCTCGACAAAGCAGTCGGCGTTGGCGGTGGCTTCGACCATGTTTTCGGCGCGGCTGAGTCCGAGACCGGTGACTTCGCGCAGTTTTTCGACCACGAGGAAAATATAGCTGCGCGGAGCGGTAATGCCGGTGCCGATGGCTGTGCCGCCCAGATTGACGGTCCGCAGCCGCTCTTCGCATTTAAACGTGCGCCAGCGGTCGCGGGCGAAGGCTTCCGCAAAAGAAGCGAACTGTGCGCCGAGTGTCAGCGGAACAGCGTCCATCAGCTCTGTTTTTCCAAGGATTGAAACGTCCACCCATTTTTTTTCCAGAGTTTGGAAAACTCCCTGCAACGCGGCGAACGCTTCGCTCAGTTCCCGGACACCGTAAATGGCGGCAACCTTCAATGCGGTCGGGTAGGTGTCGTTGGTGGACTGATGCAGGTTGACCTCTTCAATCGGATGCGCGCCGGAAAGACGGCCGATCACTTCGTTGACCATCATGTTGGTTGAAGTGCCGGCCCCGCCCTGAAGGGCGGACAGGAGACAGGAGTCTGGAGTCAGAGAGCAGGATTGGGTAATACGATCCGCTTTTTCCACAGAGATAAATCCGAGTTCTTTATTAGCGAGGGCGCAGGCTTTTTTGACCTGTCCGTATGCTTTGAGCAGGCGCGGGTTCACGGCACTTCCAGGGATTGGAAAGTTTTCCAGTGCGCGGGCGGTGTGGATTCCCCACGGCGCGTCTGCCGGAATTTCCTTCGAGCCGAGGAAGTCTGTTTCGGTGCGCTTTTTCATTTGGCTTTGCTCAGCATGGATTTGACGGAGACGCCGGACAGTGCGCCGAGTTTTCCGGTGAGAACACCGAGTTCGTCGGTGGTGGCGTCGACGATCAGGGTGATAGCGGAGCAGGCGCGTTTTTCGTAGGGGACGCCCATCCGGGCGACAATCATTTCGCCGTAATGCCCCAGCAGTTCGTTGACCGCCGCCGCGTTGGCTTCGCGATCCTCAATGATGATTCCAATGAATCCCAGTCTCTTCTGCATAGCTATGTCTCCTAAAAAAGTGCTCCGCCGCATTTCTGCGGCGGAGCAGGAGACGGTAGGCAGCTATGCAAACCGTTTTCCTAAATTGTCCGTTTGCCTTGGGTCAGGGAGGCCCCTTGCCGCAGAAAACTTAAATAAGGTACACCAGTTTCTATTTTTTGTATACTTTTCGTTCCTGATAAACCGTATGCAACAGCTCGTGAGCCTTGTGGCTCAACGGTTTACCAAGGAAATCTTCGTATATTTTTGTGATCATCGGGTTGTGGTGCGAGCAGCGCCGAACCGATTTTTCATCATCCGTATAGATCCCGGCGGTTCGCTTGGCACGGATTTCGTCGGTTGCACCGTGAGGCTGTCCGCCCCCACCGATACAGCCGCCGCGGCAGGCCATCACTTCAATGAAGTGGAAGGGCGTTTCTTCGCCCTTGGCTTTTGCGTCACGGATCTGGTTCAAAAGCGCTTCGACGTTACCCATCTGGTGGGCGACGGCAACGCGGATTTTGGTGCCTTTAATATCAATTTCCGCCGCTTTAACACCTTCCATACCACGGACATTCATAAAGTTGACGTCCTTGAGGTCTTCTTTGGTGATGAGGAAGTAGGCCGAGCGCAGTGCGGCTTCCATTACACCGCCGGTGACGCCGAAGATGGTGCCGGCACCGGTGTATTCGGCGAGGATGCTGTCGGGCTGTTCTTCCGGCAGATTCTTGAAGTCGATACCGGCCTGTTTAATCATGCGGGCCAGTTCGCGGGTGGTGATAGCCACATCGACATCCTGGAACCCGGAAGCGCCCATGCTTTCGCACCGGCCAACCTCGAATTTCTTTGCGGTGCAAGGCATTACAGAAACGACATACATGTCTTTCGGATCGATGCCGGCTTTTTCCGCGTAGTAGGTTTTAGCCATGGCCCCGAGCATCTGCTGCGGCGATTTGGCCGAGGAGAAGTTCGGGATGAAATCGGTCGCGTATTTCTCCATGTAGTCTGTCCAGGCCGGACAGCACGAAGTGATTTGCGGCAGAACGCCGCCTTCGGTCACGCGCTTCACGAACTCCGAACCTTCTTCCATGATGGTGAGATCGGCGGTGAAGTTGGTGTCGAAGACGGCATTAAAGCCGAGGCGGCGCAGCGCAGCGTAGAGCTGGCCGGTGAGTACGGCACCGGGTTCGTAGCCGAAAGCTTCGCCGATGGCGACACGCACAGCCGGTGCAATCTGCACGACGCAATGCTTTTTGTTTTCTTCGATGGCGTTCCACACTTCGCGGGTCTGATCTTTTTCGTAGATGGCACCGACCGGGCAATGCGCAGAACACTGTCCGCATTTGATGCAGGGACTTTCATCCAGCGTGACGTCCGCCGCCGGAGCGATACGGGTTTTTTCGCCGCGTCCAATGAATTCGAGCGCCCAGACGCCTTGCATATTCTGGCAGACCTTGGCGCAGCGTCCGCAGGCGATACATTTTTCAGGGTTGAGCACGATGGAGGTGGTCGAATTATCAACCGGCAGGTCGCGCAGCCGCGATTCATACGGCACTTCACGAATGCCGAATTCTTCGGCCAGCGTCTGCAGTTCGCAGTTGCGGTTGCGGCTGCACTGGAGGCAGTCGTTGGGATGGGTGGAAAGAATCAGTTCGAGCACCGTGCGGCGCACGTTGACGATTTCCGGATCGTGGGTGATCACTTTCATGCCGGGGCCTGCCGGTGTGGCACAGGCGCGCAGCATCTTGGGCGAGCCGGCGACTTTGACCACGCAGATACCGCAGGCAGCCCACGGTTCGAGATCCTGATGATAGCAGAGCGTCGGGATTTTGACGCCGACCTTCTTGGCCGCGTCGATAAGGGATGTTCCCTGTTTTACCGACACCGGAATTCCGTTGATTTCGAGTTCAATCATGTTCATGGGGTTCTCCAGATTATCCTTTTTTGACGGCATCGAATTTGCAGGCGGTGAAGCACTGGCCGCACTTGATACACTTCGACTGATCGATGACGTGCAGTTTTTTGACTTCGCCGCTGATGCAGGACACGGGGCACTTGCGGGCGCAGGCGGTACAGCCGACACATTTCGTTTCGTCGATCGTGTAGCAGATCATCTGTTTGCATTTGCCTGCCGGACACTTCTTGTCTTCGATGTGCGCGCGGTATTCCTCTTCGAAATATTTCATGGTCGACATGAACGGATTCGGCGCGGTCTGGCCGAGTCCGCAGAGCGAGGCTTTGCGCATAGCGTGGCCGATATCCTTCAGTTTCTGAAGGTCGCCAGGCTCGCCCTGACCTTTGCTGATGCGGTCAAGGATGTTGTAACAGGTGCGTCCGCCGATGCGGCACGGAGCGCACTTGCCGCAGGATTCGTCCACTGTGAATTCAAGGTAGAATTTGGTGACGTCAACCATGCAGTCGTCTTCGTCCATGACGATCATTCCGCCCGAGCCCATCATGGAGCCGATGGACTGAAGGGTTTCGTAATCGATCGGGGTGTCCAGAAACTCCGGGGTGATGCAACCGCCGGACGGGCCGCCGGTTTGCGCCGCTTTGAATTTCTTGCCGTTGGCGATACCGCCGCCGATATCGTAAATAATGTCACGCAGCGTGGTGCCCATCGGTACTTCGATCAGCCCGGAGTTGTTGATTTTTCCGGTCAGCGCGAACACTTTGGTGCCTTTGGAGGTTTCGGTGCCGATGCTGCTGAACCATTTGCTGCCCTTGAGCAGAATGACCGGGATGTTGGCGTAGGTTTCGACGTTATTGATAACCGTCGGTTTGCCCCAGAGACCTTTGACGGCCGGGAAGGGAGGGCGCGGTACCGGCATGCCGCGGTTGCCTTCGATGGATGCGAGCAGGGCGGTTTCTTCGCCGCAGACAAATGCGCCGGCACCGAGACGGATTTCAATGTCGAAGCTGAAACCGGTTCCAAGAATATTGTTGCCGAGCAGTCCGTATTCCCGGGCCTGAGCCATGGCGGTGTTCAGACGGTCAATCGCCAGCGGATATTCTGCGCGGATGTAAATGAAGCCTTTGCTGGCGCCGACGGTGTATCCGGCGATCGACATGGCTTCGAGAACGGAATGGGGGTCGCCTTCGAGCACGCTGCGATCCATGTAGGCACCCGGGTCGCCTTCGTCGGCGTTGCAGACGATATATTTCTGGTCGGCCGGTGTATTCTTGGTGAACAGCCATTTGCGGCCGGTCGGGAAGCCCGCGCCGCCGCGGCCGCGCAGACCGGAATCAAGAATTTCCTGCACCACGCTGTCGGGCGTCATTTCAAAGAGCGCTTTTTCGAGCGCGGCGTAACCGTCACGGGCGATGTATTCGTCAATGATTTCAGGATTGATGACGGCGCAGTTGCGCAAAACGATGCGAAGCTGCTTGCGGTAGAAGCTGATGTCGTTGGAGCGGGGATCGTTCTCCTGATTCTTTTCCTTATAGAGAAGACGTTCAACCTTGCGGCCCTTGACGATGTGTTCCGCGACGATTTCGTGCGCATCTTTCGGGCCGACTTTAACGTAGAAGCTTTCGTCGGGCAGGATTTTTACAATCGGACCCTGTTCGCAGAAACCGAAGCAGCCGGTTTTAACCAGCTGAACTTCCGTATCTACGCCGGCGGCTTTGATTTCTTTTTCGAGCGCCTCGTAGAGGGCTTTGCCTTTATTGGATTCACACGCGGTGCCCGCGCATACCAGAATGTAGTTTTTGTATGCCATGATTACTTACCTGCGTTTTTAATGATGTCGGTAGAAGGTTTGTCGAAAATATGGTCGCCCACCAGCGCTTTGCCGGCCAGATGTTCGCGCACGATGCGGCGTGCGGTTTTGTCGTCAACGTTGCCGTAAACTACATGCGGCATGTCGTCACAGATCACTTCGACGGTCGGTTCGGAGAAGCAGAGACCCATGCAGCCCGTCTG
>JBAZTQ010000036.1:0-634 GCA_041661845.1 Kiritimatiellales bacterium | reverse complement strand
TTTCGTCGCGCAGTTTGCGCAAATCATCCAGTGTCAACTTTGCCATCGTTTATCCTGCCTTTCTTAAATCTTCTTCCTGTGAGGCGATATAGTTTTTGAGCAGCTTCAGACTTCCAGCGCTGTGCAGATCGCCCAGTGCGTCTTTCAGTTCACTGCGGGAAACCGTGTAACTTTCGCCATTCAGCACCTTTGTAATCTTCATTTCACCTTCGGACGGCAACGACAGCATCATCGCGGCCGTGCCGGCGAAGTTGCCGAACGGCGGCAGATCCACGTGCTGTGCGTCCGCGCGGAAACGGATCACGGTTCCGCAGCCTTCCTGCGATTCAATGGAGGCCTTACCTCCGGCGGCCTCAGCAGTCTGGAACAGAAAGGGCAGGCCCAGTCCCACGCGGCGGTGCGTGTGCTTGCGTCCGTCACTGTAGAACGGATCAATTGCTCTGGCCTGTGTTTCGCTGTTCATGCCTTTGCCGTTATCTCTCACTTCAAACTCAATAAGCTCTTCTGTTTCATGGATCGTCAGTTCAATCACCGTGGCATCTGCTTCGACGGCATTCTGAATAATATCCGTCATCAGATCACATAAGGTCGCATGCACTACTTGCTCCGGGCCTGATCCACAATCTTTTTGAGC
>JBAZTQ010000035.1:0-27496 GCA_041661845.1 Kiritimatiellales bacterium | reverse complement strand
ATGATTACAATCGTCATAGCGTTCTCAGTCGTTGGTTAGACAAGTCCGGAAAATCCCATGAAGACCATCGCCAGAATGCCGGCGGTGATCAGCGCGATGGCCGTTCCCTGAAACGGTGCGGGCACTTTGGCCAGATCGAGCCGTTCGCGCAGGCTGGAAAAGAGTACCAGCGCCAGCGCAAAGCCGATGGCGGAGCAGGTGCCGAAGATGGTGGATTCGATTACGCCGCGCCCGGCCTTTACATTCAGTTCGGCCGCGCCGAGCACCGCGCAGTTGGTGGTGATCAGCGGCAGAAAAATGCCGAGCGCCTTATAAAGCGGCGGGCTGAATTTCTGAAGGATGATTTCCACCACCTGAACCAGTGCGGCGATTACCACAATGAAGATCAGAATTTCGAGAAAGCGCAGCTTGATGACGGTACCGGCGATCATGAACGTCTGCGAGAGCACGTATTTGTCGATGAGCGCCATGACCAGCGAAGACAGAGCCATCACGAAGATTACCGCGCCGGACATGCCGAGGGCCGTTTCGAGCTTTTTTGAGACGCCAAGAAAAGGGCAGATGCCAAGGATCTTGGAGAGTACGAAGTTGTTAACCAGAATCGCACCGACCGTGATCGCCAGAATATCGTTCGCCATAAACAGACCCCTTCATATTAAGCAAAAAGACGGGAAAATTTACGGAATCATTTCCGCTTAAGCAACCACCGTCTGTGATGTAATTAACCGCAGGGCTTTGCGTCAGAGAGAGGCAACTTGACGCTCGTGTTCGATGTAAAAGCGGTGTCTGCCGATCGAGGTGAGATAACGCATGTCGCTGATCCAGTAGGGGGTGACATAATCGGCGTGGTAATGGGTGGCACCGCCGGTATTGTCCATGAGCAGGCCCTGTTCCATGATGGCGATCAGGTTCATGGCATCAGCGAATGATTCCGGCTGATTCTGCGCATGGCTGAGAAGCGGGCTGTAATCAGGTATATCAATGTTCCAAACGCTGGACATGCAGGAGAATGCGCCGCGTTTGACGGTTACCGGCACCAGAAGGCTTAAATCACCCTTCGCACGGTTCAGAATGACATTCAGAACCGCCTGCATCCCTTCCGTTCCTTCTCCCGCCGCTTCGAGCACCATGCAGGATGCGATAATTCCGCGGTCACAGCTGTTTAAACAGCCATCGGCCCGCGCGTGAAATGCGGCGACGCTGAACAGAACGGCAAAAATAAAAATTATCCGTTTCATGCTTTCTCCCCTGTGCTTTAAATCTCCCCCGAGACGGCACGTTTTGAAAAAGAGCGGAGGACTTTACCCGGGCCGAAAAAGCTGTAAAGGGCGAACGGCGGTTTTTTTCTGCGGCTGCCGGAAGGAAAGGACGGCGGATTTCCGTCTCACCCCTGTTTTCAAAGGGTGAAACGGCGGAGCCGGGCGGGCAAAAACAAATCCCGGCAGAGCCTGTTTTCAGCTGACGGCGGCTTAAAGCCCGGCTTACGGCCGGGCGGCGGGCAGTCTAAATGCCGGGTTTTTATCAGGATTTTAAGACCCTGAAACCTGATGAGACCGGATGTTCCAAGGTTTGTAAAATCAGTCGTCGACCGGCTTCGGAGCGGGAACGCACACCGGTTTTATGTCCCATACTTTTTCGGCGTATTCGTGAATGGTGCGGTCGCTGGAGAACCAGCCCATGCGGGCTACATTCAGAATAGCTTTCTCTGCCCACGCGGCAGGCTGGCGGAACAGCGCTTCGATCTTCTGCTGCACTTCGATATAAGGACGGAAGTCGGCCATATAGAAGAACGGGTCGCCGTGGCGGGTGAACTCGTTGAACACATCCATGTAAAGATCCGGCTGCGTCGGGTCGAACGCATTCATACGGATGGCTTCCAGAACTTTTTGCAGCTCCGGATCGCTGTCGTAGAAACTCCATGGGTTGTAACCTTCGCGGGAAAGTTTTTCGAGTTCCTCTTCGCGGCGGCCGAAGATGAAGATGTTTTCTTCGCCGACGTTCCGGGCGATCTCGATGTTGGCACCGTCCCATGTGCCGACGGTGAGCGCGCCGTTGAGCGCCAGTTTCATATTGCCGGTACCGGAGGCCTCTTTACCGGCGGTTGAAATCTGCTCGGAAAGGTCGGCCGCCGGAATGATTTTTTCCGCCAGCGAGACGTTGTAGTCGGGCAGGAAGATCGCCTTGAGGCGGCCTGCGACGACCGGGTCGTGGTTGACGACCGCGCCGATGGCATTGATCAGTTTGATAACGCGTTTGGCGAGGTGATAGGCGGGCGCGGCCTTGGCGGCGAAGATAAAGGTGCGCGGCACCATATCGATCTTCGGGTCGGCCTTGATGCGCTGGTAAAGCGCAATCAGGTGCATGGCGCTGAGCATCTGCCGTTTGTACATGTGCAGGCGTTTGACCTGAACGTCGAACAGCGATTCGGGGTGGATCGGCACGTGCAGGATTTCTTCAATATACTGCGCCAGCGCCATCTTGTTGCGCAGCTTGATCGCCATGAATTCCGTCTGGAAGCCTTTGTTGGTTGCGAACGGTTCGAGCTTTTTGAGTTCCTCGAGGTTTTTAATCCAGCCGTCGCCGATTTTATCGGTGATAAGCGCCGAAAGTTCCGGATTGCATTTGAGCAGCCAGCGGCGGTGGGTGATGCCGTTGGTGATGTTGATAAATTTATCCGGATAGATTTCATTGAATTCCGGCATAACGCGTTCGCGCAGCAGCTGCGAGTGAAGCCCCGCCACGCCGTTGACCTTGTGACTGCCGACGACGGCGAGGTTTGCCATGCGCACCTGACGGGTGCCGTTTTCTTCAATCAGCGAGACCTTCTGAATCATCTCCGTATGGCCGGGGTGCTCCATTTCCACACGCTGGAGGAACCGGTGGTTGATTTCGTAAATGATCTGCAGGTGGCGCGGCAGGACGCGCTCCAGTAATTCAACCGGCCACTTTTCGAGCGCTTCGGGCAGCAGGGTGTGGTTGGTGTAGGCGCAGGTTTTGACGGTGATTTCCCACGCTTTTTCCCACGGAACATGGTTTTCGTCGCAGAGAACACGCATCAGTTCGGCGACCGCCAGCGCGGGATGGGTGTCGTTCATCTGGATCGCGGTTTTTTCCGCGAACGCATTAAAGTTGCTGTGGTTCTTCTGGTACCGGCGGATGATGTCGCTGATCGAACAGCTGCAAAGGAAGTACTCCTGAATCAGGCGGAGTTCCTTGCCGGCGTGGGTGCTGTCGGACGGGTAGAGCACCTTGGTGACGTTCTCGGCCCAGTTCTTTTCTTCGACGGCGCGGATGTAGTCGCCCTGGTTGAAAACGTCGAGCCGGAAACCTTCATCGGCGCGCGCGCTCCAGAGCCGGAACATATTCACGGTGTTATTGTCATACCCGATCACCGGAATATCGTACGGCACGGCTTTGAACATCTGCCAGTCGGTCCAGACCGGATGCCGTCCGCGGTGCGTGCTCGAAATGTTTTCAATACGGCCGTAGACAAACACCGGCACGGTGTATTCCGGGCGGATCATTTCCCACGGATAGCCCAGTTCCAGCCAGTTGTCGGGACGTTCCTTCTGCCAGCCGTCCTCAAACTCCTGCCGGAAAATGCCGTGCTCATAGCGCAGGCCGTAGCCGTAGGCGGGCAGTTCCATTGAAGCCATCGAATCCAGGAAGCAGGCCGCCAGCCGTCCGAGACCGCCGTTGCCGAGGCCGGCTTCAATGTCCAGATCGATCACTTTCTGCAAATCGATATCCAGCCGCTTCAGCGCTTCACGCGCGGCGGCCATCATTCCGAAAGCCAGAACATTCTGTTCCAGCAGCTTGCCGATCAGAAACTCCATCGAAAGGTAATAGAGGCGTTTTACATCCTGATCCAGATAGGCGCGCTGGGTGGTGGTGAATCCATCGACGGCCAGATCGCGCACGACATGGGCAAAACTCCAGAACTTGTCGTAGTCGGTCGCACTGCGCATATCTTTGCCGCGGCTGTAGCGCAGGTGGAACAGTGTGCGCTCCTCGATCATGTCAGCAGTCACTTTATTTTTTTGCGGGCACTTCATAAATTGTCTCCATTCAGATAGAAAAGCAGGGGAATCATAATTTGAATAGAAGCAGACCTGCAAATGAATTATCGTATCCATTATGTCGCACAGTCTCCAAAATTGTAAGATCACCGCGTACTACCGGAACCTGCTTGATTCGCTCGGGCCGGATCATCCGTTGCGCCGCACCGTCGAACCGCTCGATGATTGTACGCCGGTGCCCGGCGAACTGGCCGATCCGCTCGGCGAGGAAGCGCACAGTCCTGTACCCGGCCTCGTCCATACCTATCCGGACAAAGTGCTTCTTTTTGCCACCTTGGACTGCGCCGCTTACTGCCGCTACTGCACCCGCAGCCGCCTCGTCGGGAAAAGTTCCAAGGATTGGAAGCTTCCGGCTGAAGTTTTCCGGACACTGGAAAAACTGACCGGCGTGCGCGACGTCCTTGTTTCCGGCGGCGATCCGCTGACGCTTTCCGATGCAGAGCTGGATCAGCTTCTCGGACGCATCCGGCGTATCAGACACGTCCGAACAATCCGGCTGGGTTCAAAGGTGCCGGCAGTTTTTCCATCGCGCATTACGCCGGAACTGGCGCGTATTCTCGCCAAGCACCGCGTCTGGCTTCAACTTCATTTTGTCCATCCCGCCGAACTCACCGTCGAAATGACCCATGCCTGCGATACGCTGGCCGAAGCGGGCGTGCCGATGGTCAGCCAGACCGTTCTGCTCAAAGGCATCAACGACGATGCGGATACGCTGGCGGAACTTTTCTACGGACTGCTCGAACGGCGGGTGAAACCGTACTATCTCTTCCAGTGCGATCCGGTGCTCGGCTCATCCGGCTTCCGCACGCCGGTAGAGAAGGGGCTACAAATCATCAGTGAACTGCAAGGACGCATCTCCGGACTGGCTATGCCGACCTTCGCCATCGACGCACCCGGCGGCGGCGGAAAAATTTCTCTGCTGCCTAACTCGCAGTTCCGCCGTGAAGGAAACGAGATTGTCCTTACAAATCACGAAGGCAAAGAATACCGTTACCCGGATCATGAAATTCTTTCGTAGAAAACCGAAGGTTAAGAAGATCGGGCTGGCGCTGGGCGGCGGCGGCGCGCGCGGACTGGCGCATATTCAGGTGCTTGAAACGCTTGACGAACTCGGCATCAGGCCGCACCGCATCGCCGGTACCAGTATCGGCGCGGTGGTGGGCGCGCTTTACGCCTCTGGTCTTTCCGGCAGGGAAATCCGCGAACTGGTTCACCAGTGGCAGACGCCGCGGCCTGAAAAAAGGAACGGTATTCTCGACCGGCGCGACCTGCGCCGGTGGGCCGCGCTGCTCGATCCTTCCTTCAGCCGCAGCGGATTGTTTAAAGGCGAAAAGATAATCCAGTTTCTCTCCGACTTTGTGAAATGTACCGTGTTTGAGGAACTTGAAATTCCGCTGTATGTCGTGGCCGCCGATTACGGCGACGCCTCGGAAGTCGTTTTTAAAACGGGCGATCTGCTTTCGGCCGTGCGCGCCAGCATCGCCATTCCCGGCGTCTTTACGCCGGTCGAGCGCGGCGGAAGTCTGCTGCTGGACGGCGGCGTGGTTAATCCGCTGCCGTACAACCTGCTTCAGGAAGAATGCGACGTGGTGATTGGTGTGGATGTCGGCGGAACACGCGACGTGGACGAACATCACCGGCCGACTTTTTTTGATACGGTCATCGGAGGTTTCGAAATCATGGAAGCCGCGCTGATCCGCAACCGGCTGCAATCCAATCCGCCGGACATCTACCTTAAGCCGGATCTTCGCCAGATCGGTCTGCTCGAATTCAACAAAGCGGAACAGATTTTCGACCAATCCGTGTCGGTGAAAAGTGAGTTGCGGCGGAAACTCAGAGCACTGGAACGCTGATTTGCATTTGCTTTACGTGTTGTATTGGCCTAAAAAACTACCGGTTTATACGCAGTTAACCGAAAGGAGCCCGGATGAAAGTTTCAAATCTAGCCGCAGTTCTTGTTTTCTGTTCTTCAATCGCTTCCGCCCAGACAACGATTGAGTTGATCAAACAGCGGGCCGAAGCCGGCGACGTGACGGCGCAGACTTTTCTCGGGCTGGCGTATCATCTGGGATATGGCGTTGCGCTTGACCAGGATGCCGCGCAGCAGTGGTTTTCCCGTGCGGCCGGTCAGGGCGATGCTTTTGCTGTGAAACAGCGTGATTATGCGGCGGGTCTGCGGTGGATGGCACCGGAAAAGATTCAGCAGAAAATTGATCAGGCGGCATCGCTTCCCTACGAAGGCCAGATTGCTTTTGATGAACTGGCTTCCAACCGCGACCAGTATATCGGAAAAGTTATCGAATTGAATTTTTCAGCTGTGCCGGTGGCCGGCGGATCGCCGGTCGGAACTTCGTTCATGTATGTACGCGACCCGCAGTCTGACACCGGTGCCGCCGTGGACAGGCTGTATTTTTGCGGCGAGGGCGCATTAAACTGGAAGCTTGAAGTCGATAAGAAGTCTTATGATTCATCGATCACAGTTTACGCGCTGGTTGCAAAAGACGGGCTGATTGCCGTCGGAGATCATCATCGCGAGGCGGACGGCGGACACGAATATAAGTGGTAGCGCCGTATAACAACAACGCGACCGCTCATAGCGCAGCAGATTGAAAGGAACCCGAATGAAAATTATATCTCTGGCAGCAGTTTTTGTTTTCTGTTCTTCCGCCGTTTTTGCCGAAACAACCGTTGAGCTGATTAAAGAGCGCGCCGAAAACGGGGATGCTACGGCGCAGACTCTACTGGGGCTTATCACGTATTATGGTTATCAGGTTCCAAGAGATACTGCTAAGGCTGAAGTGTGGTTTCAGCGGGCTGCCGATCAAGGAGATACTTATGCGGGTAGCCGGATAACAAAAAATGTTCGAACGATATTGTCCGTGTCGTCAGGTCTTCGGGCCATGTCGCCGACTGAATTTGAAACGAAAGTGGCACAGGCCTCCTCAGTACCATACGAAGGTGAGGTCACTTTTGATGAATTGGTCGTCAATCGCGATAAGTATATCGGAAAGGTCATCGAATTAAGTTTTATGATGATCCCGGTCGTTGGAACGCCAGTAGATGGTGTTCAGTACATTTATATTCGTGACCCAAAGGTTTACGGCTCGCAAGGCGGTTCCTCAGACAAGCTCTATCTGTGTGGAGAGCGCTCATTAAAGTGGCGGCAGGAAATCGGAAGAAATGCTTATGGTACAGCCAGTACGGTTTTCGCTCTGGTTGAAAAAGACGGACTGATTGCATTGGGCGTCCGTCAGCGGGAGACCGATGCCGGCCGTGAATATAAGTGGTAACCCCGCGGGCGCAAATAGCGATGGGTGGGCGATAGAATGGTTCAATATGACCGGAATCTCTTTCGTTTGTAGTCCACGCTTTAGCGTGCTCTTCTGCCGGACAGCCTGAAGGCTGGACTACATACCTTTTATTCCCCTTTGTTTGCAGTCCGGGTGCGGGTACCCGGCCTACATTCTAAGTTGCACTTTAAGTCCTTTGGATGAAGCGAATGTCTGTGTTCGTCCGTTGAAACTCAGTTCAACACGATCCGGCGAAACAGCAATTTCAATTTTGTCTTCGGGGTGCCGCTTCTTCCAAATATTGGAAAACAGGATGGCTTTCTCAATGCCGTCGCCGGTTTTGTAGTTCCAGACTTCATCGGGCTGGGCGAGGCGTGTGCCGTCATAGATGGATGTTGCTTCCATCTTTTCCAAAGTTTGGATTAGTTCATCGTCGCGCAGGTTTTTTGTACCTTCGATGCAGACCGGATTGCGTTCCAGCGCGGCTTTAAGGAAAGGCGTCCAGTCGGTGCGGCTGAGGTCGCGCAAGGCGTAGAAGGCGAGATCGGCGGAGCGGTTTTCCGCCCGCATGGTTTCGACATAAGCGATGATTTCTTCGCGTGCCATGCCGGGAACAATCTCGAGTTTTTTACAGGGTTTGGAAATCTTGCTTCCGATGTCAGGGAATTCCGGTTCGAGGTGGACGAATTTGGCCAGCTCGCAGAGCATTTCATTTTTGCCGGAACTGCTGCATTCGAGGTTTTTTCCGAGTTCCGTCATGCTGGCGGCGTCGTAGTGCCGGATGGGGTTGTTTTTGAAAAATTCCTCCAGCTTCGGCAAACAGATACGGCCGGGAATCGGCTCGCAGTAGAATTCGTCGTTATCGATTTCTTCCAGCAGCTGGGCGCGGGTGCCGTCGCCGATTTTATACGGCGCACTGTGTTCATAGGCATAAGCACGCTCGGCGGAAATCCACCGTTTTTTGCCGTGGAAGTCGTGGCAGATCTGGAAGCACTTCTGAAACTTCGAGTTCTGTCGCAGAAAGTTGGCGAGGATTTCGAAGGTGATGTCGGTGGAAAGGTATTCGCCGATGGTTTTTTTAAACCGGTCATACTGTGCCGGATCCATGGTGGCTTCCGGATAGACGCAGTGAACGTAACCGGTGTTGTTGAGCACCATGGTGATCTGCTCGTGGCGCAGCGCGCGCTGCGCCTTGTCGGTCAGTTCGGTGCCGTTGAACCACATGTTTTTTGTGACGATCCGCCGGTTGTTGGTGAGCACGCCGTCGCTGATAGCCACAAAATTCTGTGAGTGGAGCGGCGTAGCCATCAGGAAAATGTCTTCGAGCGGAACGCCGCAGATGATGAAAAGCGCGGCGGCGTAGAGGGCGGAAAGCGAGACGCATTCGCCCGCACCGTTACGGTAGCCTTCGCGGCGGCTGAAGGCGTCCATCGCCTCGACGGTTTCCGTTTTCCAGTACGGAATGACCGTGTCAGTGTATTTTTCGAGGCCGAAGTGGCGGCGGATATCGAGGTCGAAGTAGTGCTTGTCGCCTTCATAGCCGAACAGGGCGTTGCTGCCGCCGATCGTTTTGGCGTCCATGAAGGGGGCGAAGCGGTTCAGCTCGGTCTGCTGGTCGGTCAGCCCCCAGGTGTCGAGGTCGAGGTTGAACTCGTAATGATCAATGATGTACTGCTTGAGCCGGTCGATCTTTTTGCGCGGGTTCATCTTGTCGATCTTCGCGAACCATGGGTCATTGCGCCACTTCCATATCCGCGGACTCATGATGTTGGCCAGCAGCAGCGCATAGAGCAGTTCGGGAAAAACAAAAATTTCCATATCCGAAAGCGTGACGGCAGAGGAGTATTTTTCCAGTTCTTCAGACGGTACAGTGTGCATCTTAACAGGCTCCTGACACGGTTTTTCCTTTTCCAAACACCGGAAAGCGTATACTAATGCCCGCTCAAATCAAAAGGTTTTACCCATGTCCGAAGAAACAGCTGTTCCGCAAAACGTGTCCCGGTCCGACGAAGATATTCTTCTCGATCTCAATTTTGTCCCGCAGTGGGCCAAAAAAGCGCCGGCCGCCAACCACTACGCCTCCGACGATTATTCCGAGCGCCGCCCTCCGCGTGAGCGCCGGGATGGCCCGTCGCGTGATCGCAGTGAACGCCGGGACGGCCCGTCCCGAACAGCCCGTCCGCCGCGTGAGCGTTCAGCGGGCGATCGGCCTGCCAATGCGTTCAGCGGGGCCGGACGGCCGCCGTTGGCGCGCGAACCACGTGCAGAACGTGCCGTACAGGAACCGCGCCGCGAATTTACACCGCGCCCTGAGCGCATTGAACTGCCGGTTGAAATAAAATTTCTGCCGGAACAGCAGTGGCTGGCCTCCATGGTTCGGCAGATTCACCACAGCAAACGCGCCTATCCGCTGATGGATCTGGCTAATCTTTTTCTGGCTGATCCCAAGGGCCATCTGGTGAAAATCGAAATTCTGTCCGGTGCCGAAGGCTTCAAACTCTATCAGGGCAAGCGCTCTAAAATGGTTGCCACCAGCCGCGATGCGCTGGTTCACCAGCTTCTGGACGACCACATGGCAGATTTTTTCACCAAAGAAGAAATCGACGTCGAGCCGCCTGCCGGTGTGTTCCCATGCATCGCCAAAGTCGGCGACATCCTGATCGGCCCGCCGAACCACCACAGTTATACAGCGCGGCTGCAGGAAGTATATAACTCCCGCTTTTCCGGAATGCCTTTCGACCGTTTCAAGGAAAAGGTGCAGACGGTTAAGGACGAAGAGCTGATTGCGAAATGGAAGCTGGAATGCACGAAGAAAAGTGTTTACCGGCTTAAGGATGCACCGGAAGGCGAAGTGAAGGATTTTACCCTTGCGCAAGCCGAGGAATATATCCGCACACAGATCGCTGATGCGGAGATCGAAGAAGTCACCCGCGCGGTACTGCCGTCCGCTTTGGCGCGCAAAATAAAAGATTACAATCTCATCCGCATGGTGCGCGAATCGTGGGAACGCGAAAGCCGCTTCCCGATGTCCGTTTCCTTCGCGTTGCGCGCCGCTTTCCGCCATCTGCACCTGCAAACCTTCAAGGCGGGCCGGAACATCAACTTCGTCACCTCGGTGAAGCCCGATCCGATCAAGCCAGAAAAGGCCGTCGAACACATCCGTGTTGTTCTGGAACATCTGGCTGAACATCCCGGCTCAACCCGGGATCAGCTGGTGGAAGGCTTGCGTCCCGGAGCCGAAAAAGATTCCGATGCCGTCCGTGAAATTCTCAATCCGCTGCGCTGGCTGATTGAAAAGGGCCACATCATTGAATTCTTCAACGGAACGCTGGCTGTGCCGTCGCACCGTCAGCGGCGCTGATAAATTATTGCGCGGCGGCGAGCATTGCAAAAACGCCTTTGCGTATCAGCATCACCGCAATCGCTGCCAGCAGCATGCTGGCTACTTTTGAGACGGCCTTTGACCCGGTGCGCCCCAGCCGGTTGGTGATCGGTCCGGCAAATCCGAATATCAAACCGGCGATCACAATATTAAGCATAACGGCAATTGACGTAACGGGTTTGCCATACGTAGTGGCCAGCAGAATGCAGGTGGTGAGTACTGCGGGGCCGGTGATCAGCGGAATGCCGATCGGCACCGCGCCGAGACTGGAAAGATCAGACTCCTGTGTTTTTTTTCCGCCGGTCAGCAGATCATTCAGCGAAATCGCCAGCAGCAGCACTCCGCCCGCCAGCATAAAGTCGGGAACCGTGATGCCCATAAAACGCAGCATCATGGGCCCGGCGAGGACAAAAATAATGGCGACGGTTGCGGCGGTCAGAACCGATTGGATGATCACTGTGCGCAACCGCTTGGAATCAAGTCCGTCCGTTAGCGAGAGAAACATCGGCAGCACACCGACAGCATCTACCGCGACAAACAGCGGAACAAAGCAAAGCCAGAACGTGTTCATGGGAGCATAATGCCTGTTCCGGAGTGCGGCGGCAAGTGCAGCGGCAATCGTTATTACGGCTGGCGGGAGCAGGCTGAAGCCTGTACTACAAACGGGATTTACATATATTTCGGCGTTCGTAGTCCACGCTTTAGCGTGTGTTAGGATGAAAGTACGGTCATTGCGAGCATGGTATAAACTCGACCTAAAACAGAGGCTTCGTGTCGGCGGATTGCTTTCTCACTCCAGAATGTTTTGAATCTGCTCCTCGCGTTCCGGTGTGCCGCGTTCTTCGGGAACCAAAAGCAGATCGGCGAAGACGCGGGTAGGTTCGACATATTTCCGGTACATCGGTTCGACCTGTTCCGCCCAACGCTGACGGATTATTTCGGCGGTGCGCCCGCGTTCAACGACATCGCGGGCGACGCGGCGTTCCAGGCAAAGCTTAAGCGGTACATCAATGAATATTTTCAGATCAAAAACATTACGCAGTGATTCAGGCAGAAAAAGAAAAAGACCTTCGACAATAATCAGCGGAGCCGGTTTTAGCGTAACGAGTTCCGATGCACGTTTGTGGGTGGAGAAAATATAGCGCGGGCCTTCGACTGTTTCACCGCGTTTAAGAGCCGCGAGATCGCGGGCCAGATGTTCAAGGTCGATGACCGCCGGATCGTCGAAGTTCCAGTCGCGGGCATCAATATGATCCGGCAGGCTGATGTAGTAATTGTCCTGCGACATCAGACTGGCGTTTCCAGTCAGTTCAGCCAGCTCCTGCGCGACCGTGGTCTTTCCTGATCCCGATGCACCTACAATTCCGATGATACGCGGTGGGTTCATTTTTCTATTATGTATTTTGAAAGATCATAGCTGCGATAAAAAAGAAAATGCTGATTAGATACAGCTTCACAGCAATGTGTTTTCCGTGAAGATGAAGGAATACATAAATTAGCCCTGCATACGGAATCAGCAACACCGCAAGACCCCATAAGAATCCAGTTTCAAAAGCTTTCACTAGTACGATGATTGTGGCGACGAGTGCGGTAATAGCGCCAATAACGAGCGATATCGTATCCATAATCTTAACTCCGACATTTATCAGATAAAATTTCCGCGGTTTTATGATCGAAAAATAGCTTAAAGGTTAGGATTGGAAAAGAGTTTAAGCGGATGATGTTTTTGAAAGGTGGAGCGGGCGCTCCGCGCACGCTTGAACGAGCCGAGACGGCTTGTTCCACCCTTTATCTTTTCCGTGTTTGCCGTTCCATTCCTTTGGCAACGGAGGAGCGGGCGGCGAGGTCGGCGTCGATGGCGTGGCGGACGGTTTTCGCGCTGAACCCGCGTTGTTCAGTCAAAAACTGTTCCAGCAACTGGGCGAGGCGCGCCGGGGTGAATCCGAAGGTGGTATGCGTTTGCGCATAGATCCATTCGCTCCATTCCATGAAGGCGCCGAAAACGGAAGGCTGATCCTGCCAGATCAGCCGGGATGTTTCGGGGAACCGGCCGTTGTTGACGATGATGTCCCAGAAGCGGGCGAAGCGGCGGATGCGCTGGAGATCAACAAAGTTAAGCGTGGCGGTTTGCAGAACGTCGTAGGGCGGCGAGGTGTTGTAGACCATCTGCCATTCGACGTCGTGGCGGGCAATCGGTGCGCCGCGCAGTTTTTTCAAAATGCCGAGCTGGATTTCGTGCGGGCCGCAGGCGTGCAGCCGGTCGAAACCCGCCGCGATGCTGTCGAAGGTTTCTCCGGGCAGTCCGGCGATCAGGTCGGCGTGCAGATGAACCGACGGCAGGGCGGCGAGTGTGCGGATATGGGCTTCGACTTTTTCCGCATCGAGCGGGCGTTCAATACGCGCGGCGACTTCGGCGTTGAAGGTTTGTACGCCGACTTCCAATTGCAGGAATCCGGGCGGCGCTCCGGCGATCAGTTTTTCGAGCACCGGAGAAAGGCGTTCGGGCTCCCATTCGAGGTGGAGCATCATGCCGTCACGGCGGTTTTCGAGAAAGAAGCGCAGTACGGCGGCGGCGTGCGCGGTGTTGATGTTGAAGCTGCGGTCGAGCAGTTTAAAAATCCGCACGCCGCGTTCAATGAGTTTTCCGAACATTGGAAAAATCCGCTCCGGCGGGAAGAAGCGGACATTCGGTTCCAGCGCAGAGAGACAGTATTCGCACTTAAAGGGACAGCCTCGTGCGGTTTCAACGTAGATGCGGCGGTGGGCGATGTCTTCGTCGGTATATTCGTCATAGGGCAGGGCGATGTGTTTTAAGTCGGCGGGCGGCGCTTCGATGACTTTCGGCAGGCTGGACTCAAGACAAGGCAAGCGGGACGCTTGCGGTACGGCCAATGTATCGCAAGCGTCCCGCTTGCCTTGTCTTATCTCTGCACTGCATCCGGCTTTGGCAGGATTGTTCCGGATGTATAGACGGATTCTGTTGAGTTCTTCATGATCGCGGACAATATGGTCATAACTTTCATGCTTCCAGACTGCGCCTGTTTGTCCGGTGATTTTATTGATCGCATGGGCCGAGTAGGATTTCCAGGAGTGCAGGATGGCAGAGAGTTTGTATCCGGGCTTCGGAGTTACCAGCGCATGCACATGGTTCGGCATGATGACCCATTCATCGAGTTCATAATGCTTTCCATCGAAATGAGTCAGCGTATCGGCAACGAGTCGGGCGATTTCCTGTTTACGCAGAATGCAGGCTCCGGCACCTTCATCCAGCCAGTTATTCACCCTCTCCGAAAAGAGTTCATCAAACTGCGCCTGCTCGCTCTCAGTGCAAGGTGGCTGATGGTGTTCTTTCCACTTTTCGCGCAACTCTTTGTATTCGCTGATGCGCGACTGGGCAATGGAGTCGGCGAGACGGAAGGTGACAAAATAGGTGCAGTCGGTCTGTGTCCAGTGCGGGATGTTCTTCCGGCGGGATTGGCGGACTTCTTGAACAGGATTGAAACAAGGCAGGCTGGAAGCCTGCGGTACGGGGTTGAGGCAGGGCGAGAGGGACGCTTGCAGTACGGAGGATGGACAAGGCAAGCGGGACGCTTGCGATATAAGTAAATCACGGCAGAGCTGCTCGATAACGCCTTCGCCTTCGCCGCAGACCAGATGGTCGATCAACGGATAAATCAGCAGGTCATCATAAATATAACTGACTTCAGGTCCGCCGATTAAAATTTTCAGGCTTGGCCGGAGTGTGCGCAGAATAGCGACGGTTTCGTAGGTGATAACGAGGTTCCAGATATAGATGCTGAAGAGAATGATTTTCGGGTCGTGCGCCAGCAGTTTCTCGGCGGCGGCCTGCGGAGAGAGCCGGTTGTCGAACTCAACGATCACGGAGCGGTCATGGAGATCGTCCAGATTGGCCCGCAGGCAGCGCAGGGCCAGTGCGGTGTGGGAATAGCGGGCGTTAAACGTTGAGAAAACGATGTCCATGAGTTACAAATACGCGCTTTATCCAAGGTTGAGGAGAGAAAAATGGCGAGTCCCATTTGTGTCTATGGAAATCCGGTGCTGCGCAAAAAGTCGGTGCCGGTAAAAGAGGTCACGGCGGAAATCCGCACGCTGGCCGACCGTATGCTGGGCATCATGTATGCGCAGGAAGGAATCGGCTTGGCCGCCGAGCAGATCGCTCACACCGAAGCGGTCTTTGTTCTCGACGTGCCGGTTGCCGCCGACAAAGACGAGCACGGCCTTCCGAATAATCCCGGCGTCAAAATGCCTCAGGCTTTTATCAATCCCGAAATCATCGGCGAGTCCGAAGAAACCGCAATTGCCGAAGAAGGCTGTCTGAGTTTCCCGAAACTTTATGTTCCGGTGGAACGTCCCGCCGAAGTGGTTCTGCGCTATCTCGACCGCGACGGAAATGTTCAGGTGCTGAACGCCAAGGGGCTGCTGGCCCGCGCCATCCAGCACGAACTGGATCACCTCAACGGCGTACTGCTGATCGACCACATGACACCGGCCATGAAGCTCAAACATGCCTTGCGGCTGCGCGGAATCAGAAAATGGTATAAGAGCCGGGGTTACTAAGCATGCGCGGGCTGCTGTCATTGCTGGCGGGCATTGTGCTGTTCAGCACCATTGAAGTAACTTCCAAAATGATGCAGTCCGGCGGCGGAATCGCCGGACACTATCCGTTCTGGCTGGCGGCGATCCGTTTTATTATTGCCGGACTGGTTCTGTTTTTTCCTGCAGTACACTATCTGCGAGGCAAAGTGTTCACTCGGCGCGATGCCGCTGTGCTGGCGGGCCTCGGCCTGCTGGGCGTCACGCTGATGTCGAGCCTCTATCATCTTTCCATCACCTTTCTGCCCGCCAACGTCGCGGCGCTGGTCTTTAGCTGCAATCCAGTTTTTGTTGTGCTCTTTGCGCCGTTGGTGCTGCCGGAAAAAATTACGGCGCGCAAGCTGGCGGCGGTTGCGCTTTGCCTGACTGGCATTCTGGTGCTGGCCCGCGACCGCACCGCCGGTGTGTCGCTGACCGGTCTTTTTCTGATGCTGCTGGCGATCATTATCTTCGCGCTCTACACCGTGCTCTTCAAAAAACTGACGCCGCGTTACGGCGCGCTGCCCGTCACCGCTTTTGCAGGGTTGGTTGGCGGACTGTGTATTCTGCCGCTGGCACTCGGCGTGGAAGGAATGCCGCTGGCGAATTACGGCATGGCCGACTGGCTGGGTATCGCTTATCTGGCGCTGGCCGGAACCGCGCTCGGCTACTTTCTGTTTATCTATGGCATTGGGCACGTCGAAGCGAGCGCCGGTTCGATGGCCTTTTTCCTGAAACCGTTTCTGGCCGCGCTTTTCGCATGGATGGTGCTCAGTGAGGCGCTGACCGTTCCTATGCTTATCGGCGGCGCATTCATTCTCGGCGGAATGCTTATTGCGCTGGTGCCGGTCCGGAAATCCCGCAGCTGATCAGTTGATCAGGCGGGAGTTTAAACCTGTCGTTAGTGTTTTCGGTTACCTCCGTTTGTTACATACCCGTTTAATCCATAATCCCAGCGGGGAATGGCCGTGCTGCTCGACATAGTTTTCTATTTCTACAATCTCGGGGTATGCCGAAACATCGTCTCTTGGGCTGACATGGATGTCTGCCCAGACTGACTCAATCTTAAAGTCGTGTCCCTTGAACCGAAACTCCGCCACAACATTTTCTGCGGGCAGGACGAAGCCGGGACGCGATGTAAACTCAACCCCGGGGCATGATGCAATGCACCGACAAAGGCGTCTGAATGGGATATTGTACGTGTAGAAGCTCCGAGGCGCTCCGCTCTGTGTTTCAACTGGATTGATCAGTTTCATTTCCTGCTGCCAAAAATAATTAACGACGATTGAAATTTCGGCGGAGTGTAAGCCGCGTGTGCCGAGGCGTCAATTCGGCTCACTCGGAGAGTTCGCCCTACCTAAGCAGAACGGGATGTTCGGGTAGGGCGACGCCTCCGGCGGAGCCGAAGAATGGTTTTCAAAACATTGGAAACTCAGAGCAAACAAATCCAACCATTGGAAATTTTTTCCAATGGTTGGAATGTCCGAAGCGATGTGAGGCACTTAGTTGATCAGGCGGGAGATGCCGGTGCCTTTTTCGACGCGGCCGATGATGATGGCTTTTTCGCCGGCTTTCCGGATGGCTGCCAGCGCCGTGTTTGCGTCGTCCGGGCGGACGAAGAGAACGAAGCCGATGCCCATGTTGAAGACGCGGTACATTTCTTCGTGGTCGACGTTGCCTTCTTTTTCGATGAACTGGTAAATCGCGGGCGTTTTCCAGGTCGAGCGGTCGAAGACGGCGTCGACGGTTTTCGGCAGAACGCGCGGAACATTGTCCACCAGTCCGCCGCCGGTGATGTGGGCCATGCCGCGCACCTGAACTTTGTTCATCACGGCGACGACAGGTTTTAGGTAGCTCTTATGGATGGCGAGCAGAACCTTTTCGAAAGTGAGTTTTGTGCCGGGAACGAGATCGCTCAGTTTTTTACCGGCTTTTTCGAAGATAGCTTTGCGGGCCAGCGAGTAGCCGTTGGTCTGGAGGCCGGTGGAGGGCAGGCCGATGATGACGTCGCCTTTGCGGATGGTCTGGCCGGTGATGAGTTTTTTCTTTTCAACCTGTCCGACGATGGTACCGACGAGGTCATATTCGCCTTGCGGATAAAGGCCGGGCATTTCGGCGGTTTCGCCGCCGAGCAGCGCGCAGCCGTTTTCGCGGCAGGCTTTGCAGAAGCCGGAGATGACGTCTTCGAATACTTTTCCGGAAAGGGCGGCGGTGCCGAGGTAGTCGAGGAAGAAGAGCGGCGTGGCACCCTGTACGAGGATGTCGTTGACGCAGTGGTTGACGAGATCCTGTCCGACGGTGGTGTGCTTGCCGGCCATGTGGGCGACTTTGAGCTTGGTGCCGACGCCGTCGGCGCTGGCGACGAGCAGGAATTCTTTGCCGGGCGACCGGAACAGCCCGCCGAAGGAGCCGATTTCGCTCATGACGCCTTTGGTACTGGTGGATTTGACGTTCTTTTTGATCCGCTGAAGGGAGTTCATCATGACGTCGATATCGACGCCCGCCTCTGCATATGCGCTCTTTTTAGTTGCCATAGTCTGCTCCGGTTTTGAAAGGCGCACAATGTAGCACGGCGGACGGGCTGGACAATAGAAAAAGGGGCAAGCCGGTTGTTTTTTGAGCCCGGCAGGGCTATCTTCCGCCCAAGACATATGAAACTGCGCCTGACATCTTTTTTCCGGAGTTTGAGCTTTGTGCTTCCGGCTGTACTGACCCTCGTAGTGAGTGTCGTTCTTTTTACGGTGGCCGGAGTGCTGATCGTTCAGGAAAAAACGGCGGGCGAAAAAGAAATCCAGCGCAATATGAAGCAGAAGCTTTTGCTTACCAAAATCGCGCTGGAGGGGCCGGTCACCGAGCGGAACGAAAGGGCCATCGGCCATTTTCTTGAAAGCCTGCTCAATGACCGCGACATTGTTTTTGCCGGGCTGACGCTGGGTGATCCGGAAAAACCGGAAATTCAGGTCAACAAAGTGATCTACGGGTTCGGCTGGGTGACCCATCGCGAACAGGTGGCGGAAAGCCGCTATATGCAGGGCACGACGACAATCCTTCTCCCGCATGGAAAAGAAGCGGAAATCCGGCTGGTGGCCTCCAACCGGAACGTCTGGGATGCGCTGGGTCAGCAGGTGCTTATCATTATCGTGATCACCATGCTGGTGGTCATCAGCCTTTCAATCGCCTCCTTCCTGCTGACTCACCGGCTGATTTTCATGCCGGTGAAGGAGCTGTCCGCCGCAGCCGAAGAGATTGCGCAGGGACATCTGGAAAAAACGGTGCCGATGAGCCGGTTGAACGAAATCGGCGGGCTGGCGCAGCAGATGGACGCCATGCGCCGGTCGCTGAAAAAACTGATTGGCGATCTTGACCGGTCCAAGTCACGGCTGGAGCAGCGCGTTGAAGAACGTACACGGGATCTGCTGGAAGCCAAAGAATCCGCTGAAGTGGCCAGCCGGGCCAAAAGTGAATTTCTGGCCAATATGAGCCATGAACTGCGCACTCCGATGAACGGCGTGATAGGAATGACGGACATTCTGCTGGAGACCGATCTTAAGGATGATCAAAAAAATGCGGCCGAAACGATCCAGCATTCCGCCAGTTCACTGCTGACCATCCTTAACGACATACTCGACTTTTCCAAGATCGAAGCCGGGTGTCTGGAATTGGAGAAACGTCCGTTTAAATTTCAACGCGTTGTTGAAACCGTGCAGGAAATTTTCATGCCCGACGCACTTTCCAAAGGGCTTAAACTGGAATGCCGTTATCCGGAAGATGTGCCGGCCTGTCTGGTCGGCGACGAAGTCCGTATCCGGCAGGTGCTTACGAATCTGGTCGGCAACGCCATTAAATTCACGAATCAAGGCGGTGTTTTTGCCGACGTGAAAAAAATTGCCCAGTCCGCGGCTGACGCCACTCTGCGTGTCAGCGTCCGTGATACGGGTGTCGGTATCGCACCCGGACAGCAGCAGATCATTTTTGAAAAATTCACGCAGGCCGATCCTTCCACTACGCGCAGGTTCGGCGGTACCGGACTCGGGCTTTCTATTTCCAAACAGCTGATCGAAATGATGGGCGGACGGATTGGTGTACACAGCGAGCCGGGTTCAGGCTCCACCTTTTATTTTGTGGTGACGCTGCCGCTTTCCGGCGAGTGCCAGGCAGAGGTCGCCCCCGCTGTCCGGGCTCCTCAGCAGATTAAGGCCCGTGTTCTGCTGGCCGAAGATAATCAGGTCAATCAGCTGGTGGCCCGTAAAATTCTGGCCAGTCTCGGTGCCGAGGTCGTGGTGGTCGAGAACGGCCTGCTCGCACTTGAAAAAATCAAGACAGAATCCTTTGATGCCGTGATGCTCGATTGCCAGATGCCGGTCATGGACGGCTATACCGCCGCCCGTGAAATCCGCAAACTCGGCGGCGCTTGCGCAAAACTTCCCGTTATTGCCATGACGGCCCACGCCATGACCGGTGACCGCGAAAAGTGCATTGAAGCGGGAATGGATGACTACATCTCCAAGCCGGTCAAAAAAGAAGCGGTCGCCGGAATTCTGACCCGTCTTCTCGCCTGAACGGTTTCCAACGGCAGAAACTTTCCGGATAAATTTTCCAATGTTTGGAAAAATGCGCTTTTCAACGGGGGGCGCAGAACGTAAAACCATTTTCACTTTTTAAAGTGAGGGAGAACGCGAGTGACAGAAAACGGAAAATGGTCATCCGTCCAGGCGACGGAACTCTACGGCGTCGACAGCTGGGGTGCGGGATATTTCAGCATCTCGGAAAAAGGCGAGGTGGCGGTTCATCCGGACGGCCCCGGCGGGGCGTCGGTCAGCCTGATGGATGTGGCGCGCGGTATCCAGGAGCGCGGTTTCGATCTGCCGGTACTGGTGCGCCTGAGCGATATTCTTGATGCGCGCATCAAACAGCTTCACGAAAGCTTTTCCAAAGCGATTAACGAGTACAATTACAAAGGGTGTTATCGCGGCGTTTATCCGATCAAGGTCAACCAGCAGCAGCAGGTGGTCGAAGAAATTTGCGGTTTCGGCGCACGCTATCATCACGGTCTGGAGGCCGGCAGCAAAGCCGAGCTGATTGCGGCCATGTCCTTTCTTCAGGATCCCGAGGCGTACCTGATTTGCAACGGCTATAAAGACGAAGAGTTCATCGATCTCGGTCTTTATGCGCTAAAAATGGGTATCCGTTGTGTGTTCGTAATCGAAATGCCGTCCGAGCTTGAGCTGATTCTCGACCGCTCCAAGGTGCTCGGCGTAAAACCGATTCTCGGCATCCGCATGAAACTTTCTACGCAGGCCCGCGGCCACTGGACAGAATCCGGCGGCGAGCGCAGCGTGTTCGGCCTCAACACCGCGCAGGTGATCGATGTAGTCGACCGTCTCCGTAAAGAGAACATGCTCGATTGCCTCAAGCTCCTTCACTACCATCTCGGTTCGCAGATTCCCAACATCCGCGACATCCGCGAAGCCGTTAAAGAAGGCTGCCGAATTTATACCGGGCTGGTCGGGGAAGGCGCTGCGATGGGCGTGCTCGACCTCGGCGGCGGTCTGGCCGTGGACTATGACGGTTCGCACACCAATTTCACCAGCAGCTGCAACTACACTACCGCCGAATACTGCTCGGCGCTAGTCGAAGAGGTGATGAGCATTCTCGACGAAACCGGCGTGCCGCATCCCGACATCGTCACCGAATCGGGCCGCGCCACCGTGGCCTACTATTCGATCCTGCTCTTCAATGTGCTCGATGTCAGCCGGTTCGAAACCCACACGCTGCCGGAAAAACTGCCGGAAGATTCGCACGAACTGCTCAGTAATCTGATAGGAGCCTACACCGCGCTCACCGCCAAAAACATGCAGGAGTGCTACCACGACGCCAATTACTACCGCGACGAAATCCATGAGCTTTTTAAACGCGGAGGGATCACTTTGCGCGACCGCGCACTGGCCGGACAGATCTACTGGCACATGCTCACCCGTATCGCCGGGCTGATCCGCGGTATGCGCTATGTGCCCGATGAATTTGAACACCTTGCCAGCGCGCTGGCCGATGTTTACTACTGCAACTTCAGTCTTTTCCAGTCACTGCCGGATTCCTGGGCCATTGATCAGCTCTTTCCGATCCTGCCGATCCACCGCCTCAACGAAAAACCGACGCAGGAGGGCATCCTTTCCGATATCACCTGCGACTGCGACGGCAAGATCGACCGCTTCATCGACCTGCGCGATGTCAAACGCACATTGCCGCTGCATATGCTCAAAGACAACGAAGACTATGTGCTCGGCGTTTTCCTTGTCGGTGCCTATCAGGAAACTCTCGGTGACCTGCACAATCTGCTCGGCGACACCAATGTGGTCAGTGTCCGCATCGACGCCGACGGTCAGGTGCATTACGCCCGCGAAATCGAAGGCGATTCTGTCGCCGACGTGCTCACCTATGTGGAGTATGAACCGAAAGAAATGGTCCGGCGGGTGCGCGAGATGTCTGAAAACGCCGTCAAGGCCGGGCGGATGTCAGCCAAGGAACGGCGCGCGGTAATGGACGCCTATGAAAGCGGCCTGCGCGGTTATACCTATTTTGAGCGGGAAAACTGATTGCGGCGGCGATAAGCGAAGCGGAGCGGAGCGATGAATAAAAAATCCGTTTTCAGTATAGAGCCGCCGTTCAAAGATCCGGTTCGATCAGCGTTTTTCAA
This sequence comes from Kiritimatiellales bacterium, assembly GCA_041661845.1. Classification (GTDB taxonomy): domain Bacteria; phylum Verrucomicrobiota; class Kiritimatiellia; order Kiritimatiellales; family Tichowtungiaceae; genus Tichowtungia. The sequence continues at coordinate 5,458 of JBAZTQ010000035.1, read as the reverse complement.
TCTGGCTCAAGGCGCACTGGAAAATTTTCTGTATCTCGATCAGATCAATCAGATTTACAACCGCGCGGTGGAAGCCGGGAAAACCGAAGGAGATTTCCTGAGCAATGTGCTCAAGGCGACCGGTGTCAGTTACGAAGTAAGCGGCGCGGATCTGGCGAATATTCCCGCGACCGGACCGGTTGTTGTGGTTGCGAACCATCCGTTCGGCGGCATTGAAGGAATCATTCTGCTGCATCTGCTGCGGCGCATCCGCCCGGATGTGAAAGTCATGGCCAATTATGTGCTGGGCCGCATGCCGGAAATGGCGGAGCACAGTATTTATGTCGATCCGTTCGGTTCCCAGGAGGCGACCCGCCGCAATCTGGCCGGTGTCAAAGAAACCGTTCGCTGGATCAGAGACGGGCACATGCTTGCCGTCTTTCCGTCCGGGGAGGTTTCGCATATCGACTTGCATAAACGGGCAATCTGCGATCCGGCCTGGAGTCCGACCATCGCCCGTATTATCCAGAAAACACAGGCCGCTGTTCTGCCGGTTTTCTTCCAGGGGCGCAACGGAACTCTTTTTCAGGTTATGGGGCTGATTCATCCGCGCATCCGGACGGCGATGCTTCCATATGAATTTATCCGCCGCCGCAACAGCGTTTTTAACGTCAATGCGGGACAGTTGATTCCGTGGCGGCGGCTGGAGACTTTTGATGCCGGCGCGCTGAATAATTACATCCGTTTCCGCACCTACCTGCTCTGCAACCGTCAGCGGCGCGGCAAAAAAAACAGGCCCACACTGTTCATCCGCAAACCGGCCCAGCATCAGCCGGTGACTTCCGCCGCCGGTCAGGAGGCGCTTGAAGCGGAAATCGCTTCGCGTCCCGCTGAACAGATCATGATCGAAAACGATGAGTACATTGTTTACCTTGCACCGGCCGCGCAGATTCCGAATCTGCTGCATGAAATCGGACGGCTGAGGGAAATCACCTTCCGGGCGGCGGGAGAAGGAACCGGCCGGCCGATTGATATAGACCGGTTTGACCCTTATTACCTGCACCTTTTTCTCTGGAATAAACCGAAACGTGAGCTGGCCGGCGCCTACCGCCTGGCCCGCACCGACGAAGTGATTCGGCAGCACGGACTGAACGGGCTTTACACATCCACCCTGTTTCATTACCGCGCCGGACTGCTGGAGAAACTCGGTCCTTCGATTGAACTGGGCCGTTCTTTCATCCGCCCGGAGTACCAGAAAAGTTATTCCCCGCTGCTGCTGCTGTGGAAAGGGCTGGCTCAGGTGATCTGCCGCAATCCCGGATATAAAAGCCTTTTCGGTCCTGTCAGCATCAACAACGATTATCACTCCGCATCCCGGCAGCTCATGGCCACTTTTCTGAAAATCAACAATTTTCTGCCGGAGCTGGCCGCACTGGTTAAAGCACGCAACGCATTCCGGTTTTCGCCGATAAAAAATTTCGACCCCGACACGTTCAGTCAAACAGTCACCGATGTGGATGACATATCCGCTCTCATCGCGGACATCGAGACGGAGCAGAAGGGAATTCCGGTTCTTCTCAAACAGTATCTCAAGCTCGGCGGCAAGCTGCTCGGTTTCAATATCGACCCCAACTTCAGTGATGTCCTCGACGGGCTGATCTGGGTCGATCTGAGTGAAACCAGTCCGAAAATTTTAGAGCGTTTTATGGGCAAAGATGGTACCCGTATCTTCCTTCAATTTCACAAACGGCAGGAGAATGAATAAATGGGAAAAGTTTTGATCATTGGAGCCGGGGGCGTCAGTGGCGTGGTGGCTCACAAGTGCGCGCAGCATCCGGAGGTTTTCAGTGAAATCGTGCTGGCCAGCCGGACAAAGAGTAAATGCGATGCCATCGCCGCGCAGCTCAAGCGTCCGGTTAAAACCGCGCAGGTCGATGCCGACAATGTGCCGGAACTCGTTGCGCTGATCAAAAAAGAAAAACCCGGCCTCGTTCTCAACGTCGCTCTGCCGTACCAGGATCTGCACATCATGGACGCCTGTCTTGAAACCGGCGTCAACTACCTCGACACCGCCAACTACGAGCCGGAAGATACCGCCAAATTTGAATACAGCTGGCAGTGGGCCTATCAGGACCGTTTCAAGAAGGCAGGGATCATGGCGCTGCTAGGCTCCGGCTTCGACCCCGGCGTCACCAGCGTTTTCTGCACGTACATTCAGAAGCATTACCTCGACGAAATTCATACCATCGACATCGTCGACGTTAATACCGGCGAACATGGCCATCCTTTCGCCACCAACTTTAATCCGGAAATCAACATCCGGGAAATAACCGCGAAAGGCCGTTACTGGGAAAAGGGTGAGTGGAAAGAAACCGAACCGCTCTTGGTAAAACACTCATTCAAGGTTCCGGAAAACATCGGCAACCCCAACATCTACCTGATGCATCACGAAGAACTGGAGTCGCTGGTCAAATACATTCCGCATCTGAAACGCGCCCGCTTCTGGATGAGCTTCAGCGATAATTATCTCAAGCATCTTGAAGTGCTCCGCAATGTCGGTATGACCCGCATTGACGAGGTGGAGTTCAATGGTCAGAAAATCGTTCCGCTGCAGTTCCTGCGCGCATTATTACCGGATCCCGCCAGCCTCGGTCCGCTCACCAAAGGTAAAACGTGGATCGGCTGCCAGGTGACCGGCGTGAAAAACGGTAAAACGAAAACCGTTACCATCTACAACGTCTGCGACCATCAGGAGTGCTATAAAGAAGTCCAGTCGCAGGCGATTTCCTATACCACCGGTGTACCCGCCATGATCGGCGCCAAGCTCATGATGAGCGGCATCTGGAAAGGTCAGGGCGTTTTCAACATGGAGCAGCAGGATCCCGATCCGTTCATGGATGAACTCAACCGCTGCGGCCTGCCGTGGAAAGTCGTCGAGCAGGCAGTTGTAGACCTCGGATAAGCCCGAACCCCGAGCCGCAAAAACGCCCCGCACCCCGGGCGGTTTTTGTCACTGGTGGGCTTCAGAATCAGAAACCGAAAGTGGCGGTTATTTCATTTCTACGTCGAGTTGGTAATTGATGAACAACTCGATATTTTCGTCATCTGCCTGTCTGACGAGAACAGGACTTTCAAGGCCTGAGAGCTGCGCTTGACCTCCGGCGGCAAGATTTTCTTTGGTCTTAGCCACATCCTTCGAAATCATTTGAAGAAGAGCTGGGCGGTATTGTTCCGGGTTATCAGCGGCCAGTCGAATTGATCCAAGTTGGATTTTAGCTTTTTCCGGAAGAGTAATGCTGTTTAGAAACGTACGGATCATTGTCGCGCATGTAAAAACGTCACGGTCTTTGCCTTTGAACGAGACGAGAATGTGAATATCGGCTTCGGATGACCCGCTTGAATATGATGAGATGTCAAACGACTTAGCGGCAGGTTTTGCGGAAAGCGTTACTGGCCCAGAACGAATAGTTATATCGGGATTTCCTTCCGCCTTTTTCTGGATAAGACGTTTTGCATCGCGTATTTCGGCGAAGCGCAAGATTGGATCTTTTTGGTCGCTTAAAACTGAGACAGGCATTGTTACGTAATCAGCTTGTTGTCGGAGAACAGTGGAGACGTATTGGCGATCGCTAAAGGCAATGACTACGAACGAACTGCTACCGGCCCACGCAACGAATGAGGTCATGACTGCGATTATGGTGACAATAATACGGTTCATTTTTTTCTCCTTATGCCGAACAGTGTCATTGGGCGGATATTAAGCCTACTGGTTTAGAAACGGCTTCTTTACCTCAGTCGGAAAGTAGGGGGTTGCCTGAAAGCGTTCAAGACAAAAGATAGTTTTGTGGTGTCCAGATGTAGAGTCGGCTCTGCGAGCCGAAAGAATTGGCTCACAGAGCCAACGCTACATATTTTGGTGGAATGCGCCGTTTCGACGCGTTCAATCACGTTCGGAAGTTATGCTGTTTACAAGGCAGGCGGGACGCCTGCGATACGTACCGCCGCCGTCCCGGCGGCCTTGTCTAAATCATTTTCGTGTTTTCTGTGTATTCCGTGGTTATGAGAGGGGTCTCGACACTGCCGCCGGGGTGTCTGATGGTAACCAGTCAACTTTTTCAACTCTTGGGTACACAAATCCGATAAAAACCAATAATGTCCCCCGCATGAATATTTCGAACACGCTGAAACAACTCGGGAAAACCCACGGAACGCCTCTTTTTGTGGTCGATCACAACGTTCTCCGCCGGAACTATGCCACCTTTAAAAAATACCTGCCCCGTGTCCAGGCGTACTATGCGGTGAAGGCCAACCCGGATCCCGCCATCGTTAAGACCCTGTTTGACGCGGGTGCCAGCTTTGACGTGGCCTCGATGCCGGAGTTCAACATCGTCCATGAGCAGATCAAGCATATGCCCGCCAAACAGCGGCAGGAGTGGATCTGGGACAAAATCATCTATGCCAACCCCATCAAGGTGAATGACGCCTTGCGGGAGCTGGATCAGTACAACGCTCTGGTCACGTACGACAATTACGAGGAGATCAAGAAGATCAAAAAATACGCGCCCAACTCGGGGCTTGTCCTGCGCCTGAGTGTTCCCAATACCGGTGCCATGTGTGAACTTTCTTCAAAGTGCGGCGCGGCATCGGGCGAAGCGGTTGATCTTATTCTGGCGGCGGCCAAGGCCGGGCTGGTTGTGGAAGGGCTGAGCTTCCATGTCGGCAGTCAGACCACTAACTTCGAGAACTTTGTTCAGGCCATTAACCTGGCGGCGAGTGTTTTTGAGGAAGCGAAAAGTCGCGGGTACACGAAGATGAACCTTCTGGATATCGGCGGCGGATTCCCCGCGCCCTACGACTCATCCGTGAAACCCTTCAGCGAACTTGCCCGCAAGATCAATGCCGAGCTCAACCGGCTATTCCCGAAAGATATTCAGATTCTGGCGGAACCGGGACGGTTTATGGTCGCGACGGCCGGCACCGCCGTTTCAACGATCATCGGCAAGGCCGTCCGCAGCGGAAAGCTCTGCTACTACATTGACGACGGGGTTTACAACACCTTCTCCGGAATCATCTTCGACCACTGCAAGTATCCGGTGAAAGCGTTCAAACGCGGCCCGACGGAAATTTGCACCGTGTTCGGCCCTACTTGCGATGCGCTCGACGTGCTTTCGATGTCGGAGGAGCTGCCGACCAATCTCAATCTGGGCGACCTCGTGTACAGCCGGAATATCGGTGCCTACAGCACGGCTTCAGCGACGAGCTTCAACGGTTTCTCGCCCGCTAACATCGTGCATATCAATCAATAAGAAATCATCGTTTGAGCTATGGCGTGCGGAATACCGTGTCGCCTTCAGCTCCTTGTTGTGATGGTTCTTCTCGATACCTCTCGTACTCCTTCAGGTAGAGCCGTTCAGATTCATCCGTAAACGCCTCTTTCCGATCTCTCAGTCCACGCAGTTTTTCGCAAATGCTCCTGTAG
>JBAZTQ010000034.1:0-27889 GCA_041661845.1 Kiritimatiellales bacterium | reverse complement strand
AGCAGCGGGTTCATGTTGCGGGCATAATAAAGGTCGTACAAGACGGTTTCGTTGAAAGAAACTCCGGTCTTGGCGGCGTACACTTTCCACAAGCCGGTGCAGCCGGGTTTAATATCAAACCGGCGCTTATGCCATTCATCCGCCATTTCATGCTCACTTGGAGGAACGGGTCGTGGTCCGATCAGCGACATATCGCCTTTGAGTACGTTGAAAAGCTGCGGCAGCTCGTCGATGGCCCATTTGCGGATGAATTTTCCGACCGGCGTAATATAGGCGGTGTTCACTATTTTGTTTTGCTGTCCGTCAGAAGCTCCCTGAATGTGTTTCTTTATTTCGTCAGCCCGGCTTTGATCCCGGTCCGCGCCGACTGTCATGGATCGGAATTTATAAAAAAGGAAGAGGGTATCGTTCTTGCCCACTCGCGGACGGGTATAGAAAACCGGCCCGGGCGAGGTGAGCTTGATGGTGACTGCCGTGATGATGAGGACAGGAGCAAGCAGCAGAATCCCGAGCAAGGCTCCGGCCAAATCGGTTATCTTTTTATAGGCGAGAGTCATTGGATCGTTCGGTATTTCCCTCATGCGGACAAACGGGATGTCGAAGTAAGTGTCGGCACTCAGATTTTCGTGCCAGACAGCCGATTTGTCGGTATGCACGTCTACCCAGCCGAACAGCCGTACACATCGCTCAATCAGATCCATCAGATCCTGATAAGACAGATCCGTCTGCGTGATGACGGCCCCTTCGATTTTATGCAAGTTAACCAGCTCCGGAAGTTCGCTGATCTGTCCGAGACAGGAAATGCTGCCTAAAACAGCAGTTCCTTTTTCCTGGCAGTTAGAGAGAAATCCGATCAGTTCAAAGGCCGAAAACTTTCGCTGATCCAGCAACTGCCGCGCAAAATTTATAGAAGCTTCGCTGATACCGATAATGACAACCCGGCGCTGCATCCGGGCGCGGGCGGCGGCTCTGAATAACACGGGGAAGACGATCAGACGGTGAATAGCCAACGCGCTGAATTGAAACACAGCCCAATTCAAAATGACCAGTCGGGACGGAACAAAAACGAAAAACCTGATCGAAGTGCGTAACAGCAAATAGCCTGAAATGCAGATGGCAACCCCCTGAAGAATTCTCAGCAAATGCCATGTCGGACTGAGCAGCGTTTTTCGTTTATACAGGTTCAGTGCCCCGAGAACACCGATTATCACAAAAGCGTAAAGAAAGACCGTCAATGCTTCGTGGGCGATGTGCGAGCGCGTGAGAATATTAAGGTCGGGGGCGTATTTCCGCCAGTGTAACGCCGCTCCAAAGGTGCCGACCAGAATCAGCCAGTCGGTTGCCATAAGGTAAACGGTCGAGCGTCCGTAGCGTCGGAATAGATGTGTCATATTTTTAACGGGCCTAGGGGTTGCAGTCCAACTGACCTGCGCAGTCTAGTAAGCATTGGAATTTAAGACAAGGTTTTTGGCGGGCGGGATGTAATCCGGACAGGAAACAGCACGAACATATTTTTTTCTGCAAATCCCGGTAATTTACAGGGAATGCTCCGTCGGTTAAAAATCTTCGCTTTCTTTACCGTCTTCTGCTAAAGGTGCTTCGTGCTTTTTTAGCCAACAGACTTATTGTCCAAGGAAATCTCATGAATATTCCATTTTTAGATCTGAAGAATCAATCGGCGGAACTCCGCAACGAAATCCGGTCCGCCATGGACCGGGTGCTTGCCGACTGCAATTTCATTCTCGGCAAACCGGTCTCGGACTTCGAAGCCGACTTTGCCGCTTATTGCGAGTGCAAATACGGAATCGGTGTGGCTTCCGGTCTGGACGCGCTGAAGTTGATTCTCCGGGCGATGGAGATTGGAGCCGGCGATGAGGTTATTACGGTTTCCCACACCTTTATCGCCACAGCCTTGGCCGTTTCATCAGTCGGCGCAACGCCGGTTCTGGTCGAGGTGGATCCCGCGACTTATACAATGGATACAAAGATGCTTGAATCGGCTATTACGGCGCGCACCAAAGCGGTTATGCCGGTTCATCTCTACGGGCAGACCGCTGATATGGATCCGATTCTCGAGATTGCGCGCCGTCGCGGATTGCGTGTCATTGAAGACGCTTGTCAGTCGCATGGAGCCCGTTGCAATGAACGCAGAGCCGGCTCACTGGGAGATGCCGCCGCATTCAGTTTTTATCCCGGAAAAAATCTGGGAGCCTACGGCGACGGCGGAGCCGTCACCACTTCCGATCCGGTGCTTGCCGACCGCATTCGTACATTGCGCAACTACGGTTCAGCAAAAAAATATTATCATGACGAATTAGGCGCAAACAGCCGCCTTGACACCCTGCAGGCTGCTGTGCTTGCGGTGAAGCTCAACGGGTTGGATCATGGTAATGCTGCCCGCCGCGCCGCCGCCGCGCTTTATACAGAACAGTTGCAGGGCATTGGCGACATTATCACTCCGGCGGTTCGTCATGGATCGGAGCATGTATTCCATCTTTATGTTATTCAGACCGGTCGTCGGGATGCCTTGCAGAAATACCTGATGGGAAAAGGAGTCGAGTGCCTGATTCATTATCCGGTGCCGGTTCATTTGCAGAGGGCTTATGCCTCCAAGGGTTGGAAAACCGGCGATTTTCCGCTGACTGAAAAACTGGCCGGCACAATCCTTTCTCTGCCCGTCTTTCCCGGAATCACCGAAGAACAGCAGCAATATGTAACGGATTCAATTCGAAGGTTTTTCTGACACGGAGCCTGTTTCCAGAATATGAGCAAGATTTCCAGACGGAGCCTGTTCCTTCGGCAGCTGCCGGACAGCCTGCTGCTGGTGCTGAGCGACAGTACAGTACTTTTTATGGCGCTCTTTTTCGGCAAACTGCTGATCCATTGGCTTTTCGGAGTTCCTTTATCAATTAAATATTCATTGATAGTGATCCCGGTGTGGTGGGGCGGAGCGGCAGTGGCCGGTTTACTGCCGGGATGGGGGCTTGGTGCAGTGGAGGAGATCCGGCGTATTGAGATGTCGTTATTAGCGCTTTTCACACTCGCGGCGATGGCTTACTTTTTCACCCGTGAACACGTAATGCCCAGTCGTATTGTTTATGCGGGATGCTGGGGCTTCAGCGCTGTTGCAATGCCGGTTTCCCGCTGGGCTGTTCGCGCCGTGTTGATGCGCTTTAACCGCTGGGGCTGTCCGGTTGCGATCTATGGCAGACCGGAACACGCGGCGGCACTCATTACCGCTCTGAAACAGTCACCCGAACTTGGCTATACCCCTGCCGCTGTTTTTACAGAGGGAGAAACCTCTATTTGCGGAGTACCGGTAATGGGCGGGTTTAAAAGGGCGACGCCAAATCTTGCTGTAGCTGCGGTTTCTCTCCCGTCTTTTTCTTCTCCGGAACTGACACAGCTTATTGACCACACCCTGTCCGGTATCAGCAAAGTCATTCTCTTCCCGGATATGCATGGGGGAATTTTTATGTCGGTTCGTTCGCGCAGTTTCGGGTCGGTAATTGGCTTGGAAGTGGCCTCCAACTTGTTGAATCCATTCGCCCGTCTTTTTAAGCGGGCCTTTGACCTGACGGTTGTGCTGATTACGGCTCCTTTTTGGACGGTTTTTTGTGCCGCTCTTATTCCGCTGGTTTGGCTTCCGGATAGAGCCGCGCCGTTTTACACACAGACTCGCATGGGTAAAGACGGACAGCCCTTTCGCATGATCAAATTCCGTACAATGGTGCCGGATGCTGAACTGTGTCTTGAAGCAGCGCTGGAAAAAGACCCGGCGTTGCGCGCTGAATGGGAATTATACTTCAAACTTAAAAAAGATCCGCGCATTACACCGGCCGGCCGGCTTTTGCGCCGGTTCTCTCTCGACGAACTGCCCCAGCTCATCAATGTTCTTTTCGGGCAAATGTCTTTGGTCGGGCCGCGGCCCTTGCCGGTTTATCACCACGAAGCATTGTCAGATAACGCCCGTCTTCCGCGCAACCGGGTCAACCCGGGCCTGACCGGATTATGGCAAATCACCGGACGCAGCAACAATGATATGTTCGAGATGGAAAAGTGGGACACTTACTATGTTCGTAACTGGTCTATCTGGCTGGATGCGGTTATTCTGGCCCGCACGCTTGCTTCAGTGGTAAGCGCAAAAGGAGCTTATTGATATGGCATCAGGTGTATCGCGGTTTAATGTGCTGGGTGTCGGCATTGATGCCGTTGATATGGCGGAAACCATTCGCGTTTTTGAACGGGCCGTCGAGGGGAAAGAGCGCCCCGGCTATATCTGCCCAATGGGAGTGGCGGGGATCATGGAAAGCCGTCGCAATCCAGAGCTGAAAGCGATTTTAAATAACGCTTTATTAAACACGCCTGACGGCATGCCGCTGGTCTGGCTTGGAAAGCTATTCGGTCATAAAAAAATCCGCAGAGTTTACGGACCGGATGTTATGCGGGATGTGTGCGCCTATTCTGCGAATAAAGGCTGGACGCATTTTTTATACGGCGGCGGGCCTCGTCTGGCGGAAACCCTTCAGAAAAAGCTGGAAGCGGCGCATCCCGGTGTCAAGGTTTGCGGAACTTTTTGTCCTCCGTTTCGCGAGTTGAATGAGGAGGAAGAACACGATTTGATTCGGAGTGTGGATCTGTTGCGCCCGGATATCTTTTGGGTAGGGATCAGTACGCCGCGACAGCTCTATTTTGCAGGCCGGATGCTGGGGCGGCTTAATACGAAGGTGATTGCGCCGGTCGGATATGCTTTTGATGTGAATGCGGGTACGAAAACGGATTCGCCGGAATGGATAAAAAAATCCGGCTTTCAGTGGCTTCATCGCGCCCTGAATGATCCTCGGCTATGGAAACGCTATCTGCAAGACAACCCCCGGTTCGCAGGGGAGACATTCCTGCAACTGCTCAAGCTGAGAAAATATCCAATGGATTAATCTCATGAAGTGGACTGAAAAAATAATTGTTACCGTCATAGCGGGCTCGCTGGCTGTTTCCTTTGTTCTGTTTGGTGTATGGGAGGACAAGGTTTGTTTTTTTGCGCCTTTATTAATGTTGCTCTATCTGGCGGTTTTCGGATGGCTGGTGAATTGCATTGGAAGCCGTTCGGTCGGGAAACTCTCTGTGCCGCCCGGAGGGGTTCCTCTTTTTCTTTTCTGGCTCTACAGTTTCGCGCTGATTCCGTTCGCAGTGCTCCCATACGAAGCGAAAATCAGCACTCTTGGTTTTGGCGGCTACTTGGTCATCTACTGGACTTCAGCCAATTTGCTGACCCGTTTTTCTTTGCGCAAGGCCGTATGGATGACGGTTTTTGTTCTGCTGGTATTCACTGCACTCTACAGTTTGGTACAGCATCGCGTGGCTCCCAATTTAATTTTCGGCGTGGAGCGCTACACCAACTATTGGGAATATGCGCGACTGGGCGGAACCTATCAATGCCCCAACCACATCGCCCATCTTTTCCAGATGTGGCTTCCGCTTTGCCTTGTTTTTCTCTTTCTCCCCCAATTCGGCTGGTTCTGGCGCATCTGCTTTGCCTATGCCCTGCCGCTGTTCCTGCTTCTGATCTATCAGACCCAGTCGCGGGCCGGGCTCCTCGGTGCCGTGGCGGCCATAGGAACAGCGGTGCTTTTGATGGTTCTGCGAAAAGGCCGCCGGACGTTTTATATCGCACTGCTGGTGGTACCGCTGCTCGGCGCGGCAGCTGTCGGCGGTCTCTGGGCGGGCTCATCCATGTTCCGCACCCGTATGCAGCCGGCCGTGAAGTTTGTCGACCTTGTCGCTTCCGGCCAGGGTATAGATGAGCACTTCACCGATTTCCGCCCGCAGACCTGGCTCGATACCATTACGATGATAAAAGCCCGGCCGGTGTTTGGATTCGGCCCCGGCAATTACGGACTGATGTTTGAGGATTATCGCCAACGGTGTCAGGCATTGCGCATAGAAACAGTGCATCCTCACAACGAATATCTCGAACTGCTGGCTGAATACGGTGTGGTCGGCGGTGTACTGGTGCTTTGCGTTCTGATCAGTGTCTCGGTGCAACTGATTCGTTTTATCCGCCGTTCACCCCGCCCGTACCATGCACTGCCGGCGGCCGCGCTGCTCGGGGCACTGGCCGGCACGGCGGTACACGGATTTTTTGATTTTGAACTGCACATTTTTCCGAACGCGATGATGCTTGCGCTTCTGGCCGGGTGCGCCGTCGCTCCCCTGATTCAGGCCGTTCCGGCGAAACATCCGAAGCGCAACGCGGTTGTGCAATGGGCTTTTTTGTTGACGGTTTTGCCGGCAGCACTTTGGTCGGTACAGGTTATGAGTTCGGCCTGGGTGCGCGCTTACGGCGACAAATTGCTGGCGGAACAGAACTTTCAGCGGGCAGAAAAATTCTACAAAACGGCTGAACGGATTGATCCTCAGAACTGGCTGGCGCAGCTGGGCCTCGGACAGGTTTATTATTATCACCGGTATTACGAGCTGGATCCGGCCCGTAAGCACGGATGGGCGCTCAAAGAACAGTCGGCCTGTGCGGACGCCTGCCGGACGAATGCCAAAAAAGAGGAAGTGGTTTACGGGCTGGGGCGTGTCGAACTGTTTTTGGGCAACCGGGATAAAGGACTGGCCTGTCTGCGGCAGGCGGCAAATTATAAACGCTTCAACGATTTCTACTGGCGCAAGCTTGGCATCGAGCTGCGCAAAGCCGGGCTTTATGAGGAAGCCCTGAACGCCTTCGAATACGCGCAGAAACTGGATGGCTCCAATAAGACGGTGAAGCGGAATATCGAATGGATTAAAACAAAGACCGGCACCGCCAACGGTAAAAAATGAAATTTTCGATTGTAACGCCATCACTTAACCAGTTGCCCTGTCTCAGGCAGTGCGTTTTTTCCGTTGCCGATCAGTGCGGTGCGGAGGTTGAACACATCGTGATCGACGGCGGATCAACTGACGGAACTATTGCGTGGCTGGAGAAATCTGCCGAACAATTGTCAGCAGACCGCTATCAGTTGTCCTTCGTCAGCGAACCGGACGAAGGAATATACGACGCGCTCAACAAAGGATTTACCCGGTCTTCGGGCGGTGTTTTCGCTTGGCTGAACTGCGATGAGCAATATCTGACGGGTACCTTGCAGAAAGTGGCCGGTTTTTTCGAAACACAACCGGAAGCCGATTTTGTTTACGGGGATGTTCTCTTAATTGATCCGGAAGGAAAACTGTTAACCTGTCGGAAAAACCCGCCGTTACGTCGGGCGTATGTGCTGGCCGACCATCTCTATACACAGAGTGCGGCCATGTTTTTTCGCGCCGGCATTTTTTCATCGGGAGTACGGTTTGACACCGCATGGAAAGCCGTTGGCGACTGTGCTTTTGTTGTTCGGGCGCTTGAGGCCGGATTCCATTCAACACAGATCAGAGACTATCTGTCTGTCTGCACAATGACCGGACAAAACGTAAGCCGCGGACGGGCGGGTGTGGAAGAATTGAAATCTTTCCGGCGGCAAGTGCCGATGCGTTTCCAGTTGGGCCGGCCGGTACTTAACGGGCTGCGTTATCTGGAAAAGTTCATAAGAGGCGGTTACCGGGCGGAAACTTCTTTGACGTACGAACTATATTCGGATGGCTTCCGGATCCGGAAAAAAATGATTTCGGAAAAAGCGGGCTGCCGGTTCAGGTGGGAGGCGCATGACTGAAAATCGCAAGTTGATTGTCGTTGGACAGACTCCTCCGCCGTACAACGGCCAGGCAAAAATGATTCAGCAGATGATCAACGGTCTGTCGGATGAATTTGATTTGTTCCATATCCGGATGACGTACAGCGATTCAGTTGTGTCTGCCGGAAAATTCAGCTTCTCAAAAATACGGCATCTGTTTCATCTGATTCACACAACGCGACGGGCACTCAAAGAAAACCCCGGAGCTGTTCTTTATTATCCGCCCGCATCGCCGAATTTGATTCCGGTTTTGCGGGATATTCTTTATTTGCTTTCCGTCCGCTCGCTGGCCGGAAAGACAATCCTTCATTTCCATTCCGGCGGGGTCTCTGAATTTGTGCGTTGCCGAAACTGGCTTAAGCCGGTTGCCATGAAGGCGTACGGAGGCCCGGATATGGCCGTTGAACTCGGGCGGTCCTGTCCCCGTGACGGTGAATTCTTCGATGCCCGGAATATCCGTGTTGTTCCGAACGGGATTGATATGCCGCCGGTTACTGGAAATCAGAAGTCGGCCTCCGGGAATCTCAGAATCCTTTACGTTGGAATCCATACGGAAAGTAAAGGGATGTTCGATTTGCTGGAAACAGCCCGGGAGTTGAAACAGCGCGGTGTCACTTTTGAAATCCGGACTGCGGGGCTGTGGTATACAGACCGGGAAAGATGCCGGTTTGACCGGATGCGCAAGGAATACGAATTAGAATCAGAAGTTCTCACTTTGGGACAAAAGACCGGCGAGGAACTACAGGCTCTTTACGGCTGGGCCAATGTGTTTTTTTTCCCCACCTTCTATCCGTGGGAGACTTTTGGTATTGTTCAACTGGAGGCTATGGCCTCCAGTTTGCCGGTTGTTGCCTCGGATTGGCAGGGGCCGAAAGACATTGTATTAAACGAGGAAACGGGATTTCTGTGTCCGGTACATGATATCAACGCTTACGCAACTGCTTTGCAAAATCTGGCGAACGATCGTGAATTGGGCCGATGTTTGGGCCGGGCTGGACGACGACGGTATGAGCAACTTTACACAGCAAATTGTTTTATCCGAAATATGAAACAGGTTTTTACTGATATTTGTTGTTTATAGGAATGCGCTGATTTTATGTTAACTCACCATTTTTGGAAAACGCGCAGATGCTCATGGATAATCGCATTATTCATTCTGTATGCGTTAGCTCCCTCGGTGGTGATTGCCGGACGAATCTATGGTCTGGAGCGTATGGAACACTTCGACCAGTTGCCCTGCTTGTTCGAAGGAACCCAAGTAAAACAGGTTTCCAGTTATGATCGCAGCGGAGGAAACGACGATGGGTTCAATGGAACCTATTCCGCGCTCTATGTCGACGACGGCAGCGAATATGTTCTCTTTGATGAAATCGGATACGGATGTCTCTATCGGTTTTGGATGACCTATGGTTCGTCACCCGCAGGGTATAGCAGTTATCGCCTGCGGTTTTATTTCGATAATGAGTCAGCACCCAGGCTGGATTTAAGTATCGCTGAGTTTTTTGATGGAATAGGCGCGCCGCTAGAGTTCCCAATGGTGGGTTCTTTCGATAAATCGAGCCATGGTTGTTATTGCTACGTGCCGTTTGCCTATCGGGAACGACTCAAAATTACGCTCAGCGGGCCTCCGCTTTTCTATAGCATGACCTATCACCGCTTTGACTCTGCGGGAGATATTGTTTCATGGGATGGCAACGAGGATCGCTCCTTTGTTATGGCGCAGTGGAACGCAGTTGGTACCGATCCTAAACCAACAAATTCAAATATGCGGGTTTCGGGATCGCTCTCTATGGCAGCGGGAGCGACGGGAACCCTGTTTCGTACGGAAGGCGCGGGGGTGGTGCAAAGCATAAAACTGGATCCTTCGCCCAGTTCAACCAATATCCTTTCCAATGTTTGGATCCAGATGGCCTGGGATGATGTAGGGATCGCCGTGGATGTGCCGCTGGGAGACTTCTTCGGTTCGGGAAAAAACGAAATTAATGTGACCTCCCTCCCGGTCGGTATGAAAACATCGGGAAGCTGGTATTGCTATTTCCCAATGCCTTTCTGGGAGTCTGCCGAAATTCGGATCGTCAATAAAGGGGGCGAACAATTAACTGCCATGCCGTTTGAAGTCCATTATGCATCCAACGCTTATGAGCGTGCAAAATCCGGTTATTTTCACGCCCGGTTCCATGAAGAGGCGTTTGTTGGCAACGGAGAAGATTTTAATTTCATCGATGAAAAAGGGCGCGGACATGTGGTAGGGGTATCTCTTTTTATGGAAAGCTCTAAAGCCGGGGGCTATATGGATATGAACTATCTCGAAGGCGATGAGCGTGCCTATGTGGATGGTGCCCTTTCGCCGTCTATCCACGGCACGGGTAATGAGGATTATTTCAATGCAGGTTGGTATTTTAATCGGGGGGTATTCAGCCGCCCATACCACGGGCATCCTTGGCAGGATCAGTTTCACACGAATTCACCCAACTGCACGCAAGCCTACCGCTTTCACCTGAGCGATGTGATTCCATTCAACAGTTCGGTGAAGTTCGGCGTGGAGCACGGCAACGGAAACATTTCTCCCGGAACCTTTTCAAGCGTAACCTATTTTTACAGAACATCCGATCCTGCATCGGCAATGGTGCCGGTTGCTGATTTGGACATAGCAGACAAATGGGCCGAAGAGCTGTACGACTATCAATCTCCTCTGGCCGGATCGGTCGTTTCCAATGTTTGGTTCTATAGCGGCGATGACGATGTTTCCATCAAGGATATCGGTATTTCCTATAGCGGCACAACGGCGGGATTTACGGTGCCGCTTGTTGAAAATATCGGATTGCTGTTGCGGCGCCGCGCCGATCAGGGCGCAGGCGGTCAGGTCGCTCAGGTTTTTGTCGATGGCGTCTTGGCGGGGGTGTGGTATGAAGCCGATCACAACATGGCGGCAGTCGATAGACGCTGGCTTGATTCAGAATTTATGGTACCCGCCTCTTTTCTTGCGGGAAAAACATCTGTGCATATTACCATCGAACCGCTGGCATTATCGAGTGCTTGGAATGAATATCGTTACTGGGCCTATTGTATAAAGCCGTTCGGTCGAGCGGAAGACACCGATTCGGATCAGTTGCCTGACGATTGGGAACGACAATATACCGTGACCCTTGGGATGCTGCATGGTGATATTGATTCCGATGACGATGGGTTTACAGATCTGGCTGAATATATTTCTGGAACCGGCCCTTTGGACATCGGATCCTTTCCGTCCATTTATTACTCAACCGCCGGGCCGGGTGTCCGCTTTCAGACCGCTCCGGGCCGGTTGTACCATTTGCAGAAATGCAGCAACCTTGTTTCCAATGATTGGAAAACAGTACGCACAAATATTCCCGGAACCGGGACTCAGATTAACATTCCGAATGAGCCTGGAGATTTCTCTTCTTACTACCGTTTTACTGTGCAGAAACCCTGAAGCGAATGTAAACAATACGCCGGGTTTTATGGAATGCTTTTCGGGAACACAGCGGAGATAAACGCATGAAAAAATCACTGGTAACGGGCGGTTGCGGATTTGTCGGGCGGCATTTGATTGCCCGGCTGCTGAAGGCCGGGCACGATGTTTGTTGTGTGGATTCAATCGTGCCGCTCAGCGGCGGAATTGCGCCGGAAAAGTGGCCGCTGTTCAGCCCGCTGGATTTTAAAAATTTCCGGTTTTACCGCCAGGACTGCCGCGACTGGTTCCGGGGAAACGACATTACGGATTTTGATTATGCGTTCCACCTCGCAGCGATGGTCGGCGGCCGCGAAATGATCGAAAACAATCCGCTTGCCGTTGCGGACGACCTTTCCATTGATGCGCAGTACTGGCAGTGGGCTGTCAAAACCCGCCCGGCTAAAAACGTGGTTTTCAGCTCCAGCGCGGCGTACCCGATCAGCCTCCAGCGTCCCGAACATTATGAACTTCTTCGTGAAGAGATGATTACCTTCGAAGACCGCATCGGTATGCCGGATATGACGTACGGCTGGGCTAAGCTGACTAATGAATATCTGGCACAGTTGGCGTTTGAGAAGCACGGGCTCAAGTCCGTCTGCTACCGCCCGTTTTCAGGCTACGGTGAAGATCAGGATAGCTCCTATCCGTTTCCGGGCATTTGCAAGCGGGTATTGGCGCATCGCGGAGCCCCTGAAATTACAGTTTGGGGCAGCGGGCGGCAGATGCGCGATTTCATTCATATCGACGACTGCGTGGAAGGGGTTTTGACCACGATGGATCAGATCGGCGACGCTTCCGCACTGAATCTTTCGACAGGTATCTACACCTCTTTTATTGAATTCGCACAAATCGCCGCTGAGGTCTGCGGCTTTAAGCCGGAGATCAGAGGAACCTCGAATAAACCGGAAGGCGTTTTCGCCCGGGGCGGCGACACCGCCCGTCAACGGCAATTCGGCTTCACCCATACTGTTAGTTTTAGAGAGGGGATTGCAAAAGCAATTGAGTATTACGACGCATGAAAAAACCGGTCAATATTCTGTTGCTGCTGGCGGTTGCCGTATTCTCGCTCCGGTGTACCGGCGACCTGATGCGCAAAAATGATCAGGCAGCCATCCTTGCCGGCGCATATGACATGGCGCATGGACGGATGCAGAATCCTTCGGCTTACTACCAGTTCGATAAAACCTATGTCCTCTACGGAGTTTGCGCGTCGGTTCTGAAAATTTTCTCCGGCGGAAATTCTCCGGTGGCCGTCGCGAATGTCAGTTTGGCACTGATTTTCTGGTCGGCATTAACCGTTTTTGTTGTGTACTTTCGCAAGGTGCTGTCACCTTTAGCGCTCCTATGCTTTCTGACGGCTCCGGCGGTTCTGCTGAATACGCTCTATGTGAACAGTTCGGTTCTGTCTTCCGCCTTTCTGCTGTTGAGTGCGGTTTTCCTTTTACAGTCCGGGCAGCGCGGCGGTTGGTTGTCTGCGCTGTTTTTTGCTTTGGCCGTTGGTTCCCGTGCAGATGTCATTTTGCTGTTGCCGCTGTTGCTTTGGTTGATTACCCCCTTTTCAATGCTTGAAAAATTCCCGAAGGGATTTTCCAGGCATTGGAAAATCAGCGCGGCAGGATTGGTTGCATTAGGAACAGGACTGATTCTTTGTTCCGGCGGCGCAACCGCGGATCCGATCTTCAATTTGAAAATGGTTGCGGGCTACGCCGTTTTTGGATTCGGCGCGGCGGGACTGCTTTTTACTCTGTATGCTGTTTGCCTGACCATGTTGGCCGCGAAAGGGCGCGGTGCATTTGAAAAGCTTTATGGTCTGGCCGGACTGGCGGCGTTTCTTCTGCCGGTTCTGTTTTTTATTCCGCAGCTGCACGCTCCGCGTTATTTCTGGCGCGGCTGTGAAGCCGTGCTTCTGCTGGCGGCTTCGGGGCGGCTTCCGGTCTGGAATTCCCGGACGGTCAAAACGCTGACCGGTTTCGCGGCGCTTTTTCCGCTGATTCTATGCGTTAAACTTTCGGCGTTGGATCAGCTGCGGATTACGGTTTCACATCCTGCGTTGTTTCCAAGCGGTGACGGGTTTTATCCAATGGGCGGGTATCTTCCATTCATGATCCGTCTGCGCCATGCCGGCGAGCATCCGGTGGATCACAATCAATTGATCTGGAATGCGGTACAGCAGGCGGATTTTCGGATTGATGACCGGAAGTCAATCAGCGTACTGCGCACACCGATGTTCGGGTACTTTATGCTCGCCGCTTCTTTGCGCGGAGGATATGCCGAAGAACTCAGTTACGTCGATCTGTCAAACCGTTGTTTTTATGCAGACAGCCGAAGTCTGATGCGCGCCGATCCGAAAACTCCGATCCGTTTTTCAGATGAAGTTTTATCTCTGCCCGCGCATTTTATTTCCTCTGTATTCAACGGTGTCGGTATTTTGGAGTTCGGAACCGGCGATGACCGGTGGGGGCGGCAGACCCGGCTGTTGAACCGTCTTTTCGCCGGAAGTGAATACCGGATCGTTCTTCTCCGTGATCCCGCAGAATTTCCGGACCGGACGATGGTTGCTTTTTCCAGCCAGCCGTTTGAAAACGCCCGGCAGGACGATCAGACCGGTTTGTACTATTCTGAGGAATCGGGTTCCTGCCTTGCGCCGGGGGTTTGCTGCGCGGTCTCGGTTCTCCCTTCATGGATGTCTTTTCAGGCTTTTAAGGGTTCCGGCCAATAAAAGCCTGTTGATTCGAGGTGCAATATGGTACACTTTCCGCGTTAATTGAGGAATTTTTATGCAGAATCAGTCATCGATAAAAGTCTGGAGTGAACGCTGGCGGCTCGGGGCGCTGGCAGCACCGGAACTGGTGCGGATCGGGCTGGTTTCCGTGATTGTCGGTCTGATGTTCATGCTGTTCCATATGCTTGGAAACACGGTTGAAAACGTCGGCAGCCGCTCTGCTTTTCAATGGATGTTTGCCCGCTGGAAAGACACCATTTCCTTCGGTGCCGACTACTCGCACGGCTACTTCATTCCTTTCGTCAGTCTCGGCGTGATCTGGTACAAACGAAAAGAAATCTTTGCCGTCGACATGAAAACGGATTCACGCGGACTGGGCGTGGTGATTTTCGCGCTGTTTATGCACTGGCTTGGTGCCAAGATGCAGCAGACGCACTTTTCGCTGGCCAGCCTTGTGCTGTTGGTCTGGGGCATCCCGTTTTATCTTTTCGGCTGGGATCTGGCGAAAAAACTGATTTTCCCGTGTTCGTATCTGATCTTCTGTATCCCGTTGAATTTCATGGATATCATGGCATTCCCCTTGCGTATTTTTTCAACCAAACTGGCCACTGTAATGCTAAACGGGATTGGTATCGGGGCTATTCGGTCCGGAACGGCTATTTATTCAAACGTCGCCGGCGGCTTTGAGTTTGATGTGGCCGACCCGTGCAGCGGTCTGCGCTCTCTGCTCGCTATGACCGCGCTGACGGCCGTTTATGCTTACTTTACCCAGCGCACCATTCTGCGTAAATGGATTCTCTTCATGGCATCTATCCCGCTGGCGGTGGTCGGAAACATTGCCCGTATTGTTACCGTGGCGATTGTGGCCGAAGCCTTGGGCGGGAAACTGGCGCTGGGTCTCTATCATGATTATTCCGGCTACATTCTTTTCACGGCGGCCATCAGCATGATGGTGGTCATCGGCGGTTTGTTGAATCTTGAATTCAGTGAGGTTTTGAAAAAATGGAAATCCGTCCTTTTACACCGCACTTAGTGCTCATCGGTCTGATGATTGTTACCGCGCTGGCGCTGGCGTTCACCGTGGACGTTACGCTGAGCGATCAGGCGGGTGTTAGTCTTTCGCTGCCTTCGACACTTGATGGCGGATGGTCGGGCGATGAATTGCGTTACTCCCATGACGCTGAAAATCCGAAACAGTACCGCGTCAGCGAACTGGATTTGCCGAATATTGATCCTGTAACCGGCAAAAAACTTTTCACTATGAGTCTGGCCGAATATGACGCACTGCCGAAAGATACAGAGTTTGTGAAATCCATTTATACCAACGCGTCGGCCAAAGACGTATTTGTCTCCATTGTGCTTTCAGGCCGCGAGCGTGACAGTATTCACCGTCCGGAACGCTGCCTGGTCGGGCAGGGCAGCACCATCGTCAACCAGCACTTCTGGAACGTTCTCGTGCCGGAGATCATTGAGATTCCGCTGGAAGGCCGTGCGCCGCTCAAGGTGGCTGTTTTGGAAACTGTACGCAACTATCGCGGTGCCGACGGGGAACGCAAAACCTATTACGGCTACTATGCCTATTGGTTTGTCGGTCAGAGCCGCGAGACTCCCAGTCACTATGCCCGTATGCTTTGGCTGGCCTGGGACCGCGTCGTGAACAGCGTTGCCAATAAATGGGCCTACATCGCCGTTGCCGGTGATCGTGAAGATGAAAACTCGGACGCCTACAGACAAGGCATTGTCGATTTCATTCAGAAGCTTTATCCGCACCTGCTGCTCAATAACCAAGGCAAGGTTGACAAAACCTGAACTCCTTGGCTACTATGCGCGCCGTAATGAAACATAAATTTAACAGCCTCGAACTCCTTCTGCTCGCCGGGGAATACCCTGCGGGAGTTCTGCGCTTGTTGATCTGACCCTCCAACAATTTTCAGCCGAACCTCTCCGCAGCCCGGAGAGGTTTTTTTATTTTCATAGTGGGTTTAACCGGAAAAAAACAGTAAGGAATAAACAATGAAAACACCGAAATATAAAGCTCCCGCGCCGGTCGAAATGCCGGACCGGCAATGGCCCTCGCGGACGCTGACCGTCAGCCCCGCGTGGTGCTCCGTTGATTTGCGCGACGGCAATCAGGCGCTGCCCAATCCGATGGATCCCGATCAGAAGCTGGAATATTTCCAGATGCTGTGCCGCATCGGCTTCAAAGAGATCGAAGCCGGCTTTCCGTCCGCCAGCCAGGACGACTTTGACTTCTTCCGTCGTCTGATTGAAGAAAAACATATTCCGGACGATGTATTTATCATGGGACTGACACAGTGCCGGTCGCATCTGATCGACCGCACCTTCGAAGCGTTCAAGGGCGTTAAAAAAGGAATCGTGCACGCCTACATCGCCACCTCCGATCTGCACATGAAACAGGTCTTCGGTACCGATCAGAAAGGCACGCTGAAAGCGGCTGTCGAGGCCACCCGCCGTATCCGCGCGCTGGCCGACGCCATGCCGGAGAGCGACATCCGCTACGAATTCTCCCCTGAGGAATTCACCGACACCGACCTGCCGTTCTGTCTGGAAATGTGCAAAGCCGTTTATGATGCGTGGGGCAAAGCGACGCCGGAAAAACCGCTGATTCTGAATCTGCCGGCCACCGTCGAGCGCCGCCCGCCCAACCATTACGCCGATATGATCGAATGGTTCATCAAGAACTTTCCGCACCGCAACAGCGTCAAAATTTCGCTGCATGCCCACAATGATCAAGGCATGGCGGTGGCGGCCACTGAGCTGGCAATGCTGGCCGGCGGCGACCGCGTCGAAGGCACGCTGTTCGGCCACGGCGAGCGTACCGGTAATGTTGATTTGGTCACCGTCGCCAACAATCTGTTCTCGCGCGGTATTGAAACCGGGCTGGATTTTTCCAACCTGAGTGCAATCGCCGCAACCGTTGAGCGGCTGACCGATATGCCGGTTTACTACCGCCAGCCGTATGCCGGTGAATATGCCTTTACGGCTTTCTCCGGCTCGCATCAGGACGCCATCAACAAAGGGATACATCGCCTGAGCAATGCAGCCAAAGAGTTCGGCATGAAATGGAAAGTGCCGTACCTGCACGTCGATCCCGCCGATCTGGGCCGCAGTTTCGAAAAACTGATCCGCATCAACTCGCAGTCCGGCAAAGGCGGCATCGCCTGGGTGCTGGAGCAGGATTACGGTATTCAGATTCCCAAAACCATGCAGCCCGAACTGCGCGAAGAGGTGCAGGCCTACAGCGAAGCGGTCGGCCGCGAAATTTCATCCGAAGAGGTTCATACCGTTTTCCGCGAAAAATTTGTCAATCCCGCCGGGCCCTTTAAACTGGTCGGTTACTGGCCGCGCCCCGACGACAAAGATCCGACCTTCATCCATGGTGAGGTTCGTGTCAGCGTCAACGGCGTGGAAAAAACCGCCGTGGCTGACGGTAACGGACCGATTTCCGCCTTTGTGCATGCGGTACGTGGCATCGTCGGCATCGACTTCAGCGTGGCCGACTACCACGAACAGGCCGTCGGCAAAGGGGCCGATGCTCAGGCGCTGGCCTACGTCCCGCTGAAGCTGGAAGACAACGGCATCATTTTCGGCGTCGGCTCCGACTCCAATATCGATCAGGCTGCTGTTCGTGCGATCATCGCCGGACTGAACCGTATCGCAGGAAAGAAAAAGTAGGACAGACTTCCAGCCTGTCTATAAAAGGTTAGTGAATGAAAAAACTGGCAGTTCTCGGCCATCCCATCGGCCACACGCTTTCACCGGTCATGCACAACGCCTCTATCAAGGCGCTCGGGCTCGATGGCGAATATGAATACGGCAAACTCGACGTTCCGCCCGGCGAACTGATGACGCGGCTTGCGCAGCTTCCATCCGAAGGCTACGCCGGAGTCAACCTCACCATCCCGCTCAAAGAGGTCGCTTTCCAGGGGTTGGAAAAACTGGCGGACAGCGCCCGGATTCTCGGTGCGGTCAACACCGTCGAGTTCACGCCGACTGGAATGGTCGGACACAATACCGACGGTTACGGCTTTCTCAAAGCGCTCGAAGAAGCGTTCGGCAAAACCGTCGAAGGCGACAATGTTTTTGTGCTCGGCTGCGGCGGGGCGGGGCGCGCTGTTGCGCTTATGGCCGCGCTTAACGGAGCAAAGTCTCTGACGCTGGCCGATGTCGATGCCGTTCGTGTTGCCAATCTTTCCGCGGAGATCAGCCGCATCGCGCCGCAGGTTGTAATTTTCCAATATTTGGAAAAATCTCAGCAGATCAACGCCTGTCGTGAGGCTGACCTCGTTATTCAGTCCTCGCCGGTCGGCATGAAAAAAGACGATCCGTCGCTGATGCCGAAAGAGGCGTTCCGGAAAGGGCAGCGCGTTTTCGATCTGATTTACATGTACCCCGAAACCGCTTTCCTCAGTACCGCCAAAGCCGCCGGCGCGAAGATTTCCAACGGCCTCGGCATGCTGTTGCATCAGGGTGCCAAAGCGTTTAACGTCTGGACCCGAATCGAACCCGATATTGCAGCGATGCGTGACGCATTGGAAAAGGCGGTATACTCATGACAGAATTCTGGATGATCTACTGGCTGGCGCTGATTTTTATTCTCGGCCTTTGTTTCGGCAGTTTTCTTAACGTTTGCATCTATCGCATTCCGATTGAGAAGTCGGTTTCCTGGCCGCCCTCAGCCTGTCCGAACTGCAACGGCCGCATCAAGTGGTACGACAATATTCCGGTAGTCAGCTGGTTCGTGCTTGGTGCCAAATGCCGCAGCTGCAAACTGCCCATTTCCGTGGTCTATCCGGTTATAGAACTGCTTACCGGCTTCTTCTTTCTTACCATCTGGCTTATCTACGGATTCAGTTGGTTCACTCCCATCTATATGCTCGCCGTTTTCGGTTTATTGCTGGGCACTTTTATTGACCTTGAACACATGATTCTGCCTGACCGCATCACAATCGGCGGCATGATTCTTTTTCCGGTTCTTAGCACTCTCTTTCCTCCATTGCAGGGGGAAGCCACATGGATGGGCGGACTCAAAGATTCGCTGATCGGTCTCGCAGCAGGCTTCGGCTCGCTCTGGATGGTTCGCGAACTCGGCACGGCCGCGCTCAAAAAAGAGGCAATGGGTTTCGGTGACGTAAAACTCATGGGAATGCTGGGCGCGCTTTTTGGCTGGGAAGCGGTCATTTACATCATCTTTTTTTCCGCGCTGATTGGTTCCGTGGCGGGCATCAGCATCATTGCATTGCAGCGGAAAGGAATCCGGAGCGAAATTCCATACGGCCCCTACATTTCGCTCGCCGCCTTTTCCTGGCTGCTCGGCGGTTTCCGTCTTTGGGATGCCTACCTGGCTATTATGGGATTTTAAAATTATGAACATCGGAAAACGGAATTATACCATGACGGGAACAAAAAAATATTTCTTCTTACTGTTACTGCTGTGTTTTTCAGGAAACCTTCAGGCTGAAAAGTCCAATACGGTTACTTCGCTCAAAAACGTTCAGGAAAGCTATAAGCTTGATGGAAAGACGCTGATCGCACTGGCCGATAAAATTGTTTATAAAGATACTCCTCAGGGAAGCCTGTCGCTGTACCTTTTGCGGCCGCTCAAAAAATCACCGCAGCCTTTGCCGGCCATCATCGATTTCCACGGCGGATCCTGGGCCGGCGGCGATGCCTCAATGCTGATCTCTTCTACGGCCTGGTTCCGCGACCGCGGGGTCATTGGCATAACAGTCGAATACCGCGTGAAATCGCGTCAGGGTACCGGTCCGCTTGAGTGTATCGAAGATGCCAAATCAGCTGTGCGTTATGTCCGGGCACATGCCGAGGAACTCGGCATCGACCCTGACCGCATCATTGTCTCCGGAGGTTCGGCCGGCGGTCATATTGCGGCCTGCACACAGATTGATGGCGGTGATGCTGCCGGCGAAGATCTCTTGATCAGCTCAAAACCAAACGCGCTGGTGCTCCACAATCCGGTGCTGGGCGAAGGTTTCGGCAAGGACTTCTTCGCAGTTCATCCCGAATTTTCGCCTGTCCTGAACGTGAAGAAAGGCTGGCCGCCGACGATCATCTCGAACGGAACAAAAGACAATGCGGCTCTCTATGGAACCGCAGAAAAATTCACCCGGCTGATGAACGAAGCGGGGAACACCTGCGAACTGATTACGATCAAAGATGCCGGACACTCGTGCGACTGGCCGGTGAGCAACCCGAACTTTCTGCCAACCTTTCAGCGGATGACCGATTTCCTGAAGGAACAAAAGCTGATCGATTAACCGGATCGGTTTTCTGTTTTTATCCGCGAAGAGCGGCCTGGATTTTTCTCCAGGCCGCTTTTTTCTTTGCCGGGGAAACCGACGCGTTGGCCGGACTTGTCGAGGGCAGGGTAATCAGCTCCAACTCACGGTTCAGTTCCGGCAGAACCAGCTTGCGGAACAGCACGGCGGCGGTCTGTCCGTTGAAAAAGACCGTATGAATCTGCGGTGCTGTCGCAAACAGCGTCTGAAAATCATTCGCCGCCACGTCGGTCATATTGGAGTCGAGACTTCCTTTGCGGCGGCAGGTGTGCGCCACGTCCCAGAGAGCGACGCCGTTTTTTCGCAAAACCGCCAGCCGCTCTTCGTACGGCAGTTCGCGGCCCGCGCCAAACAGTTCGCCCATCAAATCCCAGAACAGATTGCGCGGATGGGCGTAATACTGCTGCTGGCGAAGAGACTCTTCACCCGGCATTGAACCGAGAATAAGAATCTTTGCGCGGCTGTCAGCGGAGAACGGAAAGCTCTTAATTTTCCCCATCTTGCTCTGTGCCTTTGCGCCTCTGCCCCTTTGCTTAACCCAGAAATTTTCCGTTTCGCTCTCCGGTCAATTGACCGTCCTTGATCGTCAGTGTGCCGTTAACAATCAGCGTCTCGACACCGTCGGAAATCTGATGCGGCCGGGCGTAGGTGGTGTTTTCTTTGACCGTTTTCGGGTCGAAGACAACGACATCGGCAAAGTTTCCTTTTTTCAGCACGCCGCGGTCTTTCAACCGGAAGTGTTTTGCGGGCAGTGATGTCATCTTGCGTACCGTTTCCGGCAGTGGCGCGGTTTGACCGTCCAGCGCGGCGCGCAGCACCTTGGTGAAACTGCCGTAGGCGCGCGGATGCGGATGATCTTTGCTCAGAATGCCGTCCGGCGCGCGGATCGACGCGTCGCAACCGATCATCACCCACGGCTGTGCCAGAATCTTCCACATATTTTCTTCGCTCATGCCGAAGAAAATTCCGCCGGTGCGCAGTTCATCCTTTTCCACGATATGGAGCAGCGCATCGACCGGCTCCAGACCGAGTGCTTTGGCGGCGTCGGGCAGGTACATTCCCTTGAACCGCTGGAGGTCAGGATGCTCAGTTGAGCCGATCATAATGATTCCGAAGCCGAACTCGCCGCGGCCTTCGAGAATTTCGTCGCGGATTCTTTTACGGGTGTCGGAATCCGCCAGCCGCGCCAGCACGGCGGCCTTGCCATCGTAGAGCGCCCAGTTCGGCAGCGTAATGTCTAGGTCGGTGCAGGAGGCGGTGTAAGGATAGCGGTCGGCGGCGACTTCAATGCCTTCGGCGCGGGCGGCTTCAATTTTTTCCAGCGCGGCGTCGAGCTTATGCCAGTTGTCTTTGCCGGAGGTTTTCAGGTGCGAAATCTGCACCCGCGCGCCGGACGTCCGGCCTATGTTTAGCGCTTCATCAATCGCCTCAAGCAACTGGCGTCCTTCGCTGCGCATGTGCGAGGTGTAGATTTTTCCGCGTCCAGCGCAGACTTTCGCCAGCGCGATGATTTCATCCGCCGGTACGGCGGAGGCGGGCGGATAAATCAGTCCGGTACTCAGGCCGCATCCGCCTTCGTCGAGCGCCTGTTCAAGCGCTTTGCACATCGCTTTGAGTTCATCGGGCGTCGCGCCGCGCGGCTCGTAGCCGCAGACGCCGCGGTGCAGTGTGTTATGGCCGATCAGCAACGCTTCGTTTACGGCGGGTTTTGCCTGATCGAAAAGTTTCCGGTATTCGGCGACCGTGCTCCACGTTCCGGGGAATGGTTTGTCCTGCCAGTCGGATGGAAGTTTTGCGTCGCCGAGGCGCGGCGCGGCCGACGCGCCGCAGTTGCCGCAGACTTCGGTGGTGATTCCCTGAAACACCTTGCTTGAAGCGCGCGGCTCAATCAGCAGATAGGCGTCCGAGTGGGAATGGACATCAATAAAACCGGGGCAGACGATCTTGCCGGTCGCGTCGATGGCTTGTTTGGCTTCTGCTTTCGACAGATCGCCGATTGCTTCAATCCGCTCGCCGGAAATTCCGATATCCGTGCGGATCGCTTCCGCGCCGGTTCCGTCCAGCACCGTCCCGTTCTTAATCAGCAGGTCGAATTTCATGTTTTGTTTTGTTCCCAGAATTGGCGGGGGGATAGGATTTTTGCTCCTTTGTAGCTGCCGATAACCAGTAAATCTTTGTCGCCGGAGATGATTACTTCTGCGCCGGACGGAGGTACAAGACCCAGCACAGCGTTATCATCGGAATCACGGCATATGCCGGCAGCAACCGCTTCCGGCTCATGCAACTCAGAATGACACCGCAGCATTTTGAGATAGGCATCGGCTGTCGCGGCGGGGACTTTAATCTTTTTGATCAGTTTCTCGCGGATATCCTGCAGGATAGCCTCACCGAGAATAATCTCGTGATGTTCGAGGCATAGCTCCATCACCGCTTCGCACAGCCCGCGGGAAGCCGCGGCGGCAATGGCAATGTTGGCATCAACAACGACTCTCATGACAGAGCCTTGAAGACATCCTCGTCGGTCAAGAGACCCTGTGCTTCAGCAAACGGAAGAATCTTTTTCCGGACAGAGCGGAACTTTTCGACAGCGAGATAGCGCCGTAACGATTCCCGTACGATGTCGCTGACCGCTTTGTGTCCTTCGCGGCTGACTTCGTCCAGTTCCATTCTCAATTCATCGGACATCCTGATTGTTAACGTGGTCATAGCCTGCTCCTTTTATGCACCACAATGTAGTGCAACGGGTCGCTTTTGTCAAATCCGCCACCGCGCCGGTTCTTCCGTCCAGCACCGTTCCTTTCTTAATCAGCAGGTCGAATTTCATGCCGACATGTTAACCACGAATTCACACGAATGGACATTAATTTTTGGAACAGTGACTTATGGTTTTTTGCCCAGTACGCCGGCCTGATACCGGGCCAGCAGCTGCGGGTCTTCGATGGAGCCGTGATGGTGTACCTGCTTCCAGCATCCGCTGACTTTCCGGAAAATGCGGCTGGTCCGGATGGCGAGCGCAATTTCTTCTCCGTTCAGGCGGAACCAGCCGCGCTCCCGCCCGACGGCATAGAACATCTCCGCCGTCTCGTGAATGGTGTAATCGAAATACTCGACATAAACTTCCGCTGCGCCGTTGAAGATGCGCTCATAGACCGGTTGTATTTCGTTCCAGCCGCGCTTAATGCCGCCCAACGGATTGTCCATGGCAATGTCACCGGACTGCTGCCAGTTTTCGGACATCATTTTCATATCACGGGAGTTGAAGGCGAAATAGAACTGCACCAGCGCCTGATACGGTGTGGCCGAATCGTCTTGCGCTTCTTTTCCGGTGATGGCTTCCTGCGTCGGCTTCATAATTACTCCTTGTTCAGCTGGTCGCACTATAGCCGGAACCGCCGGAAACTTTGAGTTGATTTTGCCGGAGATATTAACTGACACTGCGACGGATTTGCGGCGGGATGAAAGACAGGAATTTATGATCAGCAGAATGGTTTACAGAGCGCAGTGGAAAGACGGCATGGAAGAGGCCGGAACGGACCGTTTGCGGGAACA
Source organism: Kiritimatiellales bacterium (assembly GCA_041661845.1). Classification (GTDB taxonomy): domain Bacteria; phylum Verrucomicrobiota; class Kiritimatiellia; order Kiritimatiellales; family Tichowtungiaceae; genus Tichowtungia. Next base: position 4,117 of record JBAZTQ010000034.1, on the reverse strand, counting down.
GATTCCGGCGGTCAAAGCGCTGGCGGAGGCCGGACGGATTATGACGCTGTCCGTTTACCGCTGGCAGAAAAACGTCTTCTTATACTGTGAGTGCATCGACTGCGAAATTCACCCCGACGAGTTGTTTCCGGCGGCGGAAAACTTTCTGGAGGCGTGGCCGGGAAAAGCCGGAAAGCGGAAGTGGATTCCGATGACGGACGTATTCCATTTTAACGAGCCGGTCAGCGTGGAGCATTGGAAGAGAAAAACACCGGTGGAACGGCGCATCGGCATGGTGGCGCATCTGCGGCAGGAAATGATCGCCAGCTACATTTACTACCATTACCAGCTTCAGGAAGAGCGGACGTTTTCCGGCGACAAATACGAATACATCGCGCTCCACGAAAATCTATTGTTCGGTTATCTCGAACGTCCGGAGATTGTCGAAGAGCCGCTCACGCCGAAGAAACTTAACACGGCTGGAACTCCGGTAAACTGGGAAGACTCCAGAATGAATCTGCATTTCCTTCGATGGGAAGACGGAACTCCGTATTTCAAGGACATCGAACTGATCTTTTCGGCCTGAAGTCAGCAGAAACCTGACGTCGCGCCGGTTCCATCCAGCACCGTTCCATTTTTAATCAGCAGGTCGATTTTTATGTGGACAATGCAAATAAAACCATTAGTTCCAGTCAAACATTTGGTTGCCTATATATAATTCAACAAGTTGGATCGGGCTCGTTGCTATATCAAGCACAACGGCTAAGGGAAGTAGTATGCAAAAGGACGGATAGTATATTCCAAGTCTGCGTGGGTCTCTGTAGCTTGTGCAATTAATCTGAGTATACTTTTCTGGATTTTGGAAATCTCGCATAATGAGAACCCGTCCACAAAGTTTGGCTGAAGCATTTGTCGGGCTACAAAAGTCCCCTTGTTGATATGGAATCGTTTCTCCGGACGGCATGGATTTCGATAAGGTTCCTGGGTCAATCCATTCTGAAAGGGAGATAGAATTGGTGGCGATATCGTACACCAAATAACTTGGATGCTCCGAATACTTTATGTTTTCTCCTGCTCTTTGGGTAATTCCTTGCACATATAGCCGAGACTTTTCTTTGATTATAGGGCCTGTTGGATAGAAGTTTTCAAACGCAACTCCATAGTGTTCGATCATATCTGACGAATAGGCGCAGCCGAATTGGAGTAACAGGACGAATGCTAACGTGAGCACAGAGAGTACTATTTTATTTCGAACTAACATATGTTGATGTTAACCACTAATTTTTGCTGATGGACACTAAATTAATGGCAGAAAATCCGGTTAGTGAAGACTCGTGGTTTTCAAAGAACCGACGGACGAACCGTGCCAAGCGAACCAGAGGGTGTCGGGCGGGCCGAAGCCTAAGGCATATCCGGTATTCCTCTTTGGAGGGTCGCGCTGTGCCAAGGCCGTAGCTTTCAGCGAAGGATGGTTCCACCGCGACCGGGGACGGCGTGGAAGTCTTCCCTCTATTCAACATTCCACTATTCCAACATTCCAATCTTCCACTCTCCGTCGCATACTGCGACACATGAACATGATTTTCAACGCATCGGCGGGAACCGGTAAGACCTGGCAGGTCACCGAACTCTATTCCGCGCTGGTGCTGGGAAAAGATCACGAGCACCTGCCTGCCGGACGCCAGGCGATTGATCCGCGCCGGATTCTTCTGATGACCTTCACCGACAACGCCGCTGCTGAACTGCGCGGTCGCGTCGCGGGGAAAATGATCGCCGCCGAAAAGGCCGGCGATGAGGCTGGTGATCGCGCCCGCCGTGTGCTCCGCTCGCTGCCTGCCGCCAGCATTTCGACCATCCATGCTTTTTGCGCCGGACTGCTCCGCGAGCATGCGCTGGAACTCGGACTTTCTCCGGCGTTCCAAACCTTGGAAGACGAAGCCCGCGACGCGCTGCTTGACGAGGTTTTAAAGGCAGAAATTTTCCAATCCTTGGAAACAGATGCCGACTTCCGCGAGTTTTGCTCCGGCGTTTCGATTCTTGGTGCGCCGGATAATTCGTACAGCCTGATCAACACGGTTCGCGCGCTGCTCGAAAAAGCCGCTAGCCGCGGGCTCGGTCTGAGTAACGCCGAGGTAATGCTTCCGCCGCCGGAACGCACGGTTGGTGAAAAGGATTTTCGGAAAATCTATGAACAGCTTCGTTCAATCGACTCGGATCGCGGGCTTCCCGCCAAAGCCGCCGGGGTTTTTCAGTGTTTGGAAAAAATCATCGAAAAGTTTCCAGTCACTGGAAATTACGGCTCCGCCGGAGGCGTCGCCCCACCTGTGGGGATGGAGTTGAAGGGTAGGGCGAGCCTCTCCGAGCGAGCCGCCCTCACAGAAATAGAAAAACTCACTAAATTTACCGGCAAGGAAATGAAGGAGATTTCGGACTCGCTGGCGGAACTCAAAGAGCGCTTTCTCACCGAGCATTTCTACGAACAGAGCGCTGACAAATTCCGCGCCTTTGCCCGTTACCTTTCTGCGGCGGCACGCGGCTTCACCGAAGCCAAGCGGTCGCGCGATGCGGTGGATTTCGGCGATCAGCTTCTGCTCGCACGCGACCTGCTCCGGAACGGACAGTTCAAGAGTCTGTTCGACTGGATCATCGTGGACGAAGTGCAGGATACGTCGCGGGTGCAGTGCGATGTAATCGAAGCGCTCTGGGGAAAAGAAACGCAACTGGTGATTTGCGGCGACCGTAAACAATCCATCTACGCGTGGCGCAGTGCCGATCCACAGGTGATGCCCGATCTTGAGTCGGCGATGGAACAGCGCGGCGGAATCAAACAGATTGATCTGAAAACAAGCTTTCGCAGCAACGACCGGGTGATCACAGCGGTCAATGAGCTGTTCAGCGGAATTTATGAACGATACGACGCGCTTGAACCGCAGGTCGTTCTCGCCGGCGAAAAACCGTGCGTTGAGTTTCTTGTGCAGGACGGCGAAGAAAGCACAACCGAGGATGAAATGTCGGCGGTGGCGCGGCGTATCCGGATGCTGGTGGACGGCGGCGCGGAATGGCGTCCGAAGTTTGGACACGATGGCAAGACGTTTGCCGAAGGCGAGCCGTTTAACTACGGCGACATTCTGATTCTGTTGAAACGCTCCACGCATCAGGCGGCGCTGGAAAAAGCGCTCCGCGACGCGGGTATTCCGTACACCAGCGGCGGCAAAGGCCGGGCGTTGTTTGAACAGCAGGAAGTTCGCGACCTGCTGATGTTTCTGCAGGTTCTTTGCGAGCCGACGAATGATTTGGCACTGATCGGCTTTTTGCGCTCGCCGTTTGCCAATATGTCTGACGATGAAATCGTGCGGCTTGGCTGGAACGGCGAAACCTTTGACCATGAGATTTTGCGGAAGCAGTTTTTTGAAGGCGGTTCAGTTATAGGACAAGCTTATCTGTATTCAGAGAGCTTGTGTGAGGACACACGCTCCCGCAAGCGGGAAGCGCGTCCTACAAGTGTGTGTGTGGTGGCCGAGCGCATTCTGCGCTACCGTGCGCAGACGGGTGAAAAGCTGGCGTCGCAATTGGTTCGCGAAATCGTGCGCGAAACGGCGTTCGATGCGCAGCTGGCCGGACTGCCGGGCGGCGAGCAGCGGCTGGCGAATTTCAAGAAAGCACTCGACTGGATTCGCGCCGCGGAACGCGGTGGTCAGGTTCTTTTGCCGGACGTGGTGCGGCTGTTTGAGAAATACATTAAGACGCCGCCGCGCAGCGGAGCGGCGGAAGCGCTGCTGCCCGATCCGGAGCAGAACGCGGTGACGCTGATGACGGTACACGGCGCGAAAGGGCTGACGAAGCGTGTCTGCTTTGTGCCGGACATCAGCTTCGGCGAAAATACCGAGCCGGGCTTTGCGATGTTTTCGCCGGAAGGCCGCTTGGAGATGAAACTTTCCGGTCTCGCCGGTGAAGAGGTGACGTCGCCGGGCTGGGACGCGGCGCGCGAAGCCGATAAAGACATCCGCGAAATCGAGTTGACCAACGTTTTTTATGTGGCGATGACCCGCGCCCGCGATCTGGTGGTTCTTTCCGGCGCGGGCACCAAAGAGCCGAAGGGCTGGCTGAAGCAGTCGGAAGGGTTTTTGCAAAGCGCGAG
>JBAZTQ010000033.1:0-28016 GCA_041661845.1 Kiritimatiellales bacterium | reverse complement strand
GAGCCGGTTTTTTAGAAACGGCGAACGGAACCGGAATCCGGCCTTCGCGCCGTTGGCGGCCTTCTGTTAACCCCGGCAAAAATGAACCCCGCCGGAAATGACGGGGTTTTTCAACAGTCTGCGCCGCTCCGTTTCCGGAGCAGCTTTTTGTTTTACAGCCCCTGCTGATGCTGTTTTTGCAGTTCCCGCATTCTCGCCAGGCGCTCTTTGGCGGCAGCTTTCCGTTTGGCGGGCATGGCTTTAAACGGCCGTTCATGCGGAAGCAGTTCGCCGCCGACGGCCGACGCGCCGCCGTCCACATAAAGGGTTTGGCCGGTAATCTTTTTTGAGCCTTCGCCGAGCAGGAACACGACGGCATGGGCGACTTCCTTTTTATCGTTGACCACATCCCACGGCAGCGGACTGACTTTTTTCCAGGTGCGGGCGAGGTGCGCGAAGTGCGGAATGGATTTGGCCGCTTTGGTGGCGAGCGGTCCGGCGGAAACGGCGTTGACGCGAACGTGTTCGCGGCCGAATTCGCGGGCGAGTGCCCGTACCAGCGCCTCGAGCGCCGCTTTATTGACGCCCATCCAGTTGTAGAAGGGGAAGGCGACCTGAGAGGCGAAGGAGAGCGTTACGATGGAGCCGCCTTTGGGCATGTGTTCCTGTGCGAACTGTGAAACGGTCGCCAGCGAGGCGCAGCTGATGTGGAAGCCCTGTTTGATGTCTTCGGCCGCGTCGGTGTAAATATGGTCGCCCAGACAGGTTTTCGGGTTGGCGAAGCCGATAGAATGGACGACGCCGTCCACGCTGCCGATGTTTTTGAAGAGGTCGCGGACTTCGCTTTCGACGGTGACTTCACAATAGCGGATGTCCATCGCGTCCTTTTCCTCCTGCGAGATGTCGGTGCAGCCGCGGTCGAAAAATATCTTTTTCAGGCGCTCGTTCTGCACGGTGTAAATTACTTTGCCGCCCAGCTCTTCAATCATTTTGCCGGTGGCGTAAGCGATGGAGTCGGTGTTGAGCAGCCCCATCACCACATAAGTTCCGCCTTTTTTAATCATCGGTGCATCCTTTCTGGAAACGGTTTATACACGGGAAAGCGCGGGACAATGCCAGACTTTTTCCGCAAGAAAAGCCTAAAAATCAACACGCAGCAGCGGGCAGGTGCTGAAGCGGGCCTCTTTTACGGTGTTGATCAAACCGATCTGTACGCCGTCCAGACGTTCGCAATGGTTGATCAGACCGAGCTGCAAGCCGTGTACATAGCGGGCATGATTATAAATCAGGCCGACCTGCGCTCCGTTGACATCATCAAAGACAAAGTTCCAGATACCGGCCGCTTCAAGCCCGTCCAGCGAGCCGGCCGTCGAGCTGATGCCGCCGACCTGCACGCCGTCCGATTTGCCGATGACGTTGGCCGCCACACCGGAAAGCTGCAATCCTTTTAACTCACCGGCTTCGGCGAGAATGACGGCTCCTTGCACAACACCGTAGGCGGCAATTTCAGACTTGGCCGACAACCCGCCGATCTGCACGCCGAGTGTTTCTTTGGACTTGGCCGTCAGTCCGCCGATCTGCACGCCGCGGGTGTAATGCGATTCGTTAAACAGCAGGCCAAGCTGCACGCCGTCGGCATACCAGCCGGATTCGGTGAACACTCCGCCGAGCTGCATGCCGGCGAGATTTTCCGCGCGGGCCTCATAAAGCCCCGCCTGAATTCCTTTCATCCGGCCCTTGTCCGTTTCCGATTCCGAAACAGCGGAAAGCCCGCCGATCTGAATGCCGTTCACTTCGCGCGCCCGGCCGAGCAGTCCGGTCAGCTGAACGCCGTAAAGATCTTCCGCGTCCGCTGAAACCGTTGCGACCTGAATCCCGCCGACCTTTTTGGTTTCGGCGTTCCAGAGCGAAAGCTGAATCCCGCCGAAATCGTACGTTTCGTTCCGATAGACTGCCAGCTGCAATCCACCGGCGGCTTCCGAAACGTTCCAAAAACCGATATCCAGTCCGTGCATGTAGCGGTTATCCGCGAAATAGCAGTTCAGGCGCAGGCCGTGAACGCCGTACTCCTTGGGATAGAGATGGTGGTATTCATCAACTCCCAGCTGAATCGGGGTGCTGACGTGAGCGATCGACTTTTCAACCGGCATCGCCGCAAAAACGGAACCGGTTGCCAGCGCGAAGAAGAGAACGAGTGTCCGTTTCATAGTGCCGCTTTTTACCACGCGCCGCTTTAAAGATAAAGGCGAACGTTGGCGCGGAGCGCAGACGCCGCTGCGCCCCGGAGTGCGGAGTTACTTTTTCGGTTTTTTCTGTGCAGGCGGTGCGATTACTTCAGGAATCCGTCCTTGATCGTCGCTGTCTATAATCCATTTATCCAGCGTGCCGCGCAGGCGCTGGAGCACGGACTGATATTCCGGATTCTGCGCGAGGTTGCGGATTTCATCCGGGTCGGCCTGCAGATCATAGAGTTCTTCTTCCGGCTGACGCGGGGCGCAAAGCACGGCCTGTTCCGGTGTGAGTTTACCGGCTGCGTTCAGCTCCTTGATCAGGTTCCAGACCGGATACTGCCTTTCCTTATAGGCATTCGGTGCCAGGAACGGGAGCTCCGGCGTAAAGTTGCGGATGTAGCGGTAGCGGGCGTCGCGTACCGTGCGCAGGCGCATCGCTGTTTCGTCGCACCGGTCGCGGGCTCCGAAGATGTATTCCTTGGGTGCGCCGGCCTGGTCGCCGAGAAACGCTTTGCCCTGCATCTTCGGCGGGATCGGCGCACCGGCCAGCGAAAGCAGCGTTGGGGCCATATCGATGGATTCCAGCAGGCGGTCGTCCACCGAACCTTTACTGAACCGTTTCGGCGCGGCGATCGCGGCGGGCCAGCGGATCAGCATCGGCACATGCAGACCTTCCTCGTAGCAGAACTGTTTGCCGCGGACGTGCGCTTCGCCGTTGTCGCCCATAAAGATAACAATGGTGTTCGAAGCCAAGCCTTCCTGTTCGAGTTGCGCGAGAACCAGTCCGACCTTATGGTCCAGCTCCGTCGAGGAATCGAGGTATTTGGCGTAATCCTGCCGCGTGACGGAATGGTCGGGATAGTAGGGCGGCAGTTTAATCTTCGCCGGATCAACTTTGGCGGGCGCGTTAAAATTGCGATGCGTTTCCATAAAATTGATCTGCGCGAAGAACGGCTGGTTCGTTTTCAGATCCACCCAGTTGTCGGAATCAAAGGCCTTTTTCGGGTTATAAGAAAAATTCCAGTCCGTCTTGCCCTTGCACGAGAAACCGAAGGACGCCGGCAGGGTTTTCAGGTTCGCGGTAAAATATCCGGCGTCACGCATCCAGTCCGGCAAAGGACGCACACCGTCCGGCAGCGGTTTTTTGTCCGGCGTACGGTGCTGATGCGCACCGATGGTCGTTTGATACATCCCGGTCATGAACGCTGAGCGCGACGGCGAGCAGACCGGCGCAGTGGTGTAGAAATGCGTATAGCGAACACCGTCGCGGGCGAGCTGGTCGAGGTTCGGCGTCGCAACACTCTCCTGACCGTAGCAGCCGAGCGCCGTCGGTCCCATATCTTCGGCGACCAGCCAGAGGATGTTGGGTTTGGCGGCGGACGTATTCTGCGCCATACCGGTGGCGGCTATCAGACCGAACGTGGTGAAAAGCCCGTTTTTCAGCTTCATAGACTGCGCTCCCTTTTAGTTAGTCAATTTGCCCGGCGAGTGTTCCTTTTTGTCCGGCGTTTGTCCATTCCCGGCAACCGGGCGAATTGACAGGCTATCTGGTTTGCGGCACCATCCGGGCATGGTCGCTGCCAATAAAATTCATGCGTGTGCCCGGGAAGTGGCGGAGAAATTCCATCCCGAAAAGATCGTCCTTTTCGGCTCCTATGCCTACGGAACCCCGACGGCGGATTCGGATATCGACCTGCTGATTGTAATGAACCACAAAGGCAGCGCAGTCAAACAGGCGGCCGAAATCCGTTCGTCGCTGCGGTCGGCGTTTCCGATCGATGTGCTGGTGCGTTCGCCCCGTAAAATCCGCGAACGCCTGAAAATGGGCGACCCGTTTTTCGAAACCATTGTTGAAAAAGGCGAAGTGCTCTATGAAACGCCTGACGCGTGAATGGATTGAAAAGGCGGAGGGCGACTTCCATCTATTGGAACGGGAAATCCGCGCCCGCAAAAACCCCAGTTATGACGCCGTCTGCTTCCACGCCGAACAGTGCGCGGAGAAATATCTCAAAGGCCGCCTGACAGAAGCCGGCATCGCTTTTCCGAAAACCCACGACCTGGTTCTGCTGCTGGATTTATCGCTACCGGTCGAACCGCTTTGGGAAATCTGCCGCAACGACCTCTCGTTTCTTTCCGGCTTCGGGGTCGAATTCCGCTATCCCGGCGAGTCGGCTGACTTGGAGCTGGCAAAAGAAGCACTCAAGCGGTGCCGGACGTTTCGCAAACTGGCCCGCGAAACCATGCGGCTCTAACGCCTCCGGAGTTTACGTTTCCACCCGCCGGAAAAAGTGTGCTAACGTGCCGCCGGTTTTCAAATTTATGCAGACACGTGACACAGATTTTCTGGTAATCGGCAGCGGGCTGGCGGGATTAACTGCCGCGCTGCGGCTGAGTGCGCACGGCAAGGTGCTGGTGGCGTCCAAGCGCGAGGCGGCTGAATGCAATACCCGCTACGCGCAGGGCGGCATCGCCTGCGTAGTCGATCCGGCCGATTCCATGGCGGAACACATTACCGATACGTTACAAACCGGCGGCGGCCTCAGCGAAGAGTCCGCCGTGCGCGCCATTGTCGAAGGCGGGCCGGAGCGCATCGCAGAACTTGAAACGCTGGGCGTGCATTTCGAGCGCAGCGCCGAGCATCCCGGCGAATACGATCTCGGCCAGGAAGGCGGACATTCCCGCCGCCGCGTGCTCCACGCCGGCGATATTACCGGTCAGGCGCTGGCCGACGGACTGCTCGCCCGCGCCAAGGCCGACCTGAACATCACCATCGCCGAAAATCTGGTCGCCATTGATGTAATTCCGACCGGCTGGATCGGCTTGGGCGGCGAAAACCGCTGCGTCGGCTGCTACTTTCTCGATAAAGGCTCCGGCGAAATTATCGCCGTCCGCGCGCCGGTCACTATTCTCGCCACCGGCGGGCTGGGAAAAGTTTACCTTTATACCAGCAATCCCGATGTCGCCACCGGCGACGGCGTGGCCATGGCGTGGCGCGCCGGGCTGCCGATCCGCGACATGGAGATGATCCAGTTTCATCCGACCTGCCTTTATCATCCCGACGCGAAAACTTTCCTGATTTCGGAAGCGGTGCGCGGCGAGGGCGCGAAACTGATCGACCGGCGCGGCCACGAATTTGTTTATGACTTTGACGCCCGCGGTCCGCTGGCACCGCGCGACATTACGGCGCGTGCCATCGACTCGGTGATGAAAAAATACGGCGATCCGTTTGTGTACCTCGACATCTCGCACCGCGACGCCGGCTTTCTGCAGCAGCGCTTTCCGACGCTTTACAAAGCCTGCCTGAAATACGGTTTTGACATGGCCCGCGCGCCGGTACCGGTGGTGCCTGCCGCGCACTATTCCTGCGGCGGCGTGATCGCCGACGTCAACGGCCGCACGGCGATGCCGGGACTGTACGCGATTGGCGAAGTCGCCAGCACCGGTCTGCACGGCGCCAACCGCCTTGCCAGTAATTCGCTGCTCGAAGCGCTGGTTTGCGGGCACCGCTGCGCGGACGAAGCTTCCAAACATCGGGAAGAGAATCCGGTGGCGGACATTACGATTCCGCGCTGGGAATGCGGCGACGCGGTTTCCAGTAATGAGGAGATCGTGGTCGAGCACGACTGGAACGAAGTGCGCGCGGTGATGTGGGACTACGTCGGAATTGTCCGCTCCGACCGGCGGCTGGCGCGCGCGCGCCGCCGCATCCATAACATCCGCGAGGAAATCCGCAGCTATTATAAGGAATACCTCGTCACCGCCGACCTGATTGAATTGCGCAATCTGGCCGCCGTGGCGGAACTGATTGTCCGCTCCGCCCAGCGGCGCAAAGAGAGCCGCGGCCTGCATTACAACGAGGACTGGCCGGAGACTTCCGCCCACGCCCGCCACACCGTCATTCAGGATCGGCCCGGCGGCCCGCTGGATGTGGAATAGATCTCGAGAAGCCGGATCTGCGGGCTTCGCCCTAAATTCCGGCTTTACTGTACTGACGGTTGCTCAGCCGTATTCCGGCGTGGATCCGGCAATGACCCGGCAGAATAAAAGTTCCAAATACCGGAACAATCCGGTAGAAAATTTCCAATGTTCGGAAGCGAGGTCTTTATGAAGACGAAAACCGGGGCGATGGTGTTCCTGCTGGCTGTATCGGCGGTGTTTTCGGAAACGATTTATGTGCCGAAGAACGCTTCGGATACGCTGCAGCGTTATATTGATCTTGCCAATCCGGGCGACGAACTGGTCGTTGCGCCGGGAACCTATAATACCGGCGGGCGGCAGCTGAACCAGAAAGGGCCGGCGACGCGGCTGGTGATTGATAAGCCGCTGACGCTGCGCAGCGAGAAGGGCGCGGAGGAGACGTTTATTGCCGGAGGACCTTCGATACGGTGTATTTATATGACCAACGGCGTGCAGGTCATCGGTTTTACAATCGCGGGCGGCGAAACGATGAAGGAAGGGCCGGAGGGGAATGAGTTCACGGCGCTTTCAGGCGGCGGGGTCTGGAGCGAAACAAACGGCGTGCTGGAGAACTGCACGGTGGTGAGCAATACGGCGCTGTGGTACGGCGGCGGGCTTTACGGCGGCAGTGCCGTCCGGTGTATTTTCACCGCGAATACGGCGCGGCGTTCCGGCGGCGGCGCAAACGACGCCAGACTGAGCAACTGCCTGCTGGCGTATAACCGCGCGGCGCATTTCGGCGGCGGCGCGCACCGCTGCGAACTGGTGAACTGTACGGTGACGCACAACCGCGCGGAAGTGATGGGCGGCGGCGCAGCTTTTGGAACAGCGCAGAATGCGGTGCTGCATCACAATCAAACCCTGTTGAGCGGTCACAATTTCTTTAATGTGAAGATGAGTTACTGCTGCAGCATGCCCAAGGCGGACGGGCCGGGAAATATCGGCGCGGAGCCGGGCTTTAAGAACACCGATCAGGGCGTTTTTCTGCCGGCATACGATTCGCCGCTGATTGACGCCGGAACCAATAATTTCCTGACGGCGGATATCGCCGGCAATCCGCGCATTCTGGACGGCAATAACAACCATCATGCGCAGGTCGATATCGGCGCGTATGAATACGTCCATCCGAAAGCCGGCAACGGCATTCCCGGCTGCGAAGAGATCTCCGCGCAGAGCAAGGAAGGATACGAGGAACGTCCTGCTGAATAGGCTGTTGCCGCCGAAACCCGCCTTGACACACCCGGTCGCTCTGCTAGCATGACACGTCTTTTTTTTGGAAATAAAGGTTTTGCAGACCGGCAGGTCGGCAAAGCGGAAACTAACAGGAGAAACCCGATGGCGAATAAACAGTACGTGTACTTCTACGGATTCGGCAAAGAACATACCGAAGGCGACAAAACCATGAAGGCCATTCTCGGCGGCAAGGGAGCCAACCTTGCGGAAATGGCGAATGCGGGTCTTCCGGTTCCGCCCGGCCTCACAATTTCCACCGAAGCCTGCGCCTGCTACAGCAAGAGCGGCGGCAAATATCCCGAAGGCATGGAAGAACAGCTCAAGAAGACCTTGGGTAAACTCGAAAAGCTGATCGGCAAGAAGCTGGGCGATCCGAATGATCCGCTGCTTGTTTCCGTCCGTTCCGGTGCCGCGATTTCCATGCCGGGCATGATGGACACCGTTCTCAACCTCGGCCTGACCGATAAATCAGTGCTCGGCTTCATCAAGCAGACCGGCAACGAACGCACCGCGTGGGACTGCTACCGCCGCTTCGTCGATATGTTCGGCGACGTGGTGATGGGTCCGACCACCGGCCTGACGCACCACGATTTTGAAGTCGAACTCGAAAAGCTGAAGAAAAAATATAAAGCCGCGCAGGACACCGACCTGACCGCAGAACAGCTCAAAGAACTGGTGGACATCTATAAGAAGGTTTACCAGAACAAAGTCAAAAAACCTTTCCCGCAGGATCCGATAGAGCAGCTCGACCTTTCCATCCGCGCCGTGTTCGGCTCGTGGAATTCCGAGCGCGCTGAAAAATACCGCCAGATCAACAAAGTGAGCGGCCTGCTCGGCACCGCCGTGAATATCTGCACAATGGTGTTCGGCAACATGGGCGAAGAGTCCGGCACCGGCGTGGCCTTTACCCGCTGCGGCGGAACGGGCGACAGCAAACCGATGGGCGAATATCTCGTTAACGCCCAGGGCGAAGACGTGGTGGCCGGTATCCGCACCCCGAAGAATATTGATGACATGCCGAATGAAAAATCGGCGATCTGGGCCAAGGCGCATGCCGACCTGCTCAAAATTATGGATCGCCTCGAAAAGCATTATAAATATCCGCAGGATGTGGAATTTACCGTGCAGGAAGGCAAGCTCTGGATGTTGCAGACCCGTAACGCCAAGCGTACCGGTCTGGCCGGCGTCCGCTGGGCCGTTGAAATGGCCACCGGCAAAGACGTTTACACCGGAAAAGCGCTGCCGAAGATTCTGACGCAGAAGGAAGCTATCATGACCGTTTCCGGCGAAGACCTTGAACAGCTGCTCTTCCCGATCTTCGATATCGAAGCGGAAAAGAAAGCCAAGCTCATCACCACCGCGATGCCCGCAGGACCCGGCGCGGCGGTCGGTAAGATCGTTTTTGATGCCAAAGAAGCCGAACACGCGGTCGCCAAAGACCCGTCGGCCAAAGTGGTGCTTGTCCGCCACGAAACCAGCCCGGAAGATGTCGGCGGTATGTGGGCGGCACAGGGTGTACTCACTTCCACCGGCGGCATGACCTCCCACGCGGCGGTTGTCGCACGCGGCTGGGGCAAGTGCTGTATCTGCGGTGCCGGCGAGCTCCAGATCGACTACAAGAAGCGCACCGTCACGGTCGGCAAGAAGGCCTACAAAGCCGGCGACTTCATCAGCCTTAACGGTACGACCGGCATGGTTTATGAAGGCCAGATTCCAACGCAGTCGAGCCCGGTCGTTTCCGGCGTGGTGGACAACAACGCCGCCGCCAGAAAACATCCGATCTACAAAATGTACGAACAGGTTTCGATGTGGTCCGATGCGTTCCGCAAGGTCAACGTGCGCACCAACGCCGACACGCCTAAAGACGCACAGAACGCCCGCGCGTTCGGCGCTGAAGGGATCGGCCTCTGCCGCACCGAGCACATGTTCTTCGAAGGCGACCGCATCTGGGCGATCCGCGAGTTCATCATTGCCGATACCGAAGCGGGCCGCAAGAAAGCGCTCGCCAAACTGCTCAAGCTGCAGCAGAAGGACTTCGAAGGTATCTTCAAGGCGATGGACGGCCTGCCCGTAACCGTTCGCCTGCTCGACCCGCCGCTGCACGAATTCGTTCCGCAGTCTGCCAAAGATCAGGCGGAAATGGCGAAACGGCTGAACGTTCCGGCGAAACAGGTTGCCGACCGCGTCAGACAGCTGCACGAGTTCAATCCGATGCTCGGACACCGCGGATGCCGTCTCTCGGTCACTTATCCTGAACTGTGCGTCATGCAGACCACGGCGATCATCGCCGCCGCCTGCAAAGTCGGCAAGGCCAAGAAGAAAATCAAAGTGCTGCCTGAAATCATGATCCCGCTCGTCGGTGCCAAGGCCGAGCTCGACTTCCTCGTGAAGATCGTTCGCGAAACCGCCGAAGAAGTGATCAAGAAAGAAGGCGTGAAGCTGAAATATATGGTCGGCACGATGATCGAAATTCCGCGCGCGGCGCTCACCGCCGACGAAATTGCGGAATCGGCTGAATTTTTCAGCTTCGGCACCAATGACCTCACGCAGATGACCTTCGGCTTCAGCCGTGACGATATCGGTTCTTTCCTTCCGGACTACCTGAAGGAAAAACTGCTGCCGTGCGACCCGTTCCAGCACCTTGACCAGCGCGGCGTCGGCCAGCTGATTCAGATGGGTGTGCAGAAGGGCCGCTCGACCCGTCCGGATCTCAAGTGCGGGATCTGCGGTGAACACGGCGGCGACCCGGCCAGCGTGAAGTTCTGCTGCAAAGCAGGCCTCAACTATGTCAGCTGCTCGCCGTTCCGCGTGCCGATCGCCCGTCTGGCCGCCGCGCAGGCCGCCATTCAGGGCTAAACCGGATCCGTCAAACGGTTCAAAAAGCGCCCCGGAATTTTTCGGGGCGCTTTTCTTTTTCCAAGGGTTGAGAAAACTGGTAGAAGCTGTTCCAGCCTTTGGAAAAACAAACCCGCATTTTCCAGACATTGGAAAAAATGAGCAACGACCCGAAAACAGACCCGGAATCCGGAAATCCGGACGACCTTGATTTAGTCCACCGTTCGCAGACCGGTGATTCCTCCGCCTACGAAGAACTGGTTCGGCGCTATCACGGCAAAATCTACGGGCTTGTCTACAGTATGACCAGCAGCCGGGAAGACGCCGAGGATCTCGTTCAGGAAGTTTTTGTTAAAGCCTGGAAGGCGCTCGGTCACTTTCGTGAGCAGTCGGGATTTTACACATGGATTTACCGCATTGCCCTCAACTGCACCATCAACTTCCGCAAACGGCGCAACCGCCGGCAGACGGTGACCTTTGACGAGTTTGACCCGGATATCAAAACCGCCGACTCCTACCGTGAATTTTCCAGTAAAGGATCGGTTTTGCGCAAGATGAGCCTCGGCGAATTTCAGGAAAAAATGAACGAAGCCATGCTCAAGCTGTCCGAGAAACACAAAGCGGTGGTTGTTATGCATGATGTACAAGGGATGGCTCATGCAGAAATCGCCAAAGTGATGCGCTGTTCGGAGGGAACAGTCAGGTCGCGCCTGTTTTATGCGCACAAACAGTTGCAGTCGGAACTGGCGGAGTTTGTGAAATGAGTAAAAACGAAAAAACAGAAGTCGCCGGACTGGATATCACCGGTTTGCTGGCGCTCAAAACCTATGAGCGGCCGGATGAAACCCGCGTTGAAAAAAACATCCAGAACATCATGCGGGAAGTCCGTGCCGCGGATCGCATGCCGTCGCTGTTGTTTTTTCCTGACAAGAGCTTTGCGTGGATGTTTGCCCAGCCGCGCTATGGCGTTGCGGCGCTGTTCATTATTTTTCTCGGCCTGCATCTGCTGGAACGTCCTCTGCCGGCTGCTTCTGCCGGAACGGCGATGCTCAAAGCTCCCGGAGCGGCAGAAGCGGTTGCGGCAGCCGGAACCAACCAGATTAAAGCGGTTGCGGTTCCCGGACTTGCGCCGGCGGCCTATTCCGCTTTTGCCGCCGGTTCGAAACCGGCGTTTGCGGCGTTCAGCGACTAAGCTTTATGGCAATGTGAAGCGGTTGGAGAACGCAACAACTTCTGCGCGGATTTCCGCCAGCCTCTTTTCGTCGGCCATATTATCCGTGACGGCTTTGAAGAAATTGGCAATCTGCACCATGTCTTCTTCTTTCATGCCGCGCGTGGTGACCGCCGGAGTTCCAAGTCGTACGCCGGAGGTGACAAACGGACTCTTCTGGTCGAACGGAATTCCGTTCTTATTGGCGGTGATCGACGCTTTATCCAGCGCGTTAGCCACATCTTTGCCGGTGAAGCCGCAGGAGCTGACATCCACGAGCATCAGATGATTGTCGGTACCGCCGGAAACCAGACGGAATCCATTGGCCTGCATGGCGTCGGCCAGTGCCTTGGCGTTTTTGACGACCTGCTGCTGGTAGGTTTTAAATTCCGGCGTCAGCGCTTCGCCGAAGGCGACCGCCTTAGCGGCGATAACGTGCATCAGCGGTCCGCCCTGAATGCCGGGGAAAACCTGCCGGTCGATGTCGGCCGCGAATTTTTCTTTGCAGAGAATCATCCCGCCGCGCGGGCCGCGCAGGGTTTTGTGTGTGGTGGTGGTCACAAAGTCGGCGTCCGGAACCGGGCTCGGATGGCAGCCTGCTGCGACGAGACCGGCGATATGCGCCATATCGACCATGAAGTACGCGCCGACGGAATCGGCAATCTTCCGCATCCGTTTGAAATCAATGATGCGCGAGTAGGCGCTGGCTCCGGCAACCAGCATGCGCGGCTTGTGCTCTTCAGCGAGTTTCTGCAGGGCATCGTAGTCGATCTGCTCGTTGTCTTTGCGGACGCCGTACGGAATGATTTTGAAAAAGCGGCCGGAGAAGTTCATCGGGTGACCGTGCGTCAGATGCCCGCCTTCGGCGAGACTCATGGCGAGAATGGTGTCGCCCGGTTCGAGGACGGAGTAGTAAACCGCCATATTGGCGCTGCTTCCGCAATGCGGCTGGACGTTGACGTGCTCGGCGCCGAACATTTGTTTGGCGCGGTCAATCGCGAGCCGCTCGGCTTCGTCCACGCACTCACAGCCGTTGTACCAGCGCTTGCCCGGATAGCCTTCGGCGTATTTATTGGTCAGGCGCGAACCCTGTGCTTCGCGGACAGCCTGAGAAACGATGTTTTCGGAGGCGATCAGCTCGATATTGTTTTTCTGGCGGATGTTTTCATCGCGGAGAATTTTGTACATTTCCGGATCGGCGTCGTAGAGCGCGATCGCGTCGCTGGTGCTCTTGCCAATGGCTTTGATTTTGTTGACGCGGCGCTCGTGGCGTCCGCCGGCTTCCGGCTTGTTGGCCAGCCATGCGTCGAGAATTTCCAGCGAAACGGCATCGGATACATTGTTCGCGCCGAGACAGAGGACGTTGGAGGCGTTGTGAATGCGGGTCAGCTTCGCCATTTCCGGTGTGCAGCAGACGGCGGCGCGCACCTGCGGAAATTTGTTGGCGGTGATGCTCATGCCGATACCGGTATTGCAGATCAGAATGCCTTGATCCGCTTTCCCCTGCGAAACCCGGCACGCGACGGCGGCGGCGTAATCGGGATAATCGACGGATTCGGCGGTGTTGGTTCCGACGTCTTCAACTTCAAAACCTTTTGCTTTCAGAGCAGTTGCAAATTTTGCCTTCAGCTCAACGCCGCCGTGATCGGCCCCGATAACGATTTTCATGTCAGCTCCTCTTTTCCATCATATAAAGAATCAGGTCGGGCAAAGCGGCGTCAATTTCGTCGCGTACGCGGCGGTAAACATCCGGCGCCTCCCCGACCGGGTCGTAAATATCAGCCGCGCATTGTGCGATTCCGAACGATTTTAGCAAGAAAACTTTGCCCCCGCTTTGCGGGTCGATGGCCAGCACTGCGTCGCGGTGGCCGCCGGTCATGGTGACGATCAAATCGGCCCCCCGAACCAGTGACGGCGTCAGCCGCCGCGAGCGGTGGGCGGAGATGTCCAGACCTTGATCGCGCAACGCCGTTACCGCGCCGGTACTGGCCGGAAGCCCGTTGCTTGCGTGGACGCCCGCCGAAGAAACCTCCCAGCCGCAGTTCGGGCCGAGCAGACTTCTCAACAGTCCTTCGGCCATCGGGCTGCGGCAGGTATTCCCGGTGCAGACAAAAATCAGCTTTTTCATTTAATCCATCACTCCGGCGGAACATTAAACCGGTGCGGACGCCGCCGCAACGGATTATTCCGGCGGAATCAAAAAGATGGATCCGGCTGCGGCGATAGAACCCGTCGCCGTCCTGAAAAAACCGCCGGCCCGGCCGGCTTTCTCACCGAATCCGCCGTCAAACTGCTTCTCGCCAAATAGTTTTCCAATGATTGGAACCGGCGCGGACGATCATGTGCGTCACCGCTATTTCAGCGGCAGGTAGATGTCGGTGATCAGCTCGTGCTCTGCCGCATCCGAAATCAGATTCAGGTAGTGGAAGTAGAGCGGGAAGTCGCGCAACTCCTCGCCGCTTTGCGGCAGCCATTCGCGATAGAGCGGGTAAATGCTCCCGGCGATACGATCATGAGAGCCGAGATGCCGCACCACGGCGCAGCGCCCTCCGGGAATCACGCCGTTGGTTACTCCCTGCGGGTTGTCCGGTATCGGCGCAGAGACCTCGCCGCAGATATTGAAACGGAATTTTTCCGGTTCGGTCGTATCGGGATCGTCATAGGCGATGCCGAAGGTTCGGCTGGTTTTGACCGGCGACAGGCCGCTTGCCTTGCGCCACTCGATAAATGTCATTGCCGAGTTGTTGACCCTCTCCGGCGAACCGCGGTGCGTCAGCAGCGCCACTCCGGTTTCAGCAAACCTGATAACTTGTACTTCCATGTTTTTGTTCCTTTCTCGATGCGGCGGCCGTATCCGTTCGTTCCGCGGCTGCCATTGGGGTGATGTTCTAAATTGAGACGGGGATTGCCCGAAAGCCTGACGAAACGCCCGGGCAAAAGCTTCGGGGCTTTCAAATCCGGCTTCCAAGGCGACATGAATGATCTTTTCACGGCCGAAAACCAGCCGGTGCGATGCCCGTTTGAGCCGCAGCAGACGCACATAGGCGGTTACACCGGTTCCGGCATATTGCGAAAACTGCCGGTGGAAGTGAAACTTCGAAAAATGTGCCACCCGGCTCAATTGTTCGACGCTCATTGATTCGTCCAGATGTTGTTCTATGTAAACGAACACCTTTTCGAAACGCTGTGCGTAATCTTTTGACTTCAGATCATTCATGCCTGTTCCCTCTCAATCCGGCGTACATCCTACCTCGTCGAAGAAAGGCCGTCCTGACCGGAATTGCTCAATTTGATGTTCCAAACATTGGAAAACCCGCTAGATTGGCGCGCGTGAATCAGCACATCCAGATGCTTCCGGATCATGTGATCAATAAGATCGCGGCGGGAGAGGTGATCGAGCGGCCCGCTTCCGTAATGAAGGAGCTGGTCGAAAATGCGATCGACGCCGGTGCGACGCAGGTGGATGTCGAAGTCGTACAAGGCGGCAGCCAGCTGATTGCCGTTTCCGATAACGGTTCCGGGATGAACCGCGACGACGCGCTGCTTTCCATCGAACGCCACGCCACCAGTAAAATCCGCACCGCCGAGGAAGTGGAAGCGGTGGCGACGCTCGGATTCCGCGGTGAAGCGCTTTCGTCCATCGCCGCCGTGTCGCGCTTTACGCTGGTTACGCGGCCCGCCGCAGAACTCAGCGGCACGGAAATCCATATCAGCGGCGGGAAGTTGCAGGACGTACTCGACGCGGGCTGTCCGCCCGGCACGCGTTTCGAAATCCGCAATCTGTTTTTCAACGTACCGGCGCGGCGGAAGTTTCTGCGCACCGAAGCGACCGAGCTGGCACAAATCCGCCAGCTTTTCGCCGTTTACGCGCTGGCGCATCCCGAAACCGGGCTGACGTTCACCTCCGACGGACGCGAAATGTATAACCTGCCGGGCGGTTCAAATCTGGCCGACCGCATTACCGCGCTGTACAGCCCGGGATTCCTGAGCCATCTGCGCAAACTCGATTTCGAGGCGGACGGGGTGAAGATTTCCGGCTTTGCCGGACTGCCGCAGACGGGCCGGAAGGATCGTTCGGATCAGTATATATTCATCAATGGCCGCCCGGCCTCCGCGCCGGTGATTCATCACGCACTGAACGAGGCTTATCACGCCGTTTTGGCGCGCGGACGCTATCCGTCGGCGTTTATTTTTATCACCGTGCCGCCGACGCAAGTGGACGTGAACGTCCATCCGGCGAAAAAAGAAGTACGGTTCCGTCATCCCGCCGCCGTGCGCGATGCGGTGATTGCGGCGGTGCAGAAAGCGCTGGCGCTGGAAGCGCCGGAAGCCGCGCGGCGCGAGCCCGCCTTTAAGTTCGAAGCTCCACGCCCTGCGCCGACAGTTCATAAGCAGCATGAACTGAAGATCGAGGTACAACAGGCGGCTTTAAATGTGCCGCCGTCTGATCCTGAGAAGCCCGAAGCCCGAAGCCTGAAGCCTTCTTCCAGTCCGTGGAAATGGTGCCGCGTGCTGGGTCAGGCCGGCGGACTTTATGCGGTGCTGGAAACCGAAGAAGGTATTGTGCTGATGGATCCGCAGGCGGCGCATGAGCGGGTGCTGTTTGAAAAGTTCATGCACGATCTTACCGCCGGGAAACCATTGCGGCAGGGACTGCTGACGCCGGAGGCGATTGAGCTGATGCCTGCGGACGCCGAGGCGCTCCGCCGCCATCTGCCGGTGCTCGACGAAATGGGTTTCGGCATTTCCGCCTTCGGGCAGGACACATTTATGGTCGATGCGCTGCCGGTACACTTGCAGAACGGCTCACCGATCGTGATCCTGAGCGGCATCGCCCGGGCGCTGGAAAAAAGCGGCGCAGCGTTAAGGGCGACGCGCGAAGCGTTGCGCGAAACCGTGGCGCAGGCCGCCTGCCGCACTTCCACCAAGGCGAAAGACGCGCTGTCCGCCGGAGCGATTGAACGGCTGGTTGAAGATCTGGCGAAAACCGAAATGCCTTACACCTGTCCGCACGGACGGCCGACACTGATTTTCACCAGTTTTACCGAACTGAACCGCAAGTTCGGCCGGTCTTAGATGATTCGTTCAACAGCTTTGCCGGCCTCGCTGTCCGCCAGCGCCTCGAAATGTTTATATGCTTTTTCGTAACGGTCTTTATCCACAACCGTCATTTTGGCGAGGCTGGTTTGCCGGAGATCGCAGTACGGTTTTTCCGCCAGTTGCAGGATGTTCAGCAGACCTTTCAGAATATGTGCGGCGCACCGCCGGTAATGTCCGCTCATTTTTGCACCGGTTCCGGGGGAGCCGAGAAAATGGTCGAGCGGATTCTCCGGGACGTCGGCGGCGACCTGACGGCGGAGCATGCGGGTGATAGACAGCGTGTTGTCCACCACCGCATCCATGAAAACCTCGAAGAGCCGGCTTTGCGTCGAGGTTTTTTCTGAAAGGTTGGCGGCTTCGGCGCAGCGGCGGGATTCGCGCAGCAGGTACAGCGCCTGTTCCGCTGTTTTGCGCTGCTCTGCGAGCTGTCTGGTCGATGGAAGCAGGTTGATGCACGCAACGGCTTTTTCGAAGAAAACATCCCGCCGGGCCAGATGTACGGGCCGGTTCAGATGGAAGGGGTCGGCGCTCATGTCGACATGCTAACAGGGCGTTCCGGCGGCGGCAACCCCTGAAAAAGCCGCAGTTTAAGGTGGCAATCGGGAGCCTCTCCGCTAAAATTCATGCGCAATTTAACCGGAACATACCAGAAGGAGAATCCAATGATCGTGACAACAAAAGAACTGTTTAAGCATGCCTACGGCAAATACGCCGTCGGTGCTTACAACATCAACAACGCCGAACAGGTGATGGGTCTGTTCCGCGGCTGTATGGAAAGCAAAGCGCCGTTTATCGTGCAGCTCTCCAAAGGCGCCCGGTCCTACACCGATAAGCGCATGCTCGAAGCCATGCTGCGTGCCGCCGACGAAATTTTCCCGGATGCGATTTTCGCGGTGCATCTTGACCACGGCGACGAGAAGACCTGTATGGACTGCATCGACAGCGGCTTCTACAGCTCCGTCATGATCGACGCCAGCCATGAGTCGTTTGAGGAAAATATCGCCATCACCAAGCGCGTCACGGATGCCGCTCACGCTAAAGGACTTGTGGTTGAAGCTGAACTCGGACAGCTCGGCGGCGTGGAAGAACACGTTTCCGTCAGCGAAGCCGACGCCAAGCTGACCAATCCCGACCAGGCGAAGGAATTCGTCGAACGCAGCGGCGTTGATTCACTGGCCTGCGCCATCGGCACTTCGCACGGCGCGTTCAAATTCAGCGGTTCGCAGGGGCTGCACTTCGATGTGCTCAAAGAAATCCAGAAGCGCCTGCCCGGCTTCCCGCTCGTCATGCACGGTTCCAGCTCGGTTCCTCAGGACGAAGTGGCCCGCATCAACGCCGCCGGCGGCAAGCTGGCCGGTGCCAAAGGCGTGGACGAAACACAGTTCCTGCCGGCCGCGAAACTCGGTGTGACCAAGATCAACATCGACACCGACGGCCGTCTGGTCTGGTGCCGTGTACACCGCGAAGAGTTCATGAAGAATCCTGAAAATTTCGACCTGCGTCCCCCGGGCAAAGTGTTCATGGCCGAATACGCCAAGTATATCGCCCACAAGAACACCGTTCTCGGCAGCGCCGGACAGCTCGACAGCATCCGCGCCAGCCTCAAGAAGTAAACAGTTTTCTGTTTGCTGCGAAAACGCTCCGGAACTCCGGAGCGTTTTTTGTTTTCAGGAACGAACGGGATCGGGCAGACTGCTCGCCGTTTAACTTTTGGGGGAATCCGGATGTCTGAACTTTCTATTGCCTCTTTACTGATCGGTCTGCTCGCTTTGACCGGCGGAACGATTTCTCTGCTGGCACCGGCAAAGATCCGCGCCGGAGTGGCGGCTTTTCCGCGCAGCGTCTGGCCGGGCCGTATTCTGGCCGCGATTGATCTGGTCTGGGCGGCCTACGAACTTTCGCTGATGCATCTCGGCATGTTCGATGCCTGGAAGGTTCACCTCTACTGGCTGACGCCGGTCGCCATTGTGCTGTGCGCGGTCTATCTCGACGAACTGCTTTCGCCGCGCGCCCTCGGCGGACTTTTGCTGCTGGCGGCCGGACCGGTGCTGGATGCCGCGCGCTGGCATCCGTCGCAGTGGCGGCTGGTTATCACCGTCATCGCCTATCTTTGGATTCTGCTCGGACTGGTTTTTCTGCTTTCGCCGTGGTGGTTCCGCCGTATCGCCGGCAAGCTGACCAGCTCCGGCGATAACGCGGTGCGCATCACCGGAGCCGTCAAAGCCGCCGCCGGTCTCGGCCTTATCGCGCTGGCTCTGCTGGTTTATTGACGCCATGACTCCGGAAATGATCAGTCGGCTGGAGGCCCGCTTCCGCGCCTGCGTTGACCGCTATCGGACGGACGGACGGCTGGAGCCGATGCATCAGCTCAAGCTCGAACACACGATCCGCGTCGCCGCTGATGCCCGCGCCATTGCCGCCGGCGAAGGCTGGCCGGAACGGGAAGTGAATATCGCGGAAACCGTCGGCCTGTTCCACGACATTGCCCGCTTTCCGCAGTTCAGGCAGTACCGCTCGTTTTCCGACGCCGACACGGTGGATCACGGCGATCTCGGCGTCCAAACCTTGGAAGCCGAACACCTGCTCGACGGCGTTGCCGCCGAACCGCGCGCGCTGATTTGCCATGCGGTTCAATATCACAATAAGCGGGAACTGCCGCCGATACTCACCGCGCATGAGGAAAAACATTTGCGGCTCATCCGCGATGCCGACCGGCTCGATATTTTTTTTATCTGCTGGGACTCCATCAAAACCGGCCACATTCATGATCACCCGGAAATCATCATGAATATCGATTTCAACGGTTCGCCGACCCCGGCGGTGCTGGAACAATTCCAGCGCGGCGACAAAATTGATTACCGCAGCATGAAAAGCATGGCCGACCGTTTTGTCCTGCTGCTCAGCTGGATGCACGACCTGAGCTATGCTTCAACCAAGCGGCTGGTGCGCGAACGCGGCATACTCGACAAGTTCATCGATGTACTGCCGGTCAAAACCGACCGGTTAATGAGCTGCTTCGAAAAAACCGCAGAATTGCTGGCCGAAGCTGGGTAGGGCGAGCTCTCCGAGCGAGCCGCCCATGTGACGAGAATATCGGCTCGCTCGGAGAGCTCGCCCTACCTTGATTTGTTTCTGATACATAAAACCACTCCGATGAGCTGGGCAACGTCGTCCGCGAAACCTCCCTGCGGGAAGGTCGCCCTACAAGCGTGTTTGTAGGCCGAGCTTCTTCGTATTTCGAAGAGCTTGAGCAGTGTCTGCGATTTAAGTTAAAATGCTCTATACCGATCCCGACGTTGAACTCCTCCAGATGCAGGCGCGCTGTTACTCGCCGGAAATGAAACGCTTCATCTCCGCCGACCCGACCGGCCTCGGCGGCGGCGTCAACTTCTACACCTACGCCGACGGCAACCCCCTCAACAGCATCGACCCCGAAGGCCTCTGCGCCCGGCCCTCGCTCTTTGGCCGCACCTCGCAGTTTGGCGTTCGCTCGGCCAACTTCGGCGGATTCTCACAGGTCGGGCGGACGCCGGGGATCGCCTCCTCCTATTCATCCTTCGGACGTCCGGCATCCAAGCCCTTTGACTTTGAATCGCTGCGGTCTGTGGGCCCGGCGCTCTACAAGGCACTGGTGACGGTGACCGGTATACAGCTGATCTCTGATGCGATCTACGGCTATTCCAATATGGGCGATCCGTCCAAGGAACGGATTTTGAGCACACACCAGCGGATCAGCAGCGGAGTGATCGGCACGTTGCAGTTTGCCAGCTCGCTGGCATCTATTGTAGAGGTCGGCGGCGCAAGCGCCATGGCTGGAACTTTGCGCAGCGAAGTCAGCGCCAGCCGCGCGGTTGTTGCAAATCGAGCTGATGATTTCGTTGTGTCTTTCATGGGGAAGAACGGTGCTAAGTATTACAACAGTCCGAGCGCTACACTTGGAGCCAAGGGCGGGACAGTTTGGGTTTCACCATTGGATGACGTTGCTGGAATATCAACCAGATCGGGCGTAGTCACTGGTACCGGGCATGCTCCGGGGCCATTGCAGAGTTATCTGAAAGGTGAACCCATTTATGGAATAGCTGTTCCTAAAAATAGCGTTAGCCTTAGGACTCCAACAATTACTGACGCTGGGGTTAACCGTCATTTTCGGCTTGGTGGAGCGACTGGTGTCGAGCATAACGGGGTATGGAAAAGTAGTAACATTCGGGAATTCATTTTAGATGGAGGGTCACCAGTTCCCAAAGGATCTGTGTTTTTTGAGTTTGGACCCAACGGTTCTTGGATTCCAATTAGGAGGTATTGATATGGCATGCGATGTTTGCAAACACTTCCCATCACCGTCTTCAAAATTTGAAGAGATAAATTTGTCTAATGAAAGGCATGGGACTTTGTATCGCTGTAAAAACTGCGGTTCTTATTTTGAATTAATTGCTGAAGAACGATCAATTCGGTTTACGCCCATGAATGAGTTGAAAAAGTACTATTCGATTTAAGGAGCCCGGGTCAGGCGAAGGGATCCCTTAATCTAGTAATTTTTACGTTTCCAATGGTTGGAAAAGAGCAGAAGGCGCGGCGGTTTTTGCAGGAGAAATGAGATGACGAAAAAATGTTTAAAATACGGATGGATCGTTTTATTGGCCGCCGGTCTGGCGGATGCCGGGAGCTTAACCAGTAACTTCACCAACGAAACCGCTGCCGGGAAGCAGCCGCTCTCCGCATCGCTAAAGAAAACGCCGCAGCCTTTCAAACCAACCGCCCCGCTGACCCTGCCCGTCTCCAGAGAAAAAGGCTTCGCGGAAAAACAGCGCGTCACCGGCTCCCACGCCGGCTTCACCCAAAACGCATACCAAGACCGCAGGATATTCGGTTTATAAACAAGGCAACCGAGACGGTTGCGATACGTACCGCAGGCGTCTGGCCTGCCTTGATCTTGCGTTACGCGGTCAGGATGAGGATCACTTCTTCTGATCGGCGGCAATTATGCCTTTGATGAACTCGACATATTTAACCGGGCCGCCGCGCTGATAACCGTCGCGGACGATTCCTTTGCCTTGCGGATTGAGAATCAGCACGGTCGGGAATCCTTCGACTTTAAATTTTTCCAGCAGCATTTCGTGCTGTTTGGCAAATTCGGTATTCGTCGCACGGCCT
The DNA here is from genome assembly GCA_041661845.1 of Kiritimatiellales bacterium. Lineage (GTDB taxonomy): Bacteria > Verrucomicrobiota > Kiritimatiellia > Kiritimatiellales > Tichowtungiaceae > Tichowtungia. The sequence continues at coordinate 6,320 of JBAZTQ010000033.1, read as the reverse complement.
GAATGGTTGAAGTCGAGCAGTACGCAGACCAGATTGTCTTTGGCATACGCAATAAATTCCGGTCTGGAAAACACTTCGCTCTCCAGCGCCTTGCACCAGCCGCACCATTCCAGGCCGCTGATACTCACCAGTACATACTTGTTTTCCGCCGCCGCCTGTTTCAGCGCGGCATCATAATCGGCTTTCCAGATGTCCGGTTGATCCGCCGCAACGGCTTTCTGATTACATCCGCACAAAAGAACCGCTGACAAAACCAGAGCCCCAAGAATTCCTGCTGTTTTCATAACGCCTCCTTTTTTTCATGTTGAGTATACCCATTCAATAAAACCGTGCCAAGCCTTGAGCGGCTCCGGCAGTTACAGTATAAGAGACCGCATGGACTTCATTGCGTTCGATCTGGAAACCACCGGGATTCAGCCGAAAACCGACGCCGTCGTTGAAATCGGCGCGGTGTGCTTTCGCAACGCCGAACCGGCTGGAACTTTCTGCACCCTCATCAATCCCGGCCGCCCCATACCGCCTGAAGCTTCCGCCGTCAACGGCATCACCGATGAAATGGTCGCCGGGCAGCCCGGCATACACACCGTTCTCACGGAACTGGCGGACTTTTGCGGCGACCTGCCGCTCGTCGCCCATAACGCGCCGTTCGACTTCAAATTTCTGCTCGCGGCGGTCGAGAAACATCGCGGCCGCGCCCCGAAAGGTGTCGTTCTCGACAGCTGCGCGCTCGCCCGTATTGTTTTTCCCGGCATGTTCAACTACAAGCTCGGTACGCTCGTCCGTCACTTCGGCTTTCCGAACGGAACTTTTCACCGCGCCGAAGAAGACAGCGTCTACTGCGGACTGCTCTTTGCCCGCATCGTCGAAGCGCTTGAAAAATCCGGACAGCCCGCCAGCGTCCACGCGCTCCTCGCGCTTACCAAACAGCCGCCCTTGCAGTTTCCGCAGTATCAGGCCCGTCCCGAACAGCTCGGCCTTTTTTAATTCAGCCCGAGACAAACCAATCCGCGCTCTGAAGCCAAACGACTGCAGGGCAGACTTACGGGAAGGGGAGTAACCGGCGGCGGCTTTTAGTGCCGGCGCGGGCTGTGTCTGCGGGAATGATCGTCGTTGTGATGATCATAACCGCGGTAGTGATCGCAATCCCGGTATCCATGGTCGCGGTCGACATAGACCACAACCGGGGCCGGAACCGGATAACAGCGCGGTTCGCAGTACACCGGCGGTGGAGGGCAATATACCGGCACATAATACACCGGCCGTTCACAGTAGATCGGTAATCCGATCCCGAGATTCAGGCTGACCTGAGTCCGCGCATAACCGCTGCCGCACAGAAGCAAGAGTGCGACAACAACTATCTTCTTCATCTTATTCTTCTTTCCGGGATCGTCGGGCCTTTTTATAAGCGGTGAATTGTTAAACGTTTCTTTCGGGCTGAACCGGCCGTAAAAATCCCATTTCTACGGAAAACACGCTACTCGTTCGAAGGATGATTTACAAGCTCCGGAATCTTCCCGGTTTCGGCGGCGGACAACCCACCCCGCCCTGCGGGCACCCCTCCGCCGAAGGGGATTTTAATGTGGAAGCGGCATCCCTGCCGCACCCGTCTTATCCTTCCGTATGGTTTTTTCTGGAGGGTCGCCGGCCTCACCCACAGGAAAGATACCGCGGCTCCGCCGGAGGCGTCGCCCTACCTATGAAATTCCAAGGCGGGCGAGTTCTTCCGCCGTCGCTAAAATAAATCTTCCAAACCTTGGCACATAATTTACGGCGAGAGGCAGTCACGGGGAGAATAGCCGAGGATGGATTTGAAGCGGCGGCTGAAATGGTACGGATCGGAGTAGCCGAGAATTTCAGAAACCATGCGGACGCTGAATCCGTTTTTCAGAAGTTCCTGGGCTTTTTCGACGCGCACCTGATCCTGATAGGCTTTCGGCGAAAGTCCGGTGCGGACTTTAAACAGCCGGCGCAGATGCGCTTCGCTAAGGTTGCAGAACGCGGCCATCTGCGCGCCGTCCCACCATTTTTCCGGTTTGCGTTTCAACTCGGCGCACAACCGGTCGATCTGCAACTCTTCCGATAGCAGGCTGCCGGACGGCTGCCCGGCCGTCAGATCCGCCAGCAACTCAATCACGCCGGAAACCGCCCGCAGCCAATGCTCCGGAGTTCCCATCGACGCATGTTCAATGACCGGCAGAAGTTTCCGGACTGTACCGCATTCGCGGATTCCGCCCGCCGGAGCGCCCGCTTTGAACAACGCTTCCGCCAGCGGGCCGTAGAAAAAAATCCGGTCGATCACCATGCCGCTTTTCCCGGCGGCACCGTCATGGACTTTTCCCGGCGGCATGAAAAAAATCTGGTGCATAGAAACGGGCATCCGCCCGTCCTCTTCCGTCCAGAACCAGCCGTCACCGGAAACAACCTGACCCAGACAGAAAAATTCCAGCCGGCAGGGCTGAATGTCCGCGCGGGGACGAATGGATACGCCGGCCTGCGGCGAAAAAACGGTCAGCCCGCCGGCGGAACTTTGATCCAGCACTTCTTTAGCCGGACGGCAGACAGAAACTCCGCCGCCGGACTCGATGCAGATATGACTGGATTCATACAAGCTGACCATGGTCGCTACCATACCTTGGAATCTTCCTTCCGGCCACAAAGTCCGCCCATTTTTTAAAACATCCTTATTTTGTAGGACAGGCTTCCCGCAGGGAGCCTGTGTTTTCACTTTTGCACACGCTCTGCTTCGCAGAAGCGCGTCCTACAATTCCACGAACCTCTTCAGGCCAGCAGACGATTCATCTGTTCGACGCAGGCTTCCACACGGCAGCCGAGAATCAAATGGAAAACTCCGCCGGGCTGCCGCACCACACCGCGCACACCCAGTCCGGTACAAAGTTTTTCGTCCAGCTTCCGCGAATCCCGCAAGGTAACGCGCAACCGCGTATGCGCACAGGCCGTCACATCATTTACATTCGCCTTACCGCCCATCGCAGCCAGCAAGGGAGCCGCGATATTCTTCCCATCGTCCATTTCCGCCGGCTCCGCTTCCGGAACCGGTGTTGCAACCGGAACCGCCGCCGCACTTGTTTGATCGGCTTCGACGCCTGCCGTCTTCAAATAAATCTGCATGTCGGTCTTCAGATTTTCCGAGCGGGTTCCGAAAATTGCCTGAACGCCGTCACCGGCGACCATAACACCCGCCGCGCCGAGCTGCTTGAGGCTGTCTTTGTTCACTTTGGAAATGTCATACACGCTGATGCGCAGACGGGTGATACAGGAATCCAGCGTCTTGATGTTCTTGCGTCCGCCGAACGCCAGAATCAGTTGCAACGCCAGTCCGCCTTTTCCGGACGAATCGACGACACTCTGTTCGACCACGTCATCTTCGCGACCGGGCGTTTTCAGCCGGAACAGCCGGATGACGGCGCTGAACAGGAAATAATAAAACGCCGCCCAGATCGGGCCGAGAACGAAAAGCCATAGCCCGTGCGTGGACTTTCCAAACAGCACGATGAAATCGATGAGCCCGTGAGAAAAGGTCATGCCGTGTTTGATGCCGAGCAGAATGCAGGTCATGTAGGCCAGTCCGGCCATGACGGCATGCAGCAGATAAAGGAGCGGTGCCACAAACATGAACGCGAATTCGAGCGGTTCAGTAATTCCGGTCAGGAAAGAAGTCAGCGCCGCCGAAATCATGATACTGCCGATCAGCGCGCGCTTTTCCGGTTTGGCGGCGTGCCAGATGGCAAGCCCCGCAGCAGGCAGTCCCCACATTTTGAACAGATAGCCGCCGGCCATATTGCCGGCCGTCGGGTCGCCCGCCAGATAGCGCTGGATTTCGCCGTGAATCACTTCGCCGTTGGCTTTGGTGAACTCGCCGACTTCAAAGAAGAACGGTACGTTCCAAATGTGATGCAGGCCGAACGGAATCAGAAGCCTCTCAACAAAACCGTAAATCGCAAAAGCCAGCGCCGGACTTTCCGACGAAGCCCAGACCGAAAAAACTTTGATCATTTTCCCAACCGGCGGCCACGCCAGACTCAAGGCCAGGCCGAGGAAAATCGCGCAGAAGGAAGTCATGATCGGCACGAACCGCTTGCCGGAAAAAAAGCCCAGATAGGTCGGCAGCTGAATCCGGTAATATTTGTTGAACAGCGCGCCCGCCATGCCGCCGACCAGAATGCCGCCAAGCACCCCGCAGTCGACGGACGGAATTCCCATGATCGCTTTGGTTTCAACGCCCAGCATGGCGGCCATGACTCCCATCGTTGAAAGCATCACAAAATACCCGACCGTCGCCGCCAGCGCGGCCACGCCGTCGTTCTCGGTGAATCCAAGCGCCACGCCAAGCGCAAAGATCAGCGGAAGAATTCCAAAGATCGCGCCGCCCGCCGTTTCCATGTAGGTCGAAACCACGGCAGGGATAAACGGCAGTTTGGCCGCGCCGATTCCGAGCAGAATACCGGCGGCGGGCAATACCGAAACCGGCAGCATCAGTGCTTTTCCGAGTTTCTGCAGGCTCGCAAAAACCCCTTTCGGGTATGCGGTCAGTGTAAGTGAAAAAATCTTCATCGTTCCATCTCCTGATTATTTATTAAAAGAAGCCGCCAGCGCACGAACCTCCGCCGCGCCGGAAAGTGCCAGCGCTTTTTCCGCCAGCGTTCTGCATTCTGAAATTTTCAATGTTCGGATCTGCGCCTTAATCGCCGGAACACACGGCAGCGGCACGCTGAGTTTATCAATTCCCAATCCGAGCAGGAACGGAACGGCCTGCGGATCCGCCGCCAGCCCGCCGCAAACGCTGACCGGCTTGCCGTGCTTTTTCGCGGCGGCGGCGGTCTGCGCAATCAGCGCCAGCACCGCCGGATTTAAACCGTCGGACAGCGCCGCGAACTTCGGATGGCCGCGGTCAACGGCCAGCACGTATTGCGCGAGGTCGTTGGTTCCGATGGAGAAGAAATCAACTTCGCGGGCGAAGGCGTCCGCCAGCACCGCCGCGGCGGGAACTTCTACCATCATGCCGATCTTCACCGGCGGCACGCCCAGCGCCGCGCGCTCCTCTTCGAGCATCGCCTTCGCCTGCCGGAATTCCGCCAGCGTGGTGATCATCGGGAACATCACTTCGACACTACCTGCTTTGGATGCCGCAAGAATTGCCCGCAACTGCTGACGAAAAATTTCAGGATGGTTCAGGCTGACGCGAATGCCGCGCTCGCCAAGAAACGGATTCTGTTCCTTCGGGATCGGAAGATACGGCAGCGGCTTGTCGCCGCCGACATCCAGAGTCCGGACAACCAGCGTCTTGCCGCCCAGCGACTGAACCATACCGCGATACACGGCCGCCTGTTCATCCTGCTCCGGCGGATTGGAACGATCCTGAAATAAAAATTCGCTGCGCAGCAGACCGATGCCGTCGGCACCGGACTCCGCCGCCTGCGCCGCTTCAGCGGAACTGCCGGCATTGCCGGAAACCATTATGGTCTGCCCGTCCAGCGTCACCGCCGGTTTTTGACAATTAACAATATCCGCCCGGTTTTTCTCACCGAGACGAACCAGCGTTCGGTCCACTTCGGCCAGCCGCGCCGCCGGAGGATCGAGTTCCAGCAATCCGTTCGAAGCATCCAGCACCACCCGCGTACCGTCCGCAATCCGCAAGACCTGTTCCGGCAGGCCGACCAGAGCGGGGAGCCCCATCGAGCGGGCTAAAATCGCGGAATGCGACAGCGCCCCGCCGTTCACAGTGCACAAGCCGCGCACTTTGGTGCGGTCCAGCACCGCCGTTTGTGACGGCGACAGTTCGTCAGCCAACACAATGGCCTGATCCGGGAAGACAATGTTCTCGTCGGCATGGCCGAGAATCAGCCGCAGTGTGCGCCGGCCGACGTCGCGCAAATCGATGGCCCGCGCCGCCAGCATCTCGTTCTGCAAACGGGACAGGCTTTCCGCCTGCAATGTGAAAGCCTTCTGCCAGGCAAACGCCGCGCTTTTGCCCCGTCCTATTTCTGTATACGCCGCCTCCAGCACTTCCGGGTCGTCCAGCAGTTCAAGGTGCGCTTTGAAAATATCTCCGTCACTGCTGTCAGAAGAAGCGAGCAGCGCCGCGATCTCGCGGCGCGCCTCAGCCAGCCCTTCATCCAGAAGTTTCCGCTGATCACCGGCGGCGAATTCATCGACCTCGAGCAGCGTCTTTTTGAGTTTGAAAATGGTTCCCGCCGCCAGCCCGCCGGAAGCGCAAATTCCCTGTATCCGGCCTGTGAGCGCCACTTCTTCCTGCGGCTCCTGTGCCGCGGCAACAACCTCGCCCAGCCCGCCGAGAATCA
>JBAZTQ010000032.1:0-28594 GCA_041661845.1 Kiritimatiellales bacterium | reverse complement strand
TTCTCCAACAGATCCCGATGGAGGAACTCGCCCGGAATATTCTGACAGTCGTGGCGGTCATGCCGGCAGCCGTGGTCAGCCTGATTTTCAGCGAACGCTTCAGCGGTGATTCTGATTTCATCGCCGCCACCCTGCTGATTACGCATGTCGGTGCCGTTGTGACGGTTCCGCTTCTGCTGACGTGGGCGCTGTAGTTCCAATGTCTGGAAAAACTACGCGGCAGGCAGGAAGATAGAGAAGGTTGAACCTTCGCCGTAGCGGCTCTGGACGGAAACGGTTCCGCCGTGCGCCTGGGCGATGTGTTTGACGATGGAAAGCCCTAGACCGGTTCCGCCTTCCTGACGGCTGCGGCCTTTGTCCACACGGTAAAACCGTTCGAAGAGCCGGTCGAGATGCTCTTTTTCGATTCCGTAGCCATGGTCTTTTACGAAAAGTACGGCCCCGCCGTTTTCAGCATGAGCGCTGACCACGACGGCTTTTCCGTCGGCGCTGTATTTGACGGCATTGCCGATGAGATTGATGAGCGCCTGCTCGATCAGCGGCGGATTGACAATAGCGGTTAATTCTTCGGGGCACTCGACGCGGATGATGATGTGCTTTTCAGCAGCGCGCCGGGCGCAGACTTCGACGGCGGAATTCATAAGCCCGCAAAGTCCGGCTTTCCTCATTTCCATCCCCGCCTTGCCGTCCTGTTCGAGTCGCGAGAGCATAAGCAGGTCTTCGATGATGGCGTTGAGCCGGTCGGCATGTTTGGCGACAATTTTCAGGAAGCGTTCGGCCTCGACCGGATCTTTAATCGCGCCGTCCAGCAGGGTTTCCACAAATCCTTTTATAGAAGTAATCGGCGTCTTGAGTTCATGCGAAACATTGGCCACAAAATCGCGCCGCAGGTTTTCCAGACGGCGCAGGCGGGAAACGTCGTTGAATACGACGACCGCACCGATCCGGCTGTTTTGCAACCCGAGCAGATTGGTTCCGCGAGCCTGAAGATAGCAGGCCTGATTGTTCTGGATCACCAGTTCGCACTCGCGGGTTTCCTGCCCTTCGAGCACTTCGGCGACAAACCGCTGCAGCTTGACGTTCCGGAAAACCTCTTCGATGCTGCGGCCGGGCGCGGTTTCCGGCTGGAAAACATTGAAGAACTGCGCGGCGGCTTTATTGAGACTGATAATATGTCCGCCGGTATCTACAGCCAGCACACCTTCGACCATACTGGAAAGAACGGCCTCGCGCTGGTTGCGCTCTTTACTGACGGTTTGCAACCGCTCTTCAAGCTGGGCCGCCATCTGGTTCATGGTTTCGGCCAGCGCGCCGACTTCGACCGAGCCGAGTGAATGGAGCCGGTAGGAAAAATCACCGGCGGCGAACCGCTCGGCACCTTGCTTGATACGTTCCAGCGGCTTCGAGATGCGGCGCGAAACAAACAGGCTCAGGAGTGCCGCCAGCAGCAGAATCACCATTCCGCCCCACAGCAGGCTGCGCTCCGTCCCGCTGAGCACCTCATGCATCCGAAGCAGCGGCATGGCCGTACGAACCACTCCGATCAGCGTTCTGTCACGATAGACAGGCACCGCGACATAGAGCATGTTCTTGCGGATGCTGTTGCTGAAACGGGAGGATTGCCCCGTCTTCCCCTGCTCAATTGCGACCTTCACTTCCGGACGGTCACGGTGGTTCTCCATCTGCTCGCGCGATTTGGCGGACTCACCGGCCACGGTTCCGTCCGGAAGAATCAGCGTGATACGCGCCGGTGATTTTGAGCCTAACTTCGCCGAAACGGCATTGAGATAGTCCAGGTCTTTTTCGTCGAACCGGTCACGCACCTGTTCAGCGGTAAACAAAGCCAGCGACTCAAGATTGTCAGCAACCTGCTGGCGGTAAAAGCGTTCCAGAGCAGAGGTGAAAACGGCAAAACAGACCAGCAGCGTGAAAAAAGTGACAATGAGATGGCCGGGATAAATCTGCCAGAAGATGCGCCGCGTCTGCATGGCTATTCCCCGTCCTTAAACCGGTAGCCGATGCCGCGCACCGTTTCGATGTAATCGCCCGCCTTTTTCAGTTTCTTGCGCAGGCCGACAACCTGCACATCGACGGAACGTTCCGTGACAGGATAGTCTTCGCCGTGCACGGCATCCACAATCTGATAGCGCGTAAAAACCCAGCCGGGACGGCGGGCCAGAAAATGAACAATGCCGAATTCGCTGGCGGTGAGATCGACCGGCTTTCCGCCGACCGTCACTTCGTGGCGTCCGGGATGAATGACCAGATCATAAATGCGCAGCACAGCTTCAGCGTCCGGCCCCGGCGGAGCGGTCTTCCGCCGCAGAACAGCTTTTACCCGGGCAACCAGCACTTTAGGACTGAACGGTTTGACGATATAATCTTCGGCACCGAGTTCGAGACCGGTGACAATGTCACTCTCTTCGCCGCGCGCGGTCATCATGACGACGGGAATGTCGCGGCTGGCCCCGTTCTGCTTGAGTTCACGGCATATTTGCAGGCCGTCTTTGCCGGGCAGCATGAGGTCGAGCAAAATGAGATCCGGCTTTTTCTGCGCGACCGCTTTCAGCCCGGCCTCGCCGGATTCCGCCTCGCTGACGCCGAATTTTTCACGCTCGAGATTATAGCGCACCAGTTCGCGGATATCCTCTTCGTCCTCCACAATCAGAATCTGCGTTTTTGCAATAGCCATGAATTGTCCTCATTCGTCCAGCATCAGGCAGATGCAGTGGTAAACCGGCAGATGAAGTTCCTGAACCTTGAAAGTTTCAACCTCCGGGACTTTGATGGCAACATCAGCCGCCACGGCCAGTGCGCCGCCTTTGGCACCGGTCAGTCCGACGGTTTTCAGTCCCAGCGCGTTGGCGGTCGCCACCGCGCAGTTGACATTTTTAGCGCCGCCGGAGGTGCTCAATCCGATCAGCACGTCGCCTTTCTGTCCCAGCGCATTGACGAGCTGGGCAAAATTAAAATCGGGATTGCGGTCGTTGGCCCATGCGCTCTGGAATGAACTGAACGCGGTGAGCGGAATGGCGGGAAGAGAGCCTTCAAGTTCAGCGGCCAGCTCCAGCGGAAGCCGGGCCGGAAGCGGCCGCGTTTTACAGAAACGTTTAAGCAGTTCGCCGGCCCAGTGTTCGGCGTCCGCCCCGCTGCCGCCGTTGCCGCAGATCAGGAGTTTCCCGCCTGCATTCAGGCTTTCCTTCATGATCTTCACGGCGGAAAGAATAGAATCCCGGCAGCTTTCCAGCTCCGGATGCCGCGCAATCAGTTCATTCAAATGGTTTTCTGCTTTCATACGGTTCTCCGCATTCCTGCGGGCAAAACTACCTGACGGCATCCGGTGAGACAACAGATTTCAGGCCTTTCCGTCGGAACGGTGGCGCACAATATTTCCCTCAACCAGATAAATGACATCTTCGGCGATATTGGTGGCGTGATCCCCGATCCGCTCGATATTGCGCGAAGCCAGCAGCATGTCTAGATAGCCGCTGATACCGGCGGGATGCTTCTGAATCTGCGCTTCCACAAACCGGCGAACATGTTTGCAATACTGATCGACTTCTTCATCCGCCTCACAGACGACCCGCGCCGGTCCGGCGTCGAAATTCACAAAAGCATTCAGACTGTCATGCACCATGTCGCGGGCCCGTGTGGCGGCCTGACCGAGTTCATCCGGCATCGCCAGCGCCGGTTCTTTGCAGATTTTAACGGCGCGTTTGGCGATGTTGGTGGCCAGATCGCCGATACGCTCCAGATCGTTGTTGATCTTGAGCACGGCGGTCAGGAAACGCAGATCGGCGGCCACCGGCTGGTGCAGCGCCAGAATCTTAAGGGCTTCTTCTTCCACTTCGACTTCGGCCTGATCCACATCGAAATCGCCGCGGATAACCTGCTGCGCCAGACCTTCATCGCGGGTCAGCAGCGCTTTGACGGCCAGAATCACACTTTCCTCAACCTGCGCGCTCATCGTCAGAATCTGCCGCTTGAGATGATCAATCTCTTTCATAAAAACCACTGACATAACTTCCTCCTTACCCGAACCGCCCGGTTACATAATCCTGTGTTTCCTGCAGGTGCGGGTTCTGAAAGATGGTACTGGTCGGGCCGTACTCAATCAACCGTCCCAGATACATAAAAGCGGTATAATCGCTCACCCTCGCCGCCTGCTGCATGTTGTGTGTCACAATCACAATCGTATACTCGCCGCGCAGATCGGCAATCAGATCCTCAATTTTATTTGTGGCAATCGGATCAAGCGCCGAACAGGGTTCGTCCATCAGCAGCACCTCCGGTTCGGCGGCGATGGCGCGGGCGATACAGAGCCGCTGCTGCTGGCCGCCGGACATGCCGAGCGCGCTTTCGTGCAGGCGGTCTTTGGTTTCCTCCCAGATCGCCGCGCCGCGCAGACTGCGCTCGCACACTTCGTCGAGCACGGCCTTGCTGCGTTCGCCGTCGATCCGGAGCGAATAAATCACGTTCTCGTAGACACTCATCGGAAACGGATTGGGCTTCTGGAAAACCATCCCCATCCGCTTGCGCAATTCGATCACATCGACCGACGGCGCGTAGACCGGTTCGCCGTTCAGCTTCATTTCGCCGTTGATCCGCACCGTGCTGAGCAGGTCGTTGATCCGGTTGATTGAGCGCAGCAGTGTGGACTTGCCGCAGCCGGACGGGCCGACCAGCGCCGTGACCTTCCCTTTCGGGATGATCATATTAACGTCAAACAGCGCCTGCTTGGCGCCGTACGACAGATTGAAGTTTGAAACCTCCAGCAAAGCCTTTTCGCGCTTCAGCACATCGTGCGTCTCGGTCGGAAAAGTTTTTCCGGCGGCGATCTCCGCGAGGCGGTTCGATTTCTTTTTCGGCAGGCTTTGCACATCCATAAAACACTCCTTCACTAAAATGCGGCGGAAACAAACTTGCGGCGCAGGCGGGTGCGCAGCCGAACCGCCAGCAGGTTCAACAGAAAAATCAGCACAATCAGCAGCAGCGTGGTGGTGAAAACCATCGGCTTGGCGGCCTCGCTGTTCTGGCTCTGGAATCCAAGATCGTAAATATGAAAGCCGAGGTGCATGAAACTGCGCTCGGCATGCACGAACGGAGCCACGCCGTCCACCGGCAGTTCCGGGGCCAGCTTCACCGCACCGACGAGCATCAGCGGCGCCACCTCGCCCGCGCCGCGGGCCATGGCGAGAATCATACCGGTCATAATGCCGGGCAAGGCGCGCGGCAGAACAATCCGTTTGATCGTCTGCCACTTGCTTCCGCCGCAGGCGTAGGAGCCTTCGCGCATGGAGTTCGGCACAGCGGCCAGCGCCTCTTCAGTGGCGACGATCACCACCGGCAGCGTCAGCAGCGCCAGCGTCAGCGACGCCCAGAGTATGCCGCCTTTTCCAAAGGTTGGATTGGGCAGCGAGGAGGCAAAGAAAAGTTCGTCAATCGAAGCGCCGATCAGGTAACAGAAAAAGCCGAGGCCGAACACGCCGAAGACAATGCTCGGAACGCCGGCGAGGTTGTTGATGGAAATGCGCACGGCACTCACCACCAGTCCCGGCTTGGCATATTCGCGCAGATAGAGCGCCGCCATCACGCCGAACGGAACCACCGCCAGAGACATCAGCAGCGTCATGATTACGGTACCGAAAATCGCCGGGAACACGCCGCCTTCGCTGTTCGCCTCGCGCGGTTCATCGAAAAGAAATTCATGCCAGCGGCTGAAATAAATTCCCGCCTTTCCAAGGCTTGAAAGCTGATTGGCCGGATAGGCGCGGACAATATTTTCAAGCGGCAGCGCCACCGCTTTACCCTGCGCCGTTTTCAGATTCAGCACGTAGCGGCTGTTTTCAGCGCGCAACTGACTGATCTCTTCCTGAAGCGTTTTAAACTCTGCGGTGACGGATTTTTCTGTTTCCAGAAATTTCATGTGTTCAGCCTGCCATGCCGGACTGTTCAGCCCTTTGCTCAGCTCCACGGTGCGCAGCGCCAGCCGCGCTTTTTCGAGCCGCCGGTTGACGCGGCCGACTTCTTTCGTTTCGAGTGCGCGGATTTTTGCGCGCCGGTCACCGACAGCATCATGATACTCGTTAAATTTTTTCCACGCGGCTTCCGGCGTGGATGCGACGGTTTCGCCGCCCAGCGTGAAACCTTCAGGGAATCCGTAAAAGCGGCCCCACGCGGTACGCTCAATGGTCAGCGCCCACTCCGGACGGGTTTCGGCCTTCACGTCGTGATCGTTGATCCAGGTGAAATGCTCGCCGGAAATTTCAAAGTTTCCGGTGCGCACCAGCTTGCGCTGCAGAACCCGGACTTTTTCGTCATTACTGCGGTAACTTTCATTACGGGTAACTTCGCCCATATAAACCGTGCCGTCCAATGTTTGGAACTGCGGTACCGGTGACGGCCACAGCGTGGCGATGCCGTTGCATAAAATCAGCGCCAGCAACCCGATAATCATGCACAGCGCAATGGCCAGTCCGCCGCCGGTCAGCCAGATCATCGGCTCGCCCTGCGCAAAAAGCGAAACCCGCGCACGTTTCCGCCGCAGTCTGACGGGTTTTTCTTCCGGGGTTCGGAAACTCATAAATCCACCGCCTTTTTACGGAAGCGCATACGAACCAGCTCCGCGACGGTGTTCAAAATAAAGGTGATGACAAACAGCACCAGCGCGGCGAGAAACAGCGTACGATAGTGCGTACTGTTGCGCACCGCTTCCGGCAGTTCCACCGCGATATTGGCCGAGAGCGTGCGGAAGCCGTTGAAAATATTCCACTCCATCACCGGCGTATTTCCGGCGGCCATCAGCACGATCATCGTTTCGCCGACAGCGCGTCCGAGGCCGATCATGATGGCGGAAAAAAGTCCGCTCATCGCCGTGGGAATGATAATGCGCACCGCCGTCTGCCACGGCGTGGCCCCTGCCCCGAGCGAAGCCGAGCGCAGATGATCCGGCACGGACGAGAGAGCGTCTTCCGAAATGGTGTAGATGATCGGAATGATGGCGAAGCCCATCACAAACCCGACGACCAGCGCGTTGCGCTGCACATAGGTGCCGAACAGTCCGCCGCGCGGATCGAATCCGAGCGCCTGCAACAGCGCGGCGGCGGCGATCGACAGCAGCAGCGCGGCGGCAAAACCGAACAGGAATTTAAACAGATCAAACAGCGCACACTGCAACCGTGACCAGTTCATGGAAAGTGAACGGAGGCGCGGATCAACTGCCGCGCTGAAAAGCCACGCCATCAGCAAACAGCTTACCGGCATAAGCAGAAGCACCCAGCCGCCGAACGCCTGACCGATCTGTCCGTCCAGCCAGCGCATGATGTCGCCGGCAAAGCAAAGCCGTTCAATCAGCGGGCTGACCCATTGCGCCAGGCCCGCGCCGGCCGGAACCGTCAGCAGCAGAAAAATAAGGCGGAACCGCGCCAGCAAAAGCGTCCAGTGCTGCGGAAGGAGCTGCCAGATGTAGGCACCGAGCAGAAAGGCCGCCGGAACGGTGATGAAGACCGTCATGAAAACGGTGAGCAGCTTTGCGACAACCGGTGCCAGCACCAGCGCGGCGATGAAGCCCAGCACGACGCTCGGCAGCCCGGCCATCATCTCGACGGCGGGTTTGATATGCAGCTTGGCGCGCGGCGACAGAAACTCGCTGGTGAAAACCGCGGCCAGCAGCGCGATCGGCACACCGAACAGCATGGAAAAAAGCGTTGCCTTGAGCGTGCCGAAAATCAGCGGCATCAAACCGAACTTGGGCTCAAAGTCGTCGGTGCCGGACGATGACTGCCAGACGTGCTCCGGTTTGGCGGAACCTTCGTACCAGACCGGCGTGAAGAGTGCGGCGGGTGTGATTTCCGGATGCTGAGGATCGATGTTCCATCGCACCAGATGACCAGGAGTCAGCGCCAGCAGGCCGTCATCTTTAGGCGTCAGCGCGACAGCCTGTACCGGCGAGTCGCCGGCAGCCAGATGCGCGAGCTGTTTCTGGCTGGTTATGTGAAACAGATCCGCCGTGCCGTCGGCGTAGCCCGCCGCAATCATGCGGATGCGCGCCGACGAGGCCAGCGCAGTGACGGCGGCCGGACCTTGGAAGGTGTGTGCCATCGTCAGGAAAGTCTGCGACGGATTGTTGGGAGAAAAGGCGGGAAACCAGGCCTGAATGCGGCCGGCGGAATCGCCCGCCAGCAACGTAGTACGGCCCAGCAGAGGCTGAAACGAAGTCAGCCGGCGATCCGGTTCGGGGACAAGATCAATCCGTTCAATCAGCGACGGACCGGCGAAGTTGCGGGTATCGAAACGAAGCAGCGTGCCGTCGCGCCATGCGGCGCAAACGGTGTCGCCCAGTCCGGAAAGGAAAATCCACGCGGGCGGTTCGCGGAATTCTTTTGCATTATACGGAATCACGGCGGCGGTGCGGCGGATCGTCACTTTACCGGTCATGATATTTTCGCGCTTGGTGAAGCGCAGAAGCGAGAGCGTTCCTTTTTCATTCAGCATCACGGAGATCTGACCGGCCGGACTGGTAGCCTGATCCAGCAGGCGCACCGCCGAGGAGGTTTCGCCGGGAATCGGTTCTTCGAAAACGGCGGAGAGCCGGATCGAGCGGAACTGTTCCCCGGAAATACGCTGAATCAGCGCGCCGTTCCACTCGCCGATTCCATTCTCACCCAGCGCCTGCAATTCCGGCGGCAGTTCTTTACCGGCGACATACGCGGTTTGGAAACTGATGCGGCCCATTTGAACGGAGCCGTCGGCAAAGCCGCAAAGCGCTTCCGACGTTGCGGCATCGATGGTAAACGCGGTCAGCGCCGCGTTGGTGAAAAGCATCTGTTCGGAAAGCAGGGCGCCGGTGTCGAGCCGGGTGCAGACGAGACGTCCGTCGGCATAGAGAACACGGTTCATCAGCCCGTATTCGTCGGACTGTATCGAGAGCGGCTTCGCGCTGCCGGCGGCGGGCCGGTTGAGTGTTTCACTGCCGTCAATGCGCGCCGGGCGGAAAAGCGGTATGGTGACGTAGAGCAGATAGAAAAAAACAGTGGAAACGGCGAGGATGGTGCCGATTCCTCCGACGGTGATCAGCGATTTGGAAAGACGGTCGGACAGGCGCACACTCCAGTGCGTTTTTTTCCGCCGCGCCCGTCCTGTAAAACTTTTTGTCATATTCTTATCAGCAAACCTCCGGACGTGTTTTGAACGCGTCCGGAGGTTTCGTTCCATCTTTTCGGATTAGAAATCCGCTTTGATACCTACCGATTCAAGCGTCTTGCGGGCGATGTTGGCGGGCACCGGGAAGAACCCGTCTTTGAGCACGTCGGTCTGGCCCTGCTTGCTGAAGATATACTTGATGAACTCGCGGCGGAGCGGATCGAGTTCGCTGCCGGGCTTGTAGTTCACGTAGAGATAGAGGTAGCGGGACAGCGGATATTCGCCGGTGTAGGCGTTTTCCGGCGTGGCTTCCACAGGATAAGAGAAGGCATCCCGGGCCAGCGGAAGCGCACGGACATCAGCCGTTTTGTAGCCGATACCGCTGTAGCCGATGGCACCTTTGTCCGTGGCGACACCCTGCACCACGGCAGAGCTGCCGGGCTGCTCTTTTACAGAGTCCTTGTAGTCGCCTTTGGCGAGCGTGTGCTCCTTGAAATATCCGTAGGTTCCGGAAGCGGCGTTGCGGCCGTAGAGGCTGATCGGCAGGTTCGCCCACTCGCCTTTGAGACCCAGCTGGCCCCAGCCGGTGATGTCTTCTGCATTACCGCGTTTGCGGTTTTTAGAGAAAATCGCATCCACCTGAGTCAGCGACAGCGCTTTGACCGGATTGTCTTTGTGAACATAGACGGCCAGCATGTCGATACTGGTCGGAAGTTCGGTCGGCTTGTAGCCGTACTTCGCGGCGAAACTGTCAATTTCCTGCTGCTTCATCGCACGGCTCATCGGGCCGAACGTGGCGGTACCTTCAATCAGCGCCGGCGGCGCGGTCGAAGAGCCTTTGCCTTCGATTTCGACCTGCACGTTCGGGTACATTTTTTTGAACCCCTCCGCCCAGAGCGCCATCATATTGTTCATGGTGTCGGAACCGATGCCTTTGATCGTGCCGGAAACGCCCTGCACGGCTTTGTAATCCGGAAGACCGGCGTCGACCTGTACCTGAGCCTGCGCCGACAAAACGGCTGCGGCGATCAGGGCTGCACTTACTGCTGCTTTCTTCATGTAGAGTTTCTCCTATTTCTACTCTGTTAGTTTCCGCGGGCACCGGAACCGGGAGGTCTTTCCTTTCGCCTCCGCTCCCCGGCAACCGCCTTTTACGGGAAGAAATATGAGCAAACTCTATTAGGGAATTGTTAGGATATTATTAGAACCGTGCGAAAACTTCCCGGAACTGTGCGCAGGGAATTCCGTCACGGCTTGCCGTCAGCGAAACGCAGCGCAGGATTCTGGTTGTAGAAAAGCCGCAACTCCTCGTACAGCGCAGGATGGCGGCGCAAAAGTTGTACCGGCTTTTCGAAGAAGGTTTCCGTGGCGACGGCAAAAAATTCGGCGGGACTTTGCGCGCCGTACTCATCCAGAACCGTCCGGTGCCGGCGATGCGTTTCCTGAATCAGGTGTTCATATTCCGCGCCAAGCACCCGGGCCCATGCAGAATACATCGAACGATGCGGCAAGGCGGGCGAACCGTTCACCGCACCGTCTTCGGCATCAAGCTGATGGGCAAACTCATGGTAGACTACATTATGCCCGTCGTGAACATCGGCAGCGCCGCCCTGCACGGCATCCCACGCCAGTACAATCGCGCCGGTTTGCCAGGATTCGCCGAGGCGCGTCTCTTCACCTTGCATCATCAGATTCCCCGGCCCCCGTCTTATACCGGTCGCATGGTAAGGATGCGGATATACCAGAATGGACTTCAGCTGCGGATAATCATCGGTTTCGCGGTGCAAAAGCAGTATGCAGGCCTGCGCCGCGATGGTTACCCGTATCTCGTCCGTCATTTCAAGACCGCCGCACCCTTCGAATGACTTCTCGTCGATAAATACCGCGATGAGGCTCTGTAACTCACTTTGTTCTTCCGGCGTGAGCAAGCGGAAATAGGAAACGTTATTCTGAATGACACGAAGCCACTCCGGAGGGAAAGGTCTTGCCCGTACGGCCCGGCGATGCTTTTCACAGAATGGATGCATGCACGCACCATACGCCTTCTGCCGGACGGCTGACCACGTTTTTCCAACTGCGGTTAAGCTGACAATCCGCTTTATTTCTTGAGGTTTATCCTGCAAGTTTTGGCGGAGTTGCGAGTAACCAAAGGAATTGAATGGCGATAGAGGATATTCAAGATATCCGGCTTGGAATCATCGGAACCGGATCGATGGGCAAAGGTCTCCTGTACCAGAGCCATATCACGCCGGGCGTGCGCTGTGCGGCCATTTGCGACGTAAAGATCGAACGGTGTACAGGAGCCCTCAAGCAGTTTGGAATGAACTATGAGATCGTAGATTCCCTGAAAGCGCTTGAGGATGCTGTCCGGCGTAAGGTCATCGCGGTCTGTTCCTCCGGCCTATGGCTCGCGGAATGTGCCGGGCTGGATGCGATCATCGAATCTTCCAGCGCCATCGGACCGGCGGCAGAGCACTGCCTGATCGCTTTGGAGCGGCGGAAACACCTGATCCTGATGAACTCCGAAATCGATCTGATGTTCAGCCCGCTGCTTCACCGCGAAGCAAAAAAACACGGCGTTGTCTGCACAAGCTGTGACGGTGATCAGTACGGCGTACTCAAACGCCTGATCGACGACATCAAACGCTGGGGCTTCGAGCTGGTGATGGCCGGCAACATCAAGGGGTTTCTTGACCGTTACGCGACTCCGGCAACGCTGGTGGCCGAGGCCGACAAACGCGCTCTGGACTACCGGATGTGCACCTCCTATACCGACGGGACAAAGCTCAATATTGAAATGGCGATCATCGCCAACACGTTCAATCTGCGCGCCAGTCAACCGGGCATGACCGGCCCGCGAATCGGCCATGTAAATCAGGTCTTCGAGTGCTTTGACTTCGCTAAACTATGGGAAAACCGGCAGCCCGTCGTGGATTACATTCTGGGGGCCGAACCGGGCGGCGGCGTGTTTGCGGTCGGGTATTGCGAAAACCCGTACCAGCAGGGAATGCTGACCTACTACAAAATGGGCGGCGGCCCCTTCTACCTTTTCTACCGCCCCTACCACCTTTGCCACATCGAGGCTATGGATGCCGTGTTCAAGGCCGTCCGGCACGGACAATGTTTTATGGGCCCCGATGCGGGAATGAGAACCAACGTCTATACCTGCGCCAAGCGCCACCTCCCGGCAGGAACAGTGCTGGACGGCATCGGCGGTTACGAGTGCTACGGAATAATCGAAGCGGAGGACTCTAAAGGTCTCCCGATCGGTCTGGCCGAAGGCGTCGTTCTTAATAGATCGGTATCCAAAGACGAGCGGATCGCCCTGAGCGATATCAGCTATGATCAGGATCGGCTGGATTTCCGGCTGTACGCCAAAACGCTTGCGCTTGCCCCGAACGGAGCAAAGACGTGATGCTCACATCCATCTGGAATCGGTTCCCCCGCCGGGCTGAGAAGCAAAGCGGATTCTCAATCATCTGCGCCTTCAACAATCAGGAAAAACTGGATCGGTTCCTTCTGGAAAGTCTGCGCGGACAATCGGTGCCGTTCGAAATTCTGACGATCGACAACCGGAACGGAGAGTTCGCAAGCGCTCCGCGCATCTTGAATGAGACGGCACGCAAGGCGAAATACGACCTGCTCATGTTTGTACATCAGGATGTCGCCTTAGGCTCTTCTTCCTGGCTGGCCGATGTTCAAAAAATTCTCCGCCGGTTAAAATCACTGGGTGCCGCCGGTGTGGCGGGCCGCAGTTCAAAAGATATGTTTGCCAGCGTCTCGCACGGAAATCCCCCCAAGCCCGCTGAGTCATGTCAGTTTAAACATCCAGTACCCGTGCAGACACTCGACGGCTGCCTCATGATCGTTCCCAAAGTCGTCTTTCTTGAACAAGGCTTTGATGAAGCAACCTGCAACGGATGGTATCTCTACATTGCCAACTATTGTCTGGATCTGGCGCGCCGGGGCCGCAAAGTGTACGTGCTTCCACATGAGGTTTACCACGAATCCATGGGACCCTCCGACCCGGCGGTTTACGAAACAGCGAAAACAGACCTGCTGAAAAAACACCGGGATCATGTGAAGAGAATATACACCACTGTCGGTGTATGGAAAACGTGACCAGACCTCTGACGTCATTCCCTTTGGGAGTGGAAGTGCCGCGCGAATGATGCTAAACAGGGACTATGAAATTACAACAAGGCCAGCTATGGAAAAAAGACGGCGGATTCTTCCGCATCGTTGAATGCGAACGGCTTTCCGTCACCTACAAGACGATGGAAAACCCGTTCGCGAAAGAGGGAGAAATGCATCAGGTTACGAAAAAGGAATTCTGCCGGCTGATCAAGGACGCCAAGCTCCTGCCGTAGTCGAGTCGGTAAGATAATCGGCACACCATTTTATGGGTCGATAACTCCAACGAATGACCGTAAGCAACAAATTCAACAGCTTCCCGTTCTCTTTCGTCATTCGCTGTTTTTTGTTATTCGTTGCAAAATTTTATTTATGAGACGAGGCAAAGGGATCAATCGATGAAAATCACACTTACCCCGCCACAGAAAGTGCTTCTGCGCCAAAAGCTCATCGCCATGTTTCTCGATGACTTTGACGAAGAACTCAGCGACTTTAAAGCCGATCAGATTCTCGACGCATTCATCGAAAAGCTCGGCCCGGCTATCTACAACGCGGCGATTGAAGATATGAAAATTTTCATGATGAATCAGCTCGAAGACCTCGACGCCCTCTTCCAAAAGTAATCATCCGCTTCAGGCGTGTTTTATGATTCAAATGTCATAATCCTGATTTTGCAGGACAGGCTTCTCTGTATTCAGAGAGCCTGTGGCCATCACACGCTCCCGAATACGGGAAGCGCGTCCTACAAATGGCCTCTGCCTCAAGCCAGAAGCCTTCTCCCGCTATTTCGCGAGCCGGGTTCCGGCATCTTCAAAGGTGATCAGCCGTTTTTTATAGAGCGCGCCGATGGCTTGTTTGTAGGTTTTTTTGCTGACACCGAACAAATGGTAAATCTCTTCCGGCGGACTTTTGTCGGTGACGGGCATAAACCCGCCGTGCGCTTTGATGTGATTCAGAATGACGTCCGTAAGATCGGTGACTTTTTCAAAGCCGGGTTTCTGGAGGCACAGATCGACCTTGCCGTCGGCCCGCACCTGTTTGATGAAGCCGTCCATGCGCTGTCCGCGTTCCAAGGGTTGGAAAACCTCGTTGTAAAAAAGAATGCCCCAGTGCCTGCCGTTGACGACGGCTTTAAACCCCAGATCCGTCTTGTCGCAAATCAGCAGCTGAACCTTCTCGCCGGTTTTATAGTTCGCCGGAGCCCGGTCGAGAAACTTGTCGAGTTTGGCGGAAGCGGCGATGCGTCCGCTGGTTTCGTCGAGATAGACGCGCACGACATAAGACTGCCCTTCGCGCATCTCTACCTTCTGCTCGCGAAACGGTACAAACAGATCCTTCGGCAGCCCCCAGTCGAGGAATGCGCCGATGCGCGTGGCAGAGGCCACGCGCAGGCAGGCGAATTCGCCGACCATCGCTATCGGCCTCAGCGTCGTGGCCGTTAACCGGTCTTCGGAATCGCTCATCAGAAAAACTTCGACGATATCGTCGAGGTGCCAATCCTTGGAAACGTACCGGTTGGGCAGCAGGATTTCGCCCAGACGGCCTCCGTCAAGGATCAGTCCGAAGTCCGTTGACCGCAGCACCTGCAGCCGGTTGATTTGTCCGATGGTCGCCATACACTTTTTCTCTGGGGTTAATAAGCGGAGCGCACCGTACTGCTTTTTTCCAACGGTTGGAAACTTTTCCCGCGCGAAGACGCCATGAACCTATGATTTGAGTTTGTATTACCGCGCCCACGGGACGCGGCTACAAAAATCACTGCTACTGCGGGTGCGGACGGCGGCCTCGCCCGTCAAAACAGTTCCGCCTTATCCCAGCCCGTGAACCCAGGGCTCGACGTCATATCCGCCGGACAAAATCCACGGATGATAGTTATTGGCCGGGTTGCCGGCGCGATCAAGAACGCTTTGGTGCACAACGGGTTTGCCGCGACCCTTATCCCAACGGCGGACTTCTCTCCGGAAAAGTTTAGTGGCCGGTTCCCCGCGCGAATCGTGCATGAGCCCGTTAGCATCTTCCGCGATTTTGACTTTATGCCCGGAATACAACAGAAGGCCGTGCTCCATGCCCATGCGGGTCATCCATACCAGCGGAATGTCCGAGAGAGTCTGTACAGGATAGCCGCCGCCGACATCCGAATGCATCCCGCAGAACCAGACCTGCTGCAGAGTCTGATAGTCCCTGATTTTTTTATTCCACAAGACCGGACGGAAAACCTGCCGTTCCTCATCGATAGCCAATGCCTGACAGGCATTCTCAACACTCTCGCTCAGATCGAAATTATGAAACTTATGCTGCAGGCCGGGAATGCCTTCGATAAGTGCATTGAGGCCCTTCAGCGGCAGCCCCAGCGCCGCTACCGTGTCGTAACAGCCGAGAAACCTGATCGACACCCACATATTGTGATGCCGCAAAAGAAATTCATTGGCCTGTTTATGCCGTTCCGCATCATCCGTGATTTTATAAATGTCATAGGCCTTCGAAATGAGATCCGTCCGCGATTGCGGCAGAAGGCCGAAGTAATGAATGAAACTCGACAGGCTGCGGACGGTGGCCGCGCCGCGGCTGAAACCGAACAGGAAAATCTGATCGCCCGCTTCATACTGCTCAAAGATGAACCGGTAGCACTGCTGAATATTTTCCGATATGCCGCAGCCGCCGATATTTCCCGTGATTTTCTGCCAGTTCGTGCCGAGACCGGGATCATAGAAAACCACCTGCCGCCGAGTGCGGTCTTCCAGCATGTTGAACATTTTATAAATGTTCGTATTGTTCCCTTCGCCGCCTGCCTGTCCTGTGCCGTCAGAGAAAACCACAATATTTTTTGCCATGACCGCCTCCCCTGATTAATTCGCCACTGAACAAAATTAAAAGAACTGCAACGCTCTTGCAAGTGAATCTAAAAGGCGGCGAACGTACCGCAGGCATCCTGCCTGCCCGGAGTGCTGATAAACCCTGTATTTGGATTTTCAATGGCGAATGTGTGTTTGTGCGGCGGCTTGACGCCGCTTTCCGTTGGAATTGAGAGCGCTGTCGGGCCGGTGCACTCCATATCCTTAAACGCCGGAGTGATTCCCGACTCCAACGCTTTTTGCACCAAAGGCCTTTCCCGACAGTCTGCGCAGCTGTTCAGTCCGCCTTGCAAGACCGGTTGCAGTTCTTCTGAATTTGCTTTAGCGGACGATTTCCTTTCCGCCGGCGGCATCAACAGGAACAAGGCCGCGTTTTGCGGCTTCTTCGGCAAAACGGCCCTGCCACGGCGGCGAAAAGTTGCGGCCCATGGAATCAAGGTCTTCGAGCGAGTTGTAATCGCGGGTGACGCAGAACGGATCCGGTGTCGGTGGCAGCCCGAAGCTGAACGCGGCGGCGCGCATCACCTGCCGTTCGATGCGGCGGGCAAAGGTTTCGCTATCGGCGGTGTAGAGCGGTTGTGCATTGATAATGGCAATACCGCTTCCGGAAAAAACCGCCAGATGGCGCCGTTCGCCGTTAAAACCCGCCAGCACAATCAGGCTGACATCCGCGTCGGTCTTAATGCGCCGGGCTGATTTTTCCAACGCTTGGAAATCTTTCTTGCCGGCCAGCTCCGGATTCTCAACCGTGCGCACCGGAACATGCAGTTCGTTCTCCGCAAAAGCACGGACACGTTCCAGCAGTCCGGCATCCACGGCGGCGGCGTTGACGATGGTGACCGTTTTTGCCTGCGGTGCCTTGGAGCAGCCGGCAGACGCCAAAAGCAGACCGAGTGTTAAAAGTGTGATAAGCCGCATTAAAAAACTCCTTTTATCTGGAAATTCAGATTAGTATTGTGACGTTTTCTGGACACGGATTTCAATCTGTTTATGCCTACTTTCAAATATATCGCGCGCAGCGCCGACGGCAAACGGGTGGACGGCACTCTGGATGCCGCCGACCGGCGCGCCGCACTGCAAATGCTCCAGCAGACGGGTCATACGGCTCTTTCCATTGATCAGACCGCCGCAAAGACCGGCGTCGCCTCCATCAAAAAGCGGTTCAGGTTCGAATCAGGATTGAAACATACGACAAAAATGGGGCCGCGCGACACGCTCCTCCTCACCCGCGAATTGGCCGACCTGCTTTCTTCCGGCATGACGCTGGGCCGCGCCCTGCACACACTGGCGCAACGCAAAGGCGAGTCGGCTCAGTCGCTCATTGTAAAACGGCTGCGCGACGAAGTCGTTCAGGGCAGTTCCCTTTCCGATGCACTCCGGATCTATCCCGATACGTTTCAGCCGCTGTACATCAGCATGGTGCGGGCCGGGGAAGCTTCCGGCGCGCTGGCGGAATCGCTTGAAGGGCTTTGCACCCACTACGAGCGCGTCCAGGAAGCCCGCGGCAAAGTCATCACCGCCATGATCTATCCCGCCATCGTGCTCGGTGTCGGCCTGATCTCGGTGGTCGGGCTGATGGTGTTCATCGTACCGCGGTTTGCCAGTATTTTTAATGAACTGGGAGGCACCCTGCCCCTGCCTACACGCATTCTGATGGCGATGAGCAACGGAATGATTCACTACGGCTGGCTGATGCTGCTGGTGTTAGTCGGCGGCGGAACGGCCTTCCGCCGATGGATCGTCACGCCGGACGGGAGACTCTGGTGGAATGACAAGCAGCTCAAGCTGCCGGTCATCCGCAAAATCACCACCGCAAACGCCTTTGCCCATTTTGCCCGCACACTTGAAACACTCATCCGCAACGGTGTGCCGATCCTTAAGGCGCTGGTGATTGTACAAGAAACAGTCGGTAATGAAGTGATTGCCAAGGAAATCGCTGCTGCACACGACCGCGTAACCGACGGATCGAGCGTCTCCGGTCCGTTGGCGGCAGGCAAAGTATTTCCGCCGCTGCTGACCGATATGCTGGCCGTCGGCGAGGAAACCGGCGACCTGCCCGGTGCTTTAAAACATATCGCACGACGCTACGATGCGGAACTCGACCACAGCATTAAGGTGCTGACGACCGTGCTGGAGCCGGTGCTGATTCTGGGGGTCGCGGTGGTCGTGGGTTTCGTGGCAATCAGTATGCTGACGGCCGTCTTTGATCTGACAAGCGGACTGGGTGTCTAACAGGAAAATGAGGAATGAATATGAAAAACCGTAAATCGAAAATCATAAATCGCAAATCCAAGGGCGGTTTCACCCTGATTGAAATTCTGCTGGTGGTCGTCATCATCGGTATCATCGTCGGTATCGCCGTTCCGAAAATGTCCGGCAAAATCGGCATGTCGCTGGATGTCGCCGCACGGGCCAGCCTTAAGAGCATTGAGACCGCCATTCAGAACTATGAAATGGAGAACCTGATTCTGCCGGACAGTCTCGAAGCACTGACGACCGTCAAAGACGGCAAAGGCCCATACCTCAAACCGAGCGAAATCAATGATCCGTGGGGACAGAAGTTCATCTACAGCAAACCCGGCAGCCACAACCGCGGCTTTGACCTCTCCTGCAAATCGAAGGAAGGCAAAGAGTTCAACAACTGGGACTGAGAATATTTCAGATTTTCGATTGGCGATTTGAGATTGAAGATCAGTTGAAAAAGATGAAAGACCTCTCGGCAATCGGCAATCGGCAATCGGCAATCTCAAACGGGTTTACCCTGATCGAGATTCTGCTGGTGGTGGTCATCATCCTGATTGCCACCGGAATTTCCGTGCCGCTGTTCAGAGGGACTTTTAAATCGGCCCAGATGTCCGATGCGGTGCGTTCAACGATCCGGATGGCCCGTTACGCACGCAGCATGTCCATCATCAAACAGGATGAATGCACTCTCCGTTTCAAAGACGGTCAATTAGCGATCTTATGCGGCGGAACCAATAACGCCGAACCGGAAGTTTCCCGGCGCCTGCCGGAGAACATTAAAATCAGTGCGTTTGAAAATATGGCCGAAGCGGATAAAAATCCCGAAGCCGGACACGTCGTGCATTATTACCCTACCGGCATGAACGACGGTTTTAAACTGACGTTCCGTGGAGAAAACGACCGCAGCTCAACTATCACCTGCAATCCAATCACAGGAAAAACCACCGTGGAGGAAGGCCGGTGAACGGGGCTTCCAAATCCTTGAAAAGTGGACTGACGCTGATTGAAGTGCTGCTGGCCGTCGCCATTCTTGGTATCGGCGCGGCGGTACTGATGCTGGCGACGGCGCGCTGTCTGGCGGTTATAACCCAGTCCCGGCACTACAGCGCGGCGCAGAGGCTGATCCTGCAGGCCGGTGCCGAACATCCGCTCACACGTGCAACCATTGAAGCGGGCAGTGAATCCGGCAAATTCGCCGACGAACCGGGCTACACCTGGAAACGGGAAATCACCGAACCGGAAAACGAAAACCAGAAGGGACTTTACACCGTGCGGACCCGGGTGAGCTGGTCAGACCGCGGACGCGAGAGCTTTGAAGAGGTCGTAACCTGGCACTACATCCGGCCGGAGGAAGAGCAGTGAAACGCGGGTTTACATTACTTGAAGTGCTGATCTCAATGGTGATCCTCGCAATCGCTATGACCGTGGCGTGGCAGACGTTTTCGACGGCCACCCGCGCATGGACCGGCGGACGCGAAACGCTGGATAAGATTCATCACGGCGATTTTGTTATCGGCCAGCTGGCTTCAGCGCTCCGCTCGATGGCGTTCTTTGATTCCAAGCCGGAGAAATACGCCTTCCGCATGGAAAACAATCCTTCCGGTTACGGTAAGCATACCATCAGCTGGGTGACCGGCAGCAGCGCCTTTATTCCGCCCGGCGAGGCATTCGCACACGGACTGCACCGTATTCAGGTCGGCGGCGGTGAAAATGAAGACGGAACCGAAGGGCTCGTAGTAACCGTCTGGCCCTATCTGGCTGACGAAGAGAAAGTGGAGAAGAAAAGCTGGTTCGTCAGCGAAAATATCAAAGGTCTCAGCTGTAAAGTATATGACACCAAAGACGGCGAAGAAGGCTGGAAAGACATCTGGGACTACAGCAACAAAATTCCGGGGCTGGTCGAGATAACGCTCTATGCCGAGCCGGCGGAAAAGCATGAGCGGCCCGTTGAATTCCGCCAGCTCATTGAAATCCCGCTCGGCCCGCCGGTTACAAACATTGTTTCTGAGGCGAAATGAAAAGCATTTTTGATTTAAGATTTATGATTTCCGATTGTTGCAGAAAACGCACATCCGGTTTGCATAAAACAAGCTTACCGGATCGGCAACCGCGACGAAGTCGAGCCGGGCCGCGCTATTGCGGGGCAACGAAGCGGCAATCGGAAATCATAAATCTTAAATCGGAAATGAAAAAAGGCGCGGCGCTGATTGTGGTGATGTGGGTGCTCGTCATCGTCTCGATGATTGTGAGTTCGTTTGCTTTCGAAATGCAGATGGAGGCGCGCATCATTTCCGCGCAGCGCAAACGCTTCAAGGCCGACCAGCTGGCGCTGGCGGGCGTGGAGCTGGCCAAAGCCATGCTCGCTTTCAAACCGGAGGCCGGAGCCGATAAAGATACGATCTACGAAGACCCATATTTGACTGAAGCGGCCCGGATTACCAACGGTGTTCCGGTTAATTACAGCGAAGAGTTCGGTGACGGTACCGTAAAACTGCGGATCGATTATGAAAAGGGCCGGCGCTACATCCCAGCTATGAAGCCGGAAGACTGGAGGATGCTTTTTGAACAGGCCGGCATCCCCAACACCCGCTGGGATGAACTGATTGATTGTTTGATAGACTGGCAAGATGAAGGAGATTTACACCAACTCAACGGCGCGGAATCGGACGACCCTTTCTACCGCAAGCGCGGCTATGAGTGCAAAAACGCGCCGGTCGATACCGTGGATGAACTGCTGCTGATCAAAGGCTGGACGCCGGAAATTCTCTACGGCACGCCGCCCGGTGAAAAAACCGACGAACCCATCACCGGCATCGCCAAACAGCTGACCACCTGGGGCGATGACAACAAGGTCAATCCCAACAGCGCCAGCCGCGAAGTGCTCAACAGCCTTAATATTTCCGCCGACGTGATTGATGCGATTCTTGAGATGCGCCTCGGTCCGGACGGCAAGGAAGGCACGGCGGACGACGGAATCAGCCAGGCTGATCTCACCGCGCTGGGACGGGACGATATCTTCACTCTCACACCCGGCTATGTTTCGGTCACATCCGTCGGTACCGTCGGCGACGTGAACAGCCAAATCTCCTGTATCTTTGCTTTTAAGCTGGGCGAAAAGCAGGCGGTTCCACTATTCTGGACTGAAGGAAAAACGTCCGAATGATGCGCTTCTTCACCCATACGACCGGCATTCACTACACCGACGAACTCGTCGAGTGGGCTGTGCTGCGCAAAAGCAGCAAAGGAACCGAAAAACTGCGGGACGGTTCCATGCCGATTCCAGAAGGTTTCTTCCTGCAGGAAAGCGCCCCGCTCTTCCCTTCCGAAGTGCTTGCACATATCCGCAAAAATTTCAGCGGCATCGTAACGGTTTCCCTGCCTTCCTCGCAGCTTCTGATGCGGATGCTGGAACTGCCTTCGACAAATCCCGAAGAACTTCGCGGCATGGTCGAACTGCAGATGGATCAGATATCGCCCTTCCCGGTTGATCAGTTAACCGTCTCCTACGAAGTGCTTAAACAGACCGAAAACCATTCGCGCGTGCTGGCCGTCGCCGCACAGCGTAAAACGGTCGATGCGCTCGGCGACCTTTTTAAGGCGCAAAACGTTTACATCCGCAGTCTGGACGCCGAAGTGCTGGCCTGGTGGAGCCTGCTGATTGCCCACGGCGAGGTGCTCTGTCAGGGCCGTGTCGTACTCATTCTCGAAGAGCACACCGAGTTTTCCATGATCGTGGTGGACGAAGGAGTACCGGTCTGTTTCCGGTCTCTGGAACTTTTCCACAACTTCACCGACGAAACCGTCATGCGCGAAATCGCCGAAGAAGTGAGCTACACGCTGCTTTCGCTTGAAGCCGAATACGGCCGCCGCGAAATAACCGGCGTCCTTTTCTGGAGTGAATCGGAAATTCCTGCGCGGCTTTGCGACCTGCTGCGCGAAGAATGCAAAGCGGAAGTCGTACTGCACGACCTCGGCTCCGTTCCGCCGGTGTGCGAAGGGCTGGCGCTGCGCACCATGGAACGGCGGCTGCACCACGTCGAGCTGGTGCCGCGCGAATGGATCGACTTGCAGCGCCGCAAGCGGCTGATGAAGGTCGCCACCGTTACATCCATCGCCGTCCTCAGCGTCTGGCTGGCCGTCATTGCCATAGCCGGTGCGGTATTTTCCTTTCAGCAGGCGGCCTATAACAGTGTCCGCCGGGAAGCGGCAAAATATGAAGGCCCGGCGCGCGCCGCACAGGCCGCCCGCACGGAAATGCTCTCGCTTGAAAAATATGCCGACCGCTCGCACTCCGCCCTTGAGTGTCTGCGCGAAGTCACCGTCGCCCTGCCGTCCGGCGTCGAAATAAATTCGTTCACCTATAAGAAAGGCGATGCTGTCAGCCTGCGCGGATCCAGCGAACAGGCTGAAGCTGTTTACGACTTTTTCCAGAAACTCGGTGCGGCAGGAATTTTTGAAGGCGTCAAAGACCAGCCGGTGAGTACGCATACCGTAAAAGACAAACGTGTCTCCACCTTCTCGATCACGGCTGAACTTCCGAAAACCAAAACGGAGGTCAAGCCATGAAAATTTCGAAACGTGAAACCCTGCTTGGACTGATTACACTCACCGCAATCCTCTTCGGTCTCACTTACTGGCTGGCCGGTTCGCGCATTGCCGAGCAGCGGCGCATCAAAGAGGACAAAGTTCGTCTGCTGCACCAGATCGAACTGCACAAACGCATTCTGGCAGAAAAAGATGTCTGGTTCAGCCGGCTGGGAGAACTTCAGGCTCAGCTTCCGGTCTATGACGACAAGACAGCCATCACCGCTGAACTGCTCAAACTCATCAAACGGACAGCGGATCAGTACGGGCTTGATCTGGTCCGCACACAGCCCTATCGCGAAGAGCAAAGCGGATCGCTCTACGAACTCGGCGTCAGCTGCAACTGGGAAGGCAAACTCGAATCTCTTACCCGTTTCCTCTATGACCTTCAGAAACAGGGTATCCGCTTCGATGTTCTTCAGCTTAACGCCCAGCCCGATGCCCAGCGCGACCGGATACTGAAGGGTTCAATGACCATCGACTGCGCCTACCGGAAAAAGTGAATTACCACCAGATGAGAGATGACGTATGAAAACTAAACTGACCGTTCCGCTTCTGCTCGCCGCCCTGCTCGCCGTACTTCCCGTGCAGGCGCAGGAAAAACTCATATCGCTCAGTTTCGAGGACGCCCCGATCGAACAGGCCGTTGAGCTGTACCGCGAATGGACCGGCCGCACCATCATCAAACAGGCCGACCTCAGTGCCAAAATAACTCTCAAAGGCAGTCAGCTCACACAGGACGAAGCCAAGCAGGCCATCGAAACCGTCCTCGCCATGCAAGGGGTCGCGCTGGTGCCGATGGGCGACCGCTTTCTGAAGGTTGTTCCGATCGCCAATGCCCGGCAGGAAGGGATGGAAATCAAACCGTTTGATTCCGAAAAAAAATATACTGAAGCCGACCAGCTCATCACGCAGGTCATTCCCCTGCGCTTCGTCGTTTTCGCCGACGTCCAGCCGCTCATCCAGCATCTCGTGCACGGCTACGGAAAGATTATCGAAATGGCGCGCATCAACAGCGTGCTTATCACCGACACCTCCGCCAACATCGCCCGCATTGTTGAACTCGTCAGCATGGTCGATCAGCCTGCCGAAAAAATTGAACCGCGCATCTACCAGCTCAAATACGCCGAAGCCGCCACGGTCGCCGCCAAACTCAAAGAACTGGTCGAAGCCGCCAAAACCAAAAAAGGCGAACAGACCGTTGTCGTCGGTGACGGACGTACCATTCCCGGCGTCATCCGCGCGCCGAAAGTTGAAACCGGAGCCGAACCTGCCGCGCCGGAACAGCAAACCGAAATGATTGTCGGCGAAGTCAAAATGGTTGCCGACGACCGCACCAACATTCTCATCATCTTCTCCAAAGCCGCCAACTTTTCCTTCTTCGACAACATCATCAAGGTGCTCGACGTACCGGTTGACCCGGCGGTTATTGTTGAAGTCATCAATCTGGAATTCGCCAAATCAAAAGAGATTGCCGGTATCCTGAATGAATTTGTCGGCGCTGCCAAAGCCACGGAGAAAACAAAAGCGCCCGGCGGCGGTACCGGCAATGCAGAAGGCAGCAAGACCGTTGATGAAGTCATTCAGAGAGCAGTTCAACCTACCGGACATGAAATCAGTCCTGAAGCTAAAAGCGCGATCGGACGCCTTTCCGCCGACACCAAAATTCTTTCCGACGAACGTTCCAACGCCCTGCTCCTGATGGGCCGCAAATCCGACATAGAAGCGCTTAAGCTGGTTGTCGCCAGCCTCGACGTCATGCTCGAACAGGTGATGATTGAAGCCGTTATTCTCAGTGTTAACCTAAGCGATGATTTAACAACCGGAATCAAGTGGGTTTACGATACGCAAAAAGGTCTGGGTACAAATGGTTTGGTTGCTCCAATTCATCAACTTGCTGGATTTAACGGCGGCGGGTTCGGTGTCTCTAACTCGCCCGTTGGTGCGCTCGGAAGTGACCTTAGTTATTACGGCATCTTTCCAAACATAAACATGCAGGCACTGATCAACGCAACGAAATCAGACGGCAATGCACGTATTCTGTCCACACCGGTGGTGATGACGACGGACAATACCGAAGCAAAAATTACCGTGGGTTCGGAACGTCCGGTCATCTCCTCTTCTATCAACAGCGGTACCGGCGTCAATATCGGCAACACCACGGCCTACAGCGCCCGTTCCACCTATGAATACCGCAATATCGGCATGACGCTCACCGTCACTCCGAATATTAACCCGAAAGGTTTTGTGGTCATGGAAATAACGCAGACCGCAGATGAGATCGGGACATCAATATCTATTGATGGCAATCCAGTACCGGAAATTCTTAAACGCGAAATCACCGCCACTGTTGCCGTACAGGACCGCTCCACGGTCGTGCTGGGCGGACTGGTCAGGAAATTTTCCGATAAATCCAGTACAAAAATCCCTCTGCTGGGTGATATACCTCTGATCGGCTGGCTGTTCAGCACACACAATAATTCGGACACCCGTAGCGAACTGGTTGTTCTGCTGACACCGTATGTGCTGACGACTCCGGAACAGGCCGAGCATGAAGCCAAGCGTATCTACGAAGCTTCCGATTCGAAGAAAACGCTCTGGCCGCGCGGTTGGTCGCAAAGTCCGCTCCGCAACGACGAGCCGGAAAAAGACGAGTGGAAGAAAAACGACAAGAAGAACAAGAAGGCCAAAGCCGAAGCCTCTGCTAACGCGCCTGCTGAAGCTTCAACCAATACCGCCCCCGCCGCTGTAGAATAAACTCCCGACCCATGCGAATCGGCTCCGCCGGAGGCGTCGCCCCACCTGTATTTTGTTTGCAAAGGTAGGGCGAGTTCTCCGAACGAGCCGCAGTCCTCACTTTAATTGTTTTCCAGACGTTGGAAACTTGACCCGCCGTGAAGCCTCTGGCTTAATACGCGCTCTTTCCGGCCAATGTAGCTCAGTTGGTAGAGCAGCTCATTCGTAATGAGCAGGTCATCGGTTCGATTCCGATCATTGGCTCCAGCCTCGACCGTTCGGCCCTTTCGCTTCACGCAACGCGCCTTCCGCTTGAAAATAAGCCTTGTGTTCTGCGCCAGTTGGACTAGAACCCTGTTGTTTCCGTGCAGAGAGCGAAGCTCGACGCCGGGTATGTTTTGCTCTGCTTCACAGTGAAGCAGGGGTTTAGTAACACCAGTCAAAAGCCGGTGCAGTTGAGTAAAGAGGTAAATATGGGTTCAGTAGTAAACGGTACAGTTAAGTGGTTCAACGCCGAAAAAGGGTTTGGTTTCATCGCGGAAGACGGCGGCAAGGATGTTTTTGTCCACCACACCGCTATCAACGGCAGCGGCCGTAAAATGCTGGCCGAAGGCCAGAAAGTAACGATGGAAGTTACACAGGGTGCCAAAGGTCCTCAGGCGGCCAACGTTACGGCTGTCTAACCGGTTTGTGTAAAATCAGACCTCAAAAAAGTTTCCCGATCATTGGAAAACCGGGGTCTGATTTTTACCATTTCTTCTTACCCGCGCGACAATTCAACCGACCGTATCTGCGCGGAGAGCAGCGCCTGAACAATCGCATCCTTAACACCCGCTTCGTCAAGTGAACGGATCGCCGCCTCTGTGGTTCCGCCTTTGGATGTTACCTTGGCGCGCAGAACATCGGCCTCTTCGCCGGAATCTTCCATGAGCCGCGCGGCACCTTCGACGGTCTTAAGCGCCAGCTTCCGGGCCGTTTCTTTATCGAGTCCCATTTTTTCTGCTGCGGCCAGCATGCCTTCCAGCAGATAAAAAATATAAGCCGGACCGGAACCGCTCAGCGCGGTCACCGCATCCAGATCGCTTTCTGCAACGCGCACTGTCAGCCCGACACAGCCGAGAATGGTTTCCGCCACTTCGAGATCTGCTTCATCGGCCAGCGCGCCGGCCGCAATCGCCGAAGCGCCCTGCCCGACCAGTGCCGGCGTATTCGGCATGACACGCACGACGCGGCGATTCCCTCCAAGAGCGGATTCTATTTTCGCCGCGGGAATCCCCGCCGCAATGCTGATGATCAGCGTTTCCGAACGGAGAACCGGAGCGATGCTGTTAAGGGCAATGGTCATCATTTGCGGTTTCACGGCGAGCACAACGATTTCGGCGTTCTTTACAACGCGGTTGTCCGTAGAGGTTGAAACACCATATTCTTTTTCGAGGTCGGTCAGCCGCTCCGGACGGATATCCGTCATGATGATTTTTTCAGGCGCACAGAAATTACCCGCCACCATGCCGCTGACAATGGCTTCCGCCATGTTTCCCGCGCCGATAAACACAACCTTCGATTCCATAATACTCATGACCGTCCTCCAAAGATGTCCGAACCAACACGAATAAACGTCGCGCCCTCCTCAATGGCAATCTCAAAGTCGTGCGACATGCCCATTGAAAGTTCCGGAAGCGGCGTACCGGTTTCCTGCTGAAGCCGGTCGCGGAGCTTCCGAAGATTGGAAAAATGGATGCGCGCTTTTTCCGGATCGGTCGTGAACGGCGGAATGGTCATAAGTCCGTACACTTCGACCTTTGAACATTGATTGGCGGCATTAATCAGCGCCGCCGCTTCGTCCGGCGCGCAACCTTCTTTGGAGCCTTCGCCTGAAACGTTGACTTGAATCAATACCGGCAGCGGCACTGCCGCATATTTATCCAGTTCGCCAAGCAGGTTCTGAGAGTCGACGGAATGAATCATCCGGAAGAATCCGGAGGCCGCAATGCGGGCTTTGTTACTTTGCAGATGGCCGATCAGATGCCATTGCAGATGACCGGGACACAGCGGAATTTTTGCCTGCGCTTCCTGCACGCGGTTTTCGCCGAAAATAATTTGTCCTGCTCCGGCAGCTTCCAGGACGGCGTCCGCGGGTTTTGTTTTTGAAACGGCCACCAGCTTTACATCCGCGCGGCTCCGGCCTGCTTTTTTGCAGGCGGCGGCAATGCGCATTTCAACGGCTTCCAGATTTTCGCGGATACTCATACTTTGCCGATCAGTTTGATGACGAGCATTTCAAGAATCAGTTCAGGCGGAACGCCGCTCGAAACGAGCTGTTCGTGAGTTTTCAGCAGCCGTTTCTGGCCGCGGAATAATTCGTCGGCACTGTAGTTTTTCGCCTGCCGGGCGATTTTCGAGGTCGGGAACCAGTGCATTTCGCGCGGATCGGACGAAAGCTGGGCAAACATTTTTTCCATTTCCGGATCGTTGCTCCACTGAACCGCACCGGCCCCGTAGCCGGAGCTGAGCCTCAGCCAGTTCTGGTCAAGATAGGCGCGATACTGCGTAAGTTTCTGATAGTGCTTTTCGATCGCGAACATAATGCCGATGGGCGCTTCGCCCTGAAAAAACAGCTGCCGGAGAATCCGAAGAGCCTCGTTCAGTTTACGTTCACCCAGCGCGTCGGTGAAATCCCACGCCACAGCTTCAGCCGATGAAGAGGTGATGGCTTTGACATCCTGTACGGTGATTTCTTTGCGGTCGCCGATGTAAAGCATCAGCTTTTCAACTTCCATAACAAGCTGGCGGGTGTCGGTGCCGACTTTTTCAAGAAACAGATCGAGCGCACCTTCGCCAATGCGGCATTTCGCCTGCGCAAACAGCGTCTGCGCCCGTTCGCGAATGACCGGCTTCTTTTTATA
>JBAZTQ010000031.1:0-28938 GCA_041661845.1 Kiritimatiellales bacterium | reverse complement strand
ATCGGGCAGGATCTCCGTGTGCTCCAGCGAGCTGAGCGAGCGGGTGGTAAATATGTTTCCATTTAATCAATATAAGCAATGGATGATCGAGCGGTACGGCGATGCGCTGTTCCGCGTGCCGGTCGAAATCGCTTCAACCTGTCCGCACGGGCGCTGCTCATTCTGTTCCGAAAACGGTGCGCGGGCCCGGCAGACCCGGCGGCAGGAAAGTCCGATTGAACAGATCGAAGCGGCGATTAAATTTTCCAAGCGGCGCTACAAGGCGCAGAAGCTGATGCTGTACATTCAGGCTTTCACTGCCGACCTGACCAATCCCGACCAGCAGGAACTGATTCTCCAGTGTCTTATAAATTACCGGTTCGAAGCCATTAGCATCGGCACCCGCCCCGATTGCCTGCCGGAAGCGGCGCTCCGGTTTCTGGAAACGCTGAAGGAAAAGGTCGAGGTCTGGGTGGAACTCGGCGTACAGACGGCCAACGACGAAACACTGAAGCGAATCAACCGCGGTCACAACTGGGAATGCAGTAAGAAAGCCATTTTGGCGCTGGCGGAGCGCGGCATTCACGTTGCACCGCATGTGATCATCGGACTGCCAGATGAAAGTTCCAAAGACTGGAACTGTACGGCGGAAGAACTGGCCAAACTCCCCATCGCCGGGATCAAGATTCACAATCTGCACATCGTTAAAGGAACCCGGCTGGCCGGGAATACGCCGCCGGTGCTGAACCACTGGGAATACGCCGAGGCGCTGATGGAATTTCTGCGCCGCATTCCGGCTGGTATTCCTGTGATGAGGATTTCAACCGACACGCCGGACGAGGAATTGGTTGCCCCGCACTGGCATTTAGAAAAAGGACAGTTCCTCGACTATGTGATTCAACAAATGACCATGCGGGAAATCCGGCAAGGCGATTTGTTTGAAACTGGAAATTTGAAACTGGAAACCGGAATGACGCCGGTAAAAACGGATGATGGAAGCATCACGTTTTTCAGCGAGGACTGGAAAGAGCATTACCACACCAAAACCGGCGCGCGGCTGGAAGCGGAGAAAAAGTTTGTCGAACCGTCGAAGCTGGCGGACAAACTTCAAACCGGAAACCTCAAAATCCTCGACGTCTGTTTCGGGCTCGGCAACAACACATTGGCGGCTCTTCAAAGTAGGACAGGCTTCCAGCCTGTCCAGACAGGCAAGATGCCTGTCCCACATTCCATCGACATTACTGCGCTTGAAATGGATAAACGGGTCGTCCGCGCCGCCGCCGAATTTTTCCAGACATTGGAAACCGATCCGGTCAACTGGCGGAAAGTTCTCTCGGAACTTCTGCAATCCGATCAATCGGCAATCGGCAATCATCAATTGTCAATCCTCTGGGGCGACGCCCGCTGGCTGATCCAAAATCTGGCGGCGAACTCTTTTGATGTCGTCTTCCACGATCCGTTTTCCAGTCAGCATTGTCCGGAACTGTGGACGGTGGAGTTTTTTCAGCAGCTTTACCGGGTAATGAAACCGGACGGCGTGCTGCTGACTTATGCGTCCGCCCTGCCCGTACGCGGTGCGATGCTGGAAGCGGGGTTTGTGATCGGCGAGACGCACCCCGGCCAGCAGATGGGCAACGGCACAATTGCTGCGAAACGTCCGGAAGATATCGAGTTTCCGATCCTTGGAAATTTCGACCAGCGGCGGAGTATTCCGTACCGCGATCCGCATCTCTGCGCGACATCCAAAACGATTCTGCGCAACCGGCAGGAAGCGTCCGAGATTACCAAACGGTAATTTTCGCAGAATCTTGCGGCAACCTCCTTTCCGACAGTATCTGCGTCATATTAAGGAGGATTGCTCATGGATTTCTGGCTGATTCTAGGTTTATTCGCACAGACTGTTTTTTCGATCCGTTTTGTTATTCAATGGATTGCCAGCGAGCGGGCCGGCGAAAGCGTGGTTCCTGAACTTTTCTGGCTGATCAGCCTGACCGGTTCGCTGCTGCTTTTGCTGTACGCCATTCATAAACGCGATCCTGTTTTCATTCTGGGCCAGGCCAGCGGAATATTCATCTATCTGCGGAACATGCACCTGATCATGAGGAAAAAGAAATGTGTACAAGCAGTAACGAACTGAACCTTTCCATTATCGCGCCGGCCTTCAATGAGGCAGGATGCCTGACGGCATTGGTAGACGCCCTGCTGCTGACACTGCGTCCGCTGGAACAGTGCTTTGAAATCATTCTGGTGGATGACGCCAGTACCGATGACACCGCCGCGGTGATTGAACTTCTCTGCAAAAAACATCCGGAAGTGCGCGGTATCCGTCATCGCATTAACAGCGGACAAAGTGCCGCGGTTGTATCCGGCATGCGGGCCGCCCGAGGGCGGCTGCTGGTGACGCTGGATGCGGATATGCAGAATCCGCCGTCGGAAATTCCGCGTCTGCTGGCCCGGCTGACTCCGGAAACAGATGCCGTCTGCGGTGTGCGCAGCAAGCGCAACGATCCGGCTGTGCGCCGGATTTCATCAAAAATAGCGAATGGCTTCCGCAACCGGATTACCGGCGTGCCGGTGGAAGATGCCGGCTGCGGCATGAGGCTGATGCGCCGGAGCGCCGTGCAGGAACTGCCGGTCTTTAACGGACTGCATCGCTTCATCACAACGATTCTCAAGTTGCAGGGCTTCGCGGTGAAAGAGGTTCCGATTGCTCACAGTGCGCGGCTGGCCGGGCTGTCGAAGTACGGCATCAGCAACCGGCTCTGGCGCGGCATTGCCGACTGTTTTGCGATGCGCTGGTATGCTCGGCGGGTGGTTGCGCCAGTCAGATCGGAACAGCTGTGAATAAAACTGCGAAGGTCACAGCCTTCTTCTGGATCATGAAGATCTGCGCGACTATGGGAGGGGCCGCTCTTATTGGCGGACTGCTCGGACTGCTCGTTTTCGCAGCAACCTTCACCCGATTGAACAGGGTGCTGCTGTTCTGGATGGCTTTCGTTTTAACCCGTCCGTTCGGGGCAACCTTCGGCGATCTGCTCACAAAACCCGTCGCAAAAGGCGGACTCAACTTCGGCACAACAGGATCTTCGCTGTTCCTCGCTTCTCTGCTTGCCATATTTGTCATATACACGAATATTATGGAAAATCGTATCGTGCGGCAGGAAGTCACCGAACCTGACGGGCAACTCGAAACAGAATAACTCAGAGGTTTTATGAGCGCAGCTTTTCGGAAATACGCATTACTTCTGCTGACCGGACTCTGGCTGGTGACCCTGATTGGTATCAAATCTGTCCCGCTGGAAACGCATGAAGTATATGTCCTGCAAACAGCCCAGGAGATGCAAACTTCCGGCGACTGGATTCTTCCGCATTTCAACGATTCGCTCCGCCTGCAGAAACCGCCGTTCAGCTACTGGGCAACGTTGCTGATTTCAAAACTGGATCCGCTCAATGACTATGTTCAAATCTGGCACGGACGGCTGGTTTCCATGCTGTCCGGGTTACTGATGGTGCTGGCAACGGCCCGTGCCGGAACAGTTTTTTACGGACGGGAAACCGGTCTGCTGGCCGCGCTGCTGCTGCTCAGTACGCAAGGATTCATCAATCTGTCTCACAGCGCCCGGCCGGACTTTTTGTATTCCACGTTTTGTTTCCTGCAGCTCGCCGCGTGGGTTGATGCCTGGATGGCGACTGACGGAACAGTGCGGCAAATTCGGAGCAGTCTCATTGGATGGGCCGCGGCGGCGCTGGCCATGCTCACCAAAGGTCCGCAGGTTCCGGCGGTTTTCCTTCTGGGAATACTGCTTTTTCTGCTCACCCGTACAGAGCGGAAACGTATACTCCGCATCCTGCACCCGTTCAGCGGAACGGTACTGTTCTGCGTTATCGTTCTGCCCTGGTGGTTTCTGCTGAACCGCCGGTTGCAGTCGTTAGGGGTGAATATCGCAGACAGTCAGCTTTCCGGCTCCCTGTTGCACAATCTGGCCGGCTGGAAAGATATCTTGAGCGGCTATTATATCTGGACGCTGTTCGTTCTGCTGCTTCCGGCCAGTCTGGCGATTCCCTTCATATTCCGGAAGCTTTGGACAGACCGGAGCAACACCAGTGCGGTTACACGTCTGCTGATGATTGTCTGCGGCACACTGCTGGTTGCTTTCACGCTGGGCGGCCACTACCGCAAACATTATCTGATTCCGCTGCTGCCGATTTTTGCGCTGTTTCTGGCCCGCGCGGTTTATATTTCCCCATCCGCCGATCTTAAAATCCGCTGGCGCAAGATGCTCATCGCGATCTGTGTGCTGGCGACACTTGGCGGTGCCGGACTGCTTCTTTACTGCGGGGCCTATGTGATGTTGCTGATCTTGCCGGTTTACACGCTGATGCTCTTACTCATCGGGAAAAAAGTAATCGCGAATACCGAATGGAACGGGCCGCTGCTGTCGACCCGGATGCCGCCGTACGCCATACTTATAACGGTCATAATGTCGGTGTATGTCGGTTTTCTACCGATGAATCCTAACCGTGTCGGCGAACAGGATTTTTCAGAATACATTGCACAGACACTCAAACCGGAGGATCTGCTTGTCGAGTGGAAATGTTCACCGGCCAACCTGCCCTTTTATGCCCGCCGGGGCGTCGTCTGCTATACCGACCTTGAAAAACTGAAAACCTGCCTGACTGAAAACCGCGGCGACCATCAGGTTTTTGTTGTGTTGCCGGCAAGCGAGCTGGAATGGTTTACATCTGTCTTCAAGAACGACGTTGTACAAGGTACAAAAAATTACCGCAAAGCGGATGAGAACTTTGTGTTTATAAAGCTGCGCGGCCGCAACGACTGATTACGGCTGAGGAAGGCGTTCAGGTTTCAGCCGCTTGTTTATGAAATAAACACACACGAAGCCGAGCAGAGCACCGGCCAGCACATCGCTGACATAATGGGCGCGGACGATGATGCGGGACAGTCCCATTGCAGCGGCCCAGGCCGCGCACCACGGACGGCTGCGCGGCCACAGAATCCACAATGTCGCCGCGATAGTTACAGCATCCAATGTATGCCCGGACGGGAAAGAAGACGTTCCATGATTCGTGCCGAAACCGTGGAAACCGTAGAGATCCTGCGAGGTCAGCATTTTCGGGCGGTACCGTCCGCACAGGAACTTCAAAATTGAACCGGCACCGTTGCTCGCCGCCCAGCATACGGTAAAGAAAAGAGCCTGCCGCCGCCGCATCACACTGCGGCGATGACACCAGAACCAGCCCGCCAGAATCAGGCCGATGCCGATGTCATAGTAACGGCCGACCGCCGAAATGAAATCAGCCGGCGCATCCCACATTTGATTCGCCCCGAAATATTTCATAACGGGAATGTCAACATACCAATAGCAGACCGCCATCAGAAGGATGCACAGGATGATGGTGCTGGCAACGCGCCGGCTCATAGCGCAGGCTCCGGAACATAAAGAGTCAGCTTAACGCGCTTGCCCTTTGAGTAGTTGTAACCGTCCACCGTTTCCTGTTTGCGGAGTTTCAGCCCGGCCTCCGTTGCCGCAGTTATGAATTTTGTTTCATAACCGTTCTTGGCCTTCAGCGTCAGGGCTTTATCGAGCGCCTGCCAAAGTTTGTCAGAAACCGGGAAGCGTTTGGGCAGCGGTTCCGCCGGATCTTGCACGATAATCACCGCCGCAGAATTGGTTTTGAGTTCGTTCAGCATCCGATCCATATCCCATTCAATGCCGGTCTTGGTTCCCAGCACAAAAGCCAGACTCGGTTCGGAATATCCCAGACTCAGCACCCGCACCGGGTAGCCAATGGTCTTTTCATAGCGATGCACCATTTCCGCAGCCTTGCGGGTGGGCCAAAGCTGATCGACCTGCGGCAGCCATAATCCGAAGGCAGTAACAGAGAATACAGCGGCAAAGATCAGAACGCTCCATGGATAGAAACGGGAGCGGCTTTTTAACAGCTTCGGAAAAGCAAAAAGACCGGTCAGCATAATGATCATTATTCCAAATGCCGGAAAACTCCATTTGCCGTCCAGCAGCCAGGTGAAAAGAATGGGTGCGCACGCCATCAACACACCCGCCACGATCCAAATAACCGTGAGCACCTTGAAAAACCATCCGCTTCGAACTTTCAAGGATTCATCCGTCGGGATAGTGACCGTGATGGCCGCCAGCATCGCCAGCACCGGATAGGCCGGCAAAACATAATGAGGCAGTTTGGTGGCTGCCAGTTCGAAAACAAGCCATGCAGGAATAAGCCATGCGAATAAAAACCGGACAATCCGCAGATCGGTGACAAGTTGCTTCGCCCTGAACAGCCCCCGGCATACGGGCAGGAAAATCGGCCACAGCATAACCGGCGTCATCAGCAGATAAAGGCCCGGCACACCGCCGTGGCTTTCCTGACCTGCATAAAGTTTGGGCAGAAAATCTTTACCGACCGCCTGGTTCAGAAATGCGCCGTCCGTTGCTTTTTGAATAGCGATCAGCCACGGAAGAATACAGAGAAACACAATCAGCAGGCCGGGCATAAGACGGATACCTTTGGTCCACTTCGCACTTTTTCCGTGAATGCAGATCACCAGAATGGTCAGCAAGGCAACCATCGGTACAATGGGGCCTTTGATCAGAATACCGGCGCTTTGTGCGAGCCAGAAGCCGAGGGCATACCGTGCAGGTACGGCCTTGCCGGGCTGATGGGAAAAATAAATCAGCGCGAGAAACCCCTGTGAAATAACCACCGTGGACAGCAGTACCGTATCCGTAATGGCACCGCGGGAAACGAAGGTTAAAAGCGGACAGGCCGCCAGAAAAGCGGCCCCGAAAAAGGCGGTTTTCTCCGGCAGGAATTTCCGCGCGAACCCGAAAAGGGCCAGCACAGCGATCGTGCTGCCGAGTACCGAGGCGAGACGGTACGGCCAGATGACATCGGGCCGGCCGGTCAGATTGGCCAGTCCGGCCTGCAGCCAGTAAATACCGATGGGCTTTTTATTGCGGGCCTGCTCCATGAAACGGATCTGGACATAGTCGCCGGTCTCGGTCATTTGCCGGGAGGCCTGGGCATAGCGCGGTTCGTCGCGGTCGATCGGCGGAATGGCGGTAAGTCCCGGAAGATAAAGAAGCAGGCAAAGCAATAACAGCGTTGCATAACGCAACGGTGCCGGGCAGCCGTCCGTTTTTTCGAGTCCGTTTAAGTTCACATTGATATTTCCGGGCGCACCGGTTGATCCATGTCCCGCAGTATGCAGAGGGTTCAGGAACGGCCTTTTAAATCCGGCTTTTCAACCTTTCAGCGGCACGCAGATGTATCAGAGTTTACGTGGCGTGACAAGGTCGGCCTTTCGCGCCGGTACCGGCCCAAACGTCTTGACCTGAAACCGCCGACGGTGTTTATTCTTTTCCCATGCGATCTGTATTAAACGACCTGAAAATTCCGCTTTTATCCCTGCTTCTCACCGGCCTGCTGGCGGCGTTTTTTCTGCCGCCCATGCCGATTGACGAAACCCGGTACCTGAGTGTTGCCTGGGAAATGCAGCACGCCGGATCCTATGTGGTTCCGCTGCTGAACGGAGCGCCCTATGCCCATAAACCGCCGTTTCTGTTCTGGATGATGCAGGCGGGATGGAAATTATTCGGAGTCAATGAAGTGACGCCCCGGCT
The DNA here is from genome assembly GCA_041661845.1 of Kiritimatiellales bacterium. Lineage (GTDB taxonomy): Bacteria > Verrucomicrobiota > Kiritimatiellia > Kiritimatiellales > Tichowtungiaceae > Tichowtungia. The sequence continues at coordinate 21,298 of JBAZTQ010000031.1, read as the reverse complement.
GACCTTCTGCCTCTTCGGAATGTTCAGCATCCTTCTCCTGCACCGTATCAGCCTCCGGCTCTGGCCCGAAGAAAAGAAAACCGCCGCCTGTGCCGCGCTTGTCATGGGGTCAACACTCCTGTGGATGCTCTGGTCGTGCGCCATTATGTTTGATGTCATGATCACCTTTTGGGTGCTGATCTCGGTACTCGGAATGCTGGTCGCCGGCACCGCGCCGAAAAAGGGCTGGCTCCTGCTGACGCTCGGCATCGCCGGCGGAATGCTGACCAAGGGTCCGGTCATCATGGTGTACACGCTGCCGCTGGTGCTGCTCCGTCCGCTGTGGACCGCCGACCGTTCCATACCTTGGAAAATGCTGAGCGCCTTTCCGGCCGGAACCGGACTGGCGATGCTGTGGGCCGTTCCCGCCGCCATTCTGGGCGGAACAGAATACTGCCACGCGATCTTCTGGGGGCAGACCGTGAACCGGATCGGCGATTCGTTTGCGCACCGCCGTCCCTTCTGGTGGTACACGCCGATTCTGCCGCTTATATTTTTACCGTGGATTTTTTTCCGGCCGGCACTTGAAAAAATCAACCTCAAGAAAGCCGACAGCGGCACCCTGCTGGCTCTGCTCTGGATCGCGGTTCCGTTCGTCATCTTCTCGCTGATCAGCGGCAAACAGGTTCATTACCTCGTTCCGCTCATTCCGGCCGGCGCACTGCTGATGGGCCGGAATATTGCCCGGTCTGCCAAAACGGCCGGAACCGCTTCGGTAAAAATTGTCGGAGCCTTCTATCTTCTGGCAGGCGTCGTCGCGGCAGTGCTGCCGTTCATAGATCTGGGTGAAAAGACCGGCAATCTGGATGCCGGATCGACCTGGCTCGCCGCCGCCGGACTGTTGAGCGCAGGATTTCTTCTCATGCTTCCGTTCAAGTCAACCGGCAGTGCCGCCCGAGGGCTGGCACTGAGCACCGTGCTGATTCTGCTGTTCGGGCTCTCCGAGGCGAACAAGAGCTTTATGGAAGGCTACAACCTCAAAGGAATGGCCGTGGCCATCAAAAACAAAATGGATGAAGGCTGTCCGGTGGCGCATGTCGGAAAATATTATGCACAGTATCAGTTCCTCGGACGGCTGACCAAACCCCTCACCCTTTTAAGCGGCGGCAGGGATTCCGATGAGGTCAGTAAATTCATTGCCGGAAATCCGAACGGTGTGCTGATCAGTTACCTGAAGAAAAATCAGACCCTGCCGGAGAACGCCGTCGTTTATTACAAACAGCGGTACCGGGGATCAACGTCCGTCGTGCTTTGGGGCCCTCAGCGCCGTCCCTCCGGAAATTCAGGTTTATGAGAATTCTGCTTATCGAAGATGACCCGCGAACAGCATCCTTTATTGTCAAAGGGCTGCAGCAGGAAGGCTTCGCAGTCGATCACGCCGCCGACGGAGAAGAAGGCCGGCACCTTGCACTGCAAAATTCATTCGATGCGGCCATCATAGATATCATGCTTCCAAAGCTGGACGGACTTACTCTCATTGAGCAGCTGCGTCAGCAGAAGTTTATGACACCGATTATCGTGCTCAGCGCCCGCTCATCTGTTGAAGACCGCATCAAAGGTCTTCAGGTCGGGGCCGACGACTATCTGATGAAACCGTTCGCCTTCTCCGAACTGCTGGCCCGCATCCAGGCGCTGCTGCGGCGCGCGACGGCACAGACGGATCCGTCCGCCCTTACGGCCGACGATCTGCGCATGGATCTTGTACGCCGGAAAGTCTGCCGGGCCGGAAAAGAAATCGAATTGCAGCCCAAGGAATTTGCGCTGCTGGAATACCTCATGCGCAACACCGGCCGGGTCATTTCAAAAACCATGATTATGGAACATGTCTGGGATTATAATTTCGATCCGCAGACCAATGTGGTAGAAGCGCGCATCTGTAAACTGCGCGATAAAATCGACCGCGATGCTGAAAAGAAACTGATCCATACCATCCGGGGAATGGGTTATGTGTTCGAATAAACACAGCCGTTTACCGCGCACCGTTGTTGCCCGTCTGACCTTCTGGTATGCGATTATCTGCACGTTATTCTGCATCACCATTTTTTCCGTTGTGTCCATAAAGATGAGCAGCAATGCCGGCAGGCGCATGGATCGTCTTCTCGGCTCTGAACTGACGGAGTTCGCCGGTATTTACAAACAAAAAGGTGTTCAGGAGCTTCAGGATGAATTTACTCAGGAAGCCGAAGCCAACGGGATAAACAAGCTGTTTTTCCGGCTGCTTTCTCCGCAGCAGGAACTGATGGCCGCCTCGGATACAAGCGGATGGGATCATCTGGAAAAGGAAATCCGCGCTGTTCCTTTGCCAACAGCAGAGACGCCGGTCTTCAGCACCCTCTATGACAGAAACAATCCTCTCAATGCGCGCATGGCAGCAGTACGGACTTTTGACGGCAGTGTGCTTCAAATCGGCTTTAACCTTCACTTCGATAATCGGTCCCGCGAAAAAATACAGCGCATATTGATTGTCAGCTCACTGACTATGACCGTGCTGGGAACCCTGTTCGGCTGGCTGATTGCCCGGCGCGCCATGTCCGGCGTTCAGCGCGTTACACAGGCGGTTTCCCGAATCCGCAAAGGCCGTCTGAATCAGCAGGTTCCTTTTGGAAATGAAGGCCGGGAAATTGACGAACTGGCCGGAGCTTTCAACGAAATGCTCAACCGGATCGAATCTCTCGTCCGCGAACTCAAAGAGGTTTCGGATAACGTGGCGCACGACCTGCGCAGTCCGGTTACCCGCATGCGCGGCGTAGCCGAAACAACCCTCACCGGTCCGCAGGAAATCAGCGCGTACCGCGAAATGGGGCTGACCATCATCGAAGAAAGCGAACGCCTCACACAAATGATCAATACCACGCTGGAAATTGCGCAGGCAGAAACCGGACTTTTGGAAATCAACCGCACACCGCTCGATCTGACGACCCTTCTAAAAAACGCCATCGATCTTTTTCAGCCGTTGGCCGAGGAAAAGCAGATTAACCTCCGCGCGAATCTTCCGGAAGACCCGCTCATTATCTTCGGCGATAAAACCCGTATACAGCGCACGATTGCCAACCTGATCGACAATGCCATCAAATATACAAAGTCCGGCGGCGACATCACCATTGCGGCCTTTATACAAGGCACGCTCATCCGGATAGAAATCTCCGACAGCGGCATCGGCATTGACCCGGAAGAAAGCGACCGTATTTTTGAGCGTTTCTACCGCAGCGAAAAAAGCCGCTCTTCACAGGGAAACGGTCTGGGCCTCAGTCTGGCCAGAACCATCGTTGAAGCGCACGGCGGAACAATCTCGGTTAAAAGTGCGCCGGGAAAAGGCAGCACCTTTACCATCACGCTACCGCGCGGCATAGAACAGCGCTGATCGTGAAAAATTAAAACCCCGGATTTCCAATGTTTGGAAAACCGGGGTTTACTAATTCCGAAGCTTGGAACTTATTCGGTTTCTTTTTCCTGTTTCTTCGGCAAGTTGAGTTTGATATGCAGTTCGCGCAACTGTTTGAGCTCCACTTCGCCTGGCGCACCCATCAGCAGGTCTTCCGCCTTCTGGTTCATCGGGAAAGCGATCACTTCGCGGATGTTCGGCTCGTCGGCCAGCAGCATTACCATTCGATCGACGCCGGGAGCGATACCGGCATGCGGCGGTGCGCCGTATTTGAAAGCGCGGTGAAGCGCCGGGAATTTTGTTTCAACAACTTCCTGTCCGTAACCGGCCAGATCAAACGCCTTGATCATCAGCTCGGGACTGTGGTTGCGCACCGCACCGGAAGAAAGCTCCGTGCCGTTGCAAACGATGTCGTACTGGTACGCCAGAATATCGAGCGGATCTTTGTTGATCAGCGCATCCATGCCGCCCTGCGGCATTGAAAACGGGTTGTGACTGAAAGCGACCTTGCCTTCGTCGTCGAGTTCGTACATCGGGAAGTCGACAATCCAGCAGAAGCGGAAGACATCTTTTTCGAGCAGATCGAGACGGTTGCCGAGTTCTGTGCGAACTGCGCCGCCGATGCTCTGCGCGCCCTTCAGCATATCAGCGATAAAGAACATGGTGTCGCCATCGCCAACGCCGCCGAGTGTTTTCAGCCGCGCCAGTTCGTCTGCACTGAGAAACTTGGCGATCGGGCCCTTGGCTTCGCCGTCGGCCCAGCTGATGTAACCGAGACCTTTGGCGCCGACCGACTGCGCGAACGCGACCATGTCGTCGAAAAATTTACGCGGCTGTCCGGCGCATCCTTTAACGGCAATCGTTTTGACCACACCGCCCTTTTCAACTACGCCCGCGAAAGCTTTGAAGCCGCAGGTACGGAAAATATCGCTGGCGTTCTGCATGATGAGCGGGTTGCGCAGATCCGGCTTGTCTGAACCGTATTTATCCATCGCTTCACGGTACGGAATGCGAACAAATGGAATTCCATCCACTTTTTTACTGCTGAATTCCTTAAAGATCGTGGCGAGCAGTTTTTCGTTCACGGCAAAAACATCGTCCTGTGTGGCAAAGCTCATTTCCATATCGAGCTGGTAGAACTCGCCTGGCGAACGGTCGGCACGGGCGTCTTCGTCGCGGAAACACGGCGCGATTTGAAAATAACGGTCAAAGCCGGAAACCATCAGCAGCTGTTTGAACTGCTGCGGAGCCTGCGGCAGCGCGTAGAATTTTCCGGGATGCACGCGGCTCGGCACCAGATAGTCACGCGCGCCTTCCGGCGACGAACTGGTGAGAATCGGTGTCTGGTATTCAAGAAAACCCTGCTCGGTCATCAGCTGGCGGATGCGCGAAATAACTTTCGAGCGCAGAACAATATTGTCGTGCAGGCTCTTGCGGCGCAGATCAAGAAAACGGTATTTGAGGCGCAACGCTTCGGAGCATTCCTCTTCCTTGTTGACCTGAAACGGGATCACTTCCGATTCGCCCAGCACTTCCATGGTTTCGGCGACCAGCTCAATTTCGCCGGTAACCAGCTTCGGATTGACGGCAGAAGCGTCACGAGCCACCACGGTTCCGGTAAAGCAGAGAACACTTTCCACGCGCCAGTGCTCGATGTTTTTGTAGAAGGCCTTGTCCGGGCTGATCACAATCTGTGTGATGCCGTAGTGGTCGCGCAAGTCGATGAAAAGTACGCCGCCGTGGTCACGGATGGTATTGACCCAGCCGGAGAGACGTGCGGTCTGTCCGACGTTTTCTTTGCGGAGCTGCCCGCAGGTATGTGTACGAAATTTATGCATAATTAATTCCATTTGTTTGTGCAGGGGCCGGATGAATCCCGCCCTTACAGAAGTTTCATCAGTTCGGGCAGTTCGACTTCGCGCTGCGAGCCGTCGGCCATGTTTTTCAGAACGAACGTTCCTTTTTCAAGTTCGGTATCGCCGCGGATAATAACGGTTCGCGCGCCGGTTTTGTCAGCACGGCGCATCTGGGCCTGAACCTTGCGTGCCGCAAGATCCATTTCGCAGGCAATGCCGCGTTGACGAAGCATTTGGAGCAAAAGCAGATTTTCATTCAGTGCCGCCGCACCGAGAGAAACAATAAAAACCGGCGGCGGCGGCACAAACTGTGCAGCAGTAATGCCGGTGGATTCAAGCGAAGCGATGACCCGTTCGACACCCATCGCAAAACCGACGCCGTCCACGGAACGACCGCCGATATCAATGCGGTAGCGCCCGCCGCCGGCCAGTGCATTCTGTGCGCCGAGCCCGCCATGCACCACTTCCCAGACGGTGTGAACGTAATAGTCGAGGCCGCGCACGAGACCGGCATCGATGGCGACATCGATTTCCAGTTTTTTGAGTGTTTCGATAACCGTATCAAGATAGGCACGCGAACTTGCGCTCATGAATTCAATGACCGGAGGAACGTCCGCGATAATTTTCTGTACGGCAGGATCTTTCGAGTCCAGCAGGCGCAAGACATTGGTTTCAAAACGCTGCTGCGCTTCTTCCGGCAGTTCACTCAGCCGCGGACGAATCGCCTCGCGCAATCCGGCGAGTACGGCCGAGCGGTCTTCGGGAAGACCGATCGTGTTCAGCCTGATTTTAGCCCCTTTAAGTCCCCATGCGGTGAGCAGGTTCAGTTGCAAAGCAATCACTTCGGCATCGGCCAATGGATTCGGCGCGCCGACGGCTTCAACACCGATCTGGTGAAACTGGCGTTTACGGCCGGCCTGCGGACGTTCGCAGCGGAACATCGGACCCATGTAAAAAATACGTGCATTGACTGTTTCTTCGCCGCCGGAGGCAACGTAACGGATAGCTCCGGCAGTGCCTTCCGGGCGCAGAGACAGCTTGCGTCCGCCGCGATCTTCGAGGGTGTACATCTCTTTCGTGACGACATCCGTCGTATCACCCAGCGAATGGGTGAAGAGTTCATTTTTCTCAAGAGCGGGAGTGCGGACTTCTTCAAAGCGGTAGCGCGCGAAAATTTCGCGGGCCCGTTCTTCGATCATTCGCCAGAGATAAATATCCGGCGCGGCAATATCGGACATGCCCTGTATGGGTTGGAACGCATTGGAGGCCATGATCTAGATGCCGGTAATGCGCTGCTTCATGATTTTGCCGGGTTTGAATTTGACGACGCGGCGTTCCGGAATAATCACGACGTCTTCCGGCTTATTGGGATTGCGTCCGACGCGGGCTTTGCGAACGTTGATTTCAAAAACACCGAAATTGCGGAATTCAACCGTTTCACCCTTGTTGAGTGATTCGACAATATAGTCCAGCGATTTTTGAAGAATCGCGGCCACATCCTGCTGGATAAGACCGGTCTCATCGGCAATGCGAACTACTAAATCTCTCTTTGTCATATCATACCCCGCTCCATTCGAATTGACTTGGTTGTAACAGGTTACAACTCAAGTTTGGATCGCCATCTTAGTGCGGCTCCGCGCACCGTCAAGCCCTATCCTAAATGTTTTCGATCACCGCGAAGCAATCCGGTGAAATATCAGCGACACGATCATTCCGATAAAAGTCAGCACGGCCAGTGTTTTGTTGAACATATAAAAAGTGTCAACCGGATTAACCGTGAGCACCGGAACACCTGCTTCGATATGGGTGGCAGGATTAATCAGAATTCGCACCACAGTGCCGCGCAGAGCCTCTTCACCATGCGAACTGGCCCAAGTAACATCAGTGTTTTCTACAGCACAGGCGGCGAGGTCATCACGAGCCTTCATTAGAACGGCTAACCTCTCCTCTGCCGCCGGATCTTTCGCCGCTTTCGCCGCCTCAAACGCCGCCTCGTCTTCCGTGACTTTAGCACGGTATGCATCATCATACAGACTGGCCAGCACCATTTTTCCTTTGATCTCATCGCCGGGCTGAACCGCTATGTGTTTCACCACACCGGGCACCTTGAACGCCACCGGAATTTCCTGCGGGTGTTTCTTGATAACTTTTTCTGTTGGAAACCATGCATCGCGGATGGACCAAACGCAAAGAAATCCGCAGAAGACAGCGGCGACTATAAAATCCTTTGTTCCGTGGACATTGAATCTGCCTTTTGCCATGTTGTTTCCTTGATAATGGATTAATAACTTTTTGCAAAAATCACGCGGCCTTTGCTTGGTCTGCCGCTGACGATGCACTTCCCGGCACCGCTCATTTCATAATCAAACGGAATACAGCGGATGGTCACAGACAATTCGTCATTAATTTTCTGTTCGGTCTCTGCGGTGCCGTCCCAGTGAGCCAGCGCGAATCCGCCGCGTCCTTTAAAGAATTCAGCAAATTCGTCCCAGCTGTCGATCTCGCGGGTATTTTCAGCACGGAATGCGCAAGCCCGGTTAAAGAGTCCCTTTTGCATATCTTCAAGGACGTCCGCGATCGCAGCAACAAACTCGGCCCGGTTCTGACCGTATTTTTCTTTGGCCCCCTTATCGCGCCGCGCCACATACACCGCGCCGTTTTCCATATCACGCGGGCCGACCTCCACACGAATCGGAATACCCTTCTTGACCCACTGCCAGCCCTTCTCGCCGGCATTGATGTCGCGGCCGTCAACGATCACTTCAACCGGACGGCCCGCATACATCTGCCCGCGCAGCATCGCGGCGGTTTCGTTGCAATACTGCATTATTTTTTCTTTGTCCGCATCGTTACGGATAATCGGCAGAATCACCACATGCGACGGCGCGAGCCGCGGCGGCATAATCATTCCGTCGTCGTCGGCATGCGTCATAATCATTCCGCCGATCAGGCGGGTCGAAACGCCCCACGAAGTTGTCCACGCTGTCTCCACCCGGCCGTCGCGCGATTGAAACTGAATTCCGGAAGCCTTGGCAAAATTCTGTCCGAGGAAATGACTGGTACCCGCCTGCAGCGCCTTGCAGTCCTGCATCAGCGCCTCGATGCACAGTGTATTCACCGCACCGGGGAAGCGCTCTCCGGCTGTCTTTTCACCGATCAGCACCGGCATTGCCATGTATTCTTCGGCAAACTGTTTATAGACGTTCAGCATTTTGACAGTTTCTTCCCAGGCCTCTTCCCAGGTCTCATGAACGGTATGCCCTTCCTGCCAGAGAAATTCCGCCGTACGCAGGAACAGCCGCGTACGCATTTCCCAGCGGACCACGTTGGCCCACTGATTAATCAGAATCGGCAGGTCGCGATAACTCTGCACCCATTTGGCGTACGTAGCGCCGATAATGGTTTCAGACGTCGGACGAACCACCAGCGGTTCTTCGAGTTCACCCGCCGGAATCAGCTTGCCGTTCGGGCCGGCTTCGAGGCGGTGATGCGTGACAACCGCGCATTCTTTGGCAAAGCCTTCGACGTGCTCCGCTTCTTTCTCCAGATAGCTCAACGGAATAAAAAGCGGAAAGTAGGCGTTCACATGACCGGTCGCTTTGAAATAGCCGTCCAGTGCCGTGCGGATATTTTCCCACAGCGCATAACCCCAGGGCTTAATCACCATGCAGCCGCGCACATCGCTGTTTTCCGCCAGCTCGGCGGCGCGCACCACCTGCTGATACCATTCCGGATAATTCTCTTCCCGCGTCGGTGAAATCGCTGTCTTCGCCTGTTTACTCATGAATCAGTCCCTTTTCAAAATTTTCCTTCAACTCTGCAATCCGGCTCATAATCAGTTCGCCGATCAAACCGTAGGCTTCCCGGCCTTCTCCCAGCCCGCGGATTTCCTCCTGCGTGATCAGCTGGCCGAAAATTACGCTAACCGGTTTACACTTCATCCCGCCGCTGTGTTTCGACCAGGCCTCATACGAACCGTGAACATAGACCGGTACCACCGGGGCGTTTCCTTTGGCTACCAGAAAACCGATTCCAGGTTTTGCCGGCTGCAATTTTCCGTCGGGCGACCGCGTTCCTTCGGGAAACAACGCAACGGATGCGCCGTCTCTCAAAAGCTGAATCGCCGTCTTCATCGCTTTGATATCGCCCCGGTCGCGGTCGAGCGGAATCACGCCCACTTTGCGCAGGAATCCGCCCATCAGCGGGTTTCGGAATAAAGTGTCTCTGGCCATAAAATGCGTCATCCGGACTTTACGGCTGCTCGCCCCGACCGCCGGCGGATCGATATAGCTGGCATGGTTCGAGGCGATAATCACCCCGCCGGTTTTCGGCACATTTTTAATGCCGAATATTTTGTACCGGTTACAAACCGTCAGACACATCCCGAACACGGAGCAGGTCATCCGGTACCACACCGGATTAATCATTTTATCACTGCGCGGCTTTTCCAGCTCCGCGATACGACCCATCAGAATCCGGGTGACGCTTTCAATGTCGTGCCCCGATGTATCGATGACATACGCTCCGACAGCAACTTTCAACGGAGCCATCTTACGCGCAGAATCCTTCTGATCGCGCCGCTGAAGCGACTCAAGCACTTCCTGGGCTTTTTCCGTTTCGCCTGCCGCCACCAGTTCCGCATGACGGCGCTTCGCCCGCTCTTCCGGATTGGCATCCAGATAAAATTTATACGGTGTTTTCGGAAACACCACCGAACCGATGTCGCGGCCTTCCATCGCCAGCGATCCCAGCTTTTTCAGCATACGCAGGCGGCTCACCACAAACGTGCGTACCGCCGGCATCGCCGCGATATCCGAAACCGCCTCGCGCACTTCCTTGCCGCGCAGCGCTTCGCCGGGATTAACACCGTCAATCGTGAAAACCACGGCACCGCTGCACACTTCAAATTTCCACTTCGACTTCAGCAGAACCGGGATCACCAGCAGCGGATTTTTTGTGCTCACGCCGTCCTGAATCATCTTCCAGGTCACGCCGCGGTACAGCGCGCCGGAATCCACATAAATGCAGTTCATCCGTTTCGCCACCTCGCGAGTCACTGTGGATTTACCGGAAGCCGCCGGCCCGTCAATTGCAATAATCCGTTGTCTGTTCATTCAACCTTTCCGCCCAGCAATTCCAAATGGTTCCAAAAATCAGGATAAGACGTTGCCACACATTCCACATGCTCCAGCCTGACCGGAGCGTCGGCAAATGTCGCCAGCATCGCCATCGACATGGTAATCCGGTGGTCGCCGTGCGAAGCCAGCGGTTCCGCCGGCGAATGCAGTTCAGCCGGATCGTGAACCGTCATGCCGTCGGCGTGCTCGTCCACCTTAACGCCGAATGCCCGCAGATGCTCCGCCGTTACCGCGATCCGGTCCGACTCCTTCACCCTCAGCTCCGCCGCATCGCGGATCACCGTAGCGCCTTTAGCCAGCGCACCGGTCACCGCCAGCATAGGCAGTTCATCAATCAAATTGGGAATTTCGTCGCCGCCGATTTCCGTGCCGTGCAGCTGCGCGCCGCGCACAAACACCGTGCCGATCGGGTCGCCCTGCTCTTCACTGAATTCAACTTCGATCAGCGCGCCCATCCGCTTCAGTACATCCAGCAGCGCCGTGCGCCGCGGATTCAATCCGACGCCGCGCACAGTCAGTTCGGCACCGGGACGCGCCGCAACCGCCGCGATCCAGAAGGCCGCGCTCGAAAAATCGCCCGGCACCGTCAGCTTGCGCGCTGTAATCTGCGGACCTTTCGAACCGAAGCCTTGCAGACTGATTTCCAGTCCGTCGATGTGCAGCGGGATGTCCAATGTCTGGAAAAGTTTTTCGGTATGGTCGCGCGTCGGGCGCGGTTCAACCACCGTCGTCTTGCCTTCCGCGAAAAGTCCGGCCAGCAGGATGCAGGACTTCACCTGCGCCGAAGCCATCGGCAGTTCGTAGCGGATGCCGTGCAGCGGCGTGCCGTGAATCGTCAGCGGCAGCGTGCCCTTCTCGCCCGTCAGATCAAGGTTGGCACCCATCAATTCCAGCGGGGTTTTAATGCGGCCCATCGGCCGGCGCGAAAGCGACGCATCGCCCGTCATTGTCACCGTCATCTTCTGTCCGGCCAGCAGACCGGCCAGCAGGCGGGTACCGGTACCGGAATTGCCCATGTCGAGCGGATTGGCCGGTTCCATGAATTTCCCGCCGGTACCGGTTATTTTCAGAACGTCGCCTTCGAATCGCGCCGAGGCACCCAGCGAACACATCGCACCGAGTGTGCTCATGGCATCTTCGCCGTGCAGAAAGCCATGCACTTCCGACGTGCCTTTGGCCAGCGCCGCCAGCATGGCGATCCGCTGTGAAACGCTCTTATCGCCGGGAACGCACAGTTCACCGCCGAATTTTGAAACAGGATAAACCGTTTTTGAGTGCATAATTTTACCCGCAGAATACGCAGAATTACACAGAACCTCTGCTTTTGGTCAGAACAAATCTTTCATGTTCAATTTTTGGATGATGTCCGAAATTCACAAGCAGTCCCACCTCAAAACCGGTTGCATTAAGATAATTCAAAACCTGCGAACGATCCTTATCAGTTAATTTGTCTGCTGCCTTGATTTCCAGAATTATTTTCCCGAAGCAGACAAAATCAGCCTTGTAAATCTGATCCAGAGGCTGCTTCTTATAACTGAGCGGAAGAGTTTTTTGCGGTTCATACGGAATTCCCTGAAGCTTGAATTCGATTGCCAGACACTCCTGATAAACCGCTTCTAAAAATCCGCATCCCTTTTCTTTATAAACTTCAAAGCAGGCTCCGATAATCTGATAGGTCTCTTCCTTATATAAAAATTCGCCCTTTTCCATTTCTGCGTCTTTCCGTGTGTTCTGCGGGCTACCCTAGAAGCTCCTTGCGTTTGTCACGAGCGGCGGCGAACCAGTTCGCCAGTTTTTCGCCGTCGCCGTCTTCGACCAGTGCCGTCAGCTCATTCAGATGGTGAGAAAAATTTTGAAGCGCCGCTTTCAGCGCCGGCGCATTGGTGCGAACGATATCGCTCCAGACTTGCGGAGAACCTTCCGCGATGCGCGTCGTATCGCGAAAACCGCTGCCGCAGAACAAACCGCTATCACCCGCCGAAAGTGCCAGCGCCGCCGCGACCACATGAGGCAGATGGCTTGTTGCCGCCAGAATGCAGTCGTGCTCGTCAGCGTTCATTTCCTTAACGATAGAACCGACCTGTTTCCAAAGACCGGAAACTTTTCCGACCGCAATTTGTAAGCTGTTGGGCTGAGGGGTCACTACAGTTACTGCGCCGTCATATAAATCCGCGTCGCCCGCCTCAATGCCTTGCTGCTCCGAACCGCAGATCGGATGCGAGCCGATAAATTCAGCACCGGTGCCGGCCAGCGCTTCCGCCATCAGTTTATTCAGGCAGGCTTTTGTACTGCCGACATCGGTGATAATCGCCCCTTGTTTCAGACCGGCACGGCAGGCTTTCGCCAGTTCGGGAATTGTCAGCACCGGAACACAGAATACAACCAGATCGGCACCTTGAACCGCCTGGACCGGATCAGAGAAAACCGCGTCCGCCACGCCAAGATTCAGCGCGGCTGCACGGGTTTCAGGACGGCGGGCGTAAGCATGAATACGCACCGGCACCGCGCGCTTTTTCAGCGCGAGTCCCAGCGACGAACCCATCAGCCCTGTTCCGAGTATCGCGATTGTTTGCATCGGTTTTGTTTCCAAGGTTTGGAACCCGGCGATCATTCCTGTATGAAGGTCAGTTTTTCGCCGGCGACACCAACCGCGACAGGTTTGTCACTGACGACTTCGCCGCGCAGGATAGCTTCGGCCAGCGGATCTTCGATCTGGCGTTCGACTGCACGGCGGAGCTGCCGCGCGCCGTAGGCTTTGTCGAATCCTTTTTTGATAAGGAACTGCTTGGCTTCGGCAGAGAGCGTAATCGCGATTTTACGGGCGGCGACACGTTCCTGGACACGGGCGATTTCGAGATCGAGAATGACTTCAATATCCTTCTCCGTAAGCTGACGGAAGACGATGATGTCGTCCAGCCGGTTGACCAGTTCCGGCTTAAAGGTTTCTTTGCAGGCGGCCATCATGACGCTCTTGAGCTTGTCGTAATCGTTCTGCTCGCTGACCGGCGAGAAGCCGAGCCCCGCTTTTGCGGAATGCGTCGCGCCGACATTCGAAGTCATGATGACGATCGTATTGCGGAAGTCCACGCTGCGTCCAAGACTGTCGGTCAGGCGGCCTTCTTCAAGAATTTGCAGCAGCATGTGCATGACATCGGGATGCGCTTTTTCAACTTCGTCGAACAGCACGACGGAATACGGACGGCGGCGAATGCGCTCGGTGAGCTGTCCGCCCTCCTCGTGGCCGACATAGCCGGGCGGCGAACCGACCAGCCGCGAGGCGGAAAATTTTTCCATGTACTCGGACATGTCGATCTGAATCAGCGCATCGGGATCGTCGAACATGAAACGCGCCAGTTCTTTGGCCAGCATGGTTTTGCCGACACCGGTCGGGCCGAGAAACGCAAAGGAACCGATCGGGCGGCGAGGATCTTTCAGTTCGGCACGCGAGCGGCGCAAGGCACGGGAAATGGCGGAAACCGCTTCGTTCTGACCGATAACGCTCTTTTCGATCTCTGCTTCCATCTTGAGCAGTTTGGCGAGCGCCTGTTCGCCCATTTTGTCCACCGGCACACCGGTCCACTTGGAAACGATGATACGGATTTCTTCTTCATCAACGGTCGAGAGACTTTCCTGCCGTGAAGCTTCCCACGCTTTCATGGCGGCATCGAATTCCTCTTTCGCCTTGCGCTCGGCATCGCGCATGGCGGCGGCTTCTTCGAATTTCTGTTCGCGGATGGCGGTATCTTTTTTCTGCTGGGCATCCAGCATCCGCTGACGGATTTCCTGAAATTCCGGCGGTTTAACCATATTGGCGATATGGCTGCGTGCGCCCGCTTCGTCGATCAGATCGATGGCTTTATCAGGGAGAAACCGGTCGGGCAGATAGCGCGCAGAAAGTTTGGCGGCGGATTCAAGCGCGGCATCGCTGATCTTGGTATGGTGGTGCTCTTCGTATTTCGGGCGCAAACCTTTGAGAATCTGTACGGTCTCCTCAATGGTCGGTTCCTTAACCATAACGGTCTGGAACCGGCGTTCGAGCGCGGCGTCTTTCTCAATAGACTTGCGGTATTCGTTCAGCGTGGTGGCTCCGATGCACTGGAGTTCGCCGCGTGAAAGCGCGGGTTTGATAATGTTGGCGGCGTCCATCGTCCCTTCGGCGGAACCGGCACCGACGATGGTGTGCATTTCATCGAGGAACAGCAGAACATTCTTCGTCTTGCGGATTTCATCCATGACCGCTTTAATGCGTTCCTCGAACTGTCCGCGGTATTTAGTGCCGGCCACCATCAGCGCAAGGTCGAGTGTGACGACTTTTTTGTCGGCCAAAAGCTGCGGAACCGTGCCGTCGGCGATGGATTGCGCCAGCCCTTCGGCAATGGCGGTTTTACCGACACCGGCTTCGCCGAGCAGAACCGGATTATTTTTGGTGCGGCGGCAGAGAATCTGAATAACACGCTCAATTTCGTTTTTCCGTCCGATCACCGGATCGAGCTCGCCCTTTTTCGCCATTTCGGTGAGATCGCGTCCAAAGGCGTTGAGGGCGGGAGTTTTCACGGCCTGACCGTCGGCGGCGGGTTTCTGCTGCGTGCCGTACGGCGCGGCCTCTTCTTCGTTGACCTCCATGGAGCCGTCATAATCCGGGTCGAGCATGGCCATGATTTCTTCACGGGCCTCTTCGAGATCCACGCCCATGTTTTCAAGTACGCGGGCGGCGATACCTTCGCCTTCGCGGAGCAGGCCGAGCAGGATATGTTCGGTGCCGACATAGCTGTGGTTAAGCGAGCGGGCCTCGCTGGTTGCCAGTGCCAGCACCTTTTTGGCACGCGGCGTAAACGGAATGTTCCCGGCGGTTTTCGTGTCCGTGCCGGTGCCGACCGCTTTTTCGACTTCGAGCCGCAGTGATTGAAGATCAACGCCGAGCGACTGAAGTGCGCTGACCGCCACGCCGCTGCCGAGCGCGACCAGACCGAGCAGAATATGCTCCGTGCCGACATAGTTATGATTGAACTGCTCAGCCTCTTTGCGGGCCAGATGCAATACGCGCTGAGCTCTGGGTGTAAAGTTTTCCATCGTTAACGTCCTCTCAAAATTGGGTCGGGATTATTTTCCAATATCCGCCTGTCTGCAAGCCTATACCAGCCCGCCGAGCCGGTAACCGGCCCAGACGGCGAAAAGGCCGAGTACATTGCTGCCCAGCACATTAAGCCAGGCAAAAAGCTGTTCGCCCTCCCGGGCCATCGCCAGCGTTTCATAGGCATAGGTGCTGAAGGTGGTGAACGCACCGATAAATCCGACCGTCAGCGCAAAGCGGATTTCCGCCGCCATCTCAAACCGCTCGCTCAGCAGGTGGCCGAGAAAGCCGAGCACCAGACAGCCGAGCAGATTGACCGCCAGCGTACCGACCGGAAAGTCGCCCAGCCGCCCGCCGCCGGCCCAGTGCTGCACACCAAGCGTCATCCCGTAGCGCGCAATCGAGCCGAGGAACCCGCCGATGCCGATGAAGAGCAGAATTTTCATATCCGGCGGAGTTTACCGGTCAGGCTTTTAAACTCAAGCCCCCGGCATAACATTTCCCAGCCACTGGACAGCTTCGGGATGGGCATCCCAGGCCGGTTTTTGCAGTTCAGCGCACATCTGCGCTTCTTCGAGGCTTCCCGGCGAATAATATCCGGCGGATTTTTTCGGCAGCTTGCGATGTCCTTTGAGATACGCTTCGAGAAACCCGTTCTGTTTGCGGGCGGCTGCCAGCGCTTTGGCTGCCGCGTCCGGTTTGCCGGAAAGAAAACGTTCCAGCACGGTTCCCCAGACCATAACCGCATTGTACTTTACTTCACCTTTGTATTGTTTCAGCAGACGGGAAACATCTTTGATCCGGTCTTCCTGAAGATAAAGACCGAGCAGTCCATAGCGCATCCCGAGGTTATCGTTCGGACACAGCTCCAGCATTCCTTCGTGCTCCGCAATCGCCTCGCCAATCCGTCCGGTTTTAACCAGCCGCAACGCCAGCGAGCAGCGGGCCCGCATATACGGACGGGTTTCGAGAAAGCCCCAGAATTCGCCCCTGTATTCCTCGAACTGTTCCGGGCCAAGCCGCTTCTCGGCAACCGCCAGAATCTGCTTTGCGAACAACAGCGCTTCCAGATCATCCTCATCAAACATATAGAGGAGCCGAAGCAGGCAGTCTGTATTGGCGGGATCGAGTTCCAGTGCCTGAAAAATAAAATCCGTATCACCCGTATCCATCGCCTTGTAATAAAGATCATACGCCTGCAATTCCGCATCCGATCCGGTTTCGGGCGCAGCGGCAGCCATCGCACGCGTGATCGCCGTGCGCATCTCATCCAGCATTGCCTCATCACTCTTCGCGTTCTTCTTTCTTGTCATGCTTTACCTCGTCACTGAAACGGTTCATTTTCCATCTGCCTTGGACTCAATCTGTGTCACCATGCGGTCAAAATCGCTCTCGAAAAGGCGATCCTGGACAATCCGGTATTTTTCGAACTCACTCTCCGCATGCGCCTTGGCAATTTCTGCCGTCACCTTACCGGCATCCTGCAGAATTTCCCGGTCGGTCGCTTCAATAAAGCGGTTCAGGCGGGTCTCCCAGTCCTGCATGGTCATTGGAATCCGGCGAATCGCCATGTCTTCAGCCACATCGAGGTATGCGGAAACGAGCCGCTGTAACTGTGCCATCTCGGGCTCAGTCAGATAGTTTTTGGCAACGCTGACGTCAAACTTCTGAAATTTCCCCTTTGGCGCATCCTTCCAGCTCATCAGCCCCATATTCTCTTTTCCGGCATCGGCACGGCTGACGATCAACTCTGCCGCTGTCTGGCCGTGAATCGCCCAATGCAGCTTATTCTGCACGGTGGCGAAAAATCGTTTGGTCGCCTGCGCCGTTACATCATAGTCCACGGAAGTCGCATAGATATCGGTGATTTTCTGGTAAAACTTGCGCTCGCTCAGGCGGATTTCCCGGATGCGCTGCAGTTGTTCTTCGAAGTATTTTTTACCGAGAATGGAACCGTCATTTTTCAGGCGCTCGTCATCCATCGCAAAACCCTTGACGGTAAACTCCTGAATAATCGTGGTGGCCCATTTGCGAAATTGCACGGCGCGTTCGGAATTGACCTTGTAGCCGACGGCGATAATCGCGGCGAGATTGTAGTGCTGAGTGTTGTAGCTCTTGCCGTCGGCGGCAGTTATCCGAAAATACTGGATAACTGAATTTTCATCTAACTCACTGTCGGAGAACACCTTCTTCAAGTGGTAGCTGATCGTCCTGACATCCACATCGTAGAGCTGTCCCATCATCTTCTGGGTCAGCCAGACATTTTCATCTGCATACACCGCCTCCACGCCCCCCTTGCCTCCGGCGGCAACAAACGTCAGAAAATCCGCCGTACTGCTGCGGATCAGCTTGTGTTTATTCTGCTCGCTCATCATTCACCTTTCCAACCGTCGAACACCGTTTCCAATGCCTGAAACTTCTTGCGCGCCTGCTTTCCAATCCCTGGAAATTACGAGATTACGGTGACCCCGGCACATTGGAACCGCCCACGAATCACATGAATAGTCACGAATGTTTAGCATCCTGATCATGACTTATCTTCCGGCACTTTTTTCATATAGAGCTTGAACACCAAATCATCCATCTCTGCGCGTAATCTGTTTTTGTCTGCTTCATCTGTGGCGACATCAAACTCTCGGCATAGGTCATCAAACTGCCTAGCGATTTCTTTGTTCGCACCGGGAACGGAGAATTTTACCTTTTTGAACATCGAGGTGAGGATGCGGTGCAACGTGCGGGTTGAAATATGGTTGTATTTTACTCCGTTGCGGATGGTTTTGATCAATGCGTCATGCGCGCGATTCCTCTCATTGCAAAGGGGAACGAGGTTGGCATTCCTAGCATCTTGCAATTGAAGAATATTGCAAACTCTGGCCTTCTCATTGTAGTCATTCAGCGCATCACAAACATCCGAATACCACCGTTCTGCTTCAACGATTTTATTTAGGTCATCCGGATTTTCGCGGCGAAGAAATATCAGAGAGGAACGGTCTATGCGAACCAGACTCATTATCATGGCAAATGGGGCAGACCACCCGCTTATACCAATGTGATTATACAACGTGAGCATGTCCTGAAGCTGCTGATGGAATGCGAAAAGAGACTGATCACCAGCTGTTATTTTTCGATCCCGGTCTTCTTTTCGGCGAGTTATCCTGTCGAACCAAAACGCAGCCGATGCGCCCGCAAAAGCCCCGGAAAGCGCAGTGGCAAAAGGGACGACCCACTCCAAACTCGCCGATTCGGGCATAAACGTAACTATCACATGAAAGGCGTTTGTCATGCTTCTCCCTCCACAATTTTAATTTCGTCATCGGTCAGGCCATAGAGTTTGTAAACGAGTTGATCTATTTCGGCTTCGAGGGCGGAGACGTCGGCGGACGGGTCTTTCTTTTTCAGCGCCAGAATCTGCTCCACCAACGCTTCGATTTCATTCTGCTGCGCAGGCGTCGCGGTGAGGATGGGGATTTGGGAAACATACATTGGCTTGAACTCAAAAAAACCGCCTTGTTTGGCAGCCGCCGTTTGCTGGATAAACCACCAGCCAAAACCTGAATTCAAAATCCCGAGCAAATAAAGAGCATCGTCTGAGACACAGATGTTGGTTTTGTCGTTGCTGAAATATCCAGAGTCATCAAAAGCGTAATTTACGGTGTTTGTAATTGCGGGAATAACAATCTTTGGCTTCTCATACTCTTGCCAGTACGCAATGTTATCCTGAATTTCATACCACTCATAACTTCCCGGCTTCCGCCCGCCAGAAACGCCCGGCATCAGTCTCTTTTTGAGCGGGCTCAAATGGTGAAGAATGGATGGATATTTCGAAATGTCGATGCCTCGCCGAGTGAAGATCAGCCACAAGTCCTGCGGTTCGGTACACCAGCGTTTCACATCGCGTCCGCGAAGGAACGGTTTGAGGATGTTTTCGCATTTCGGGTCTTCGACAATAAGGCGGTCGCGGGTGGCGCGATTGATGACGAATGCTTCGTTGAAGCCGGTTTTGATGCCGTAATATAATTTCCCGTCCACATATTCCCCGAGCGGTTTTCCGGCGGCGCGGAGTTTTTGCATCAGGGCGAAGACCTGCGGGTTTTCCAGCTGCCAGCCATCGGCGGTCAGATAGCTCTGCTTCATCGAAAAGGCGCGGCTTCTGAAAATTTCGACAAAGGCGGAGACGGGGTCACCGGGGGCCCAGTTGAGGGCGAGGAATTCATTTCCAGGTAGGGCGTGCTCTCCGAGCGCGCCGCTTCCCGGACGGCTCGGAGAGCCGTCCCTACCTTTTGACATGACAATAATGCTGGGATAGGCGGTGGCTTCGAAGACCGGCGCGTCGCCGAAATCAATCAGACTGCGAATTTGCATGTTGTCCGCGAGAAACTGACGGAGCGGCTTCCCGTATCCGGCGCGGAAATATTTGTTGGAGCAGATGTAGGTCTGCACCCCGTCCTTTTTGAGCAACTGTACGCCGCGTTCGAAGAAATAGACGAACAGGTCGGCTGTTCCGGTATAGCAGGAATAGGCTTTCTGAAACACGGGTTTGTATTCCTTAATGTCCTCCTGCCGGACATAGGGCGGATTTCCAATCACCACGTCGAAGCCGTCGGTGATGGCGAACATCCATTCGGGGTCAAAGAAGGACGCGGAGGCGTTCTGGTCATAGGGATTCCAACCGGCAATCTGTTTAGCGACTGAAGCTTTCCAATGCTTCTGAACCAGCAGGTCGCGAATCTCTTCGCGCAACTGTTTATCCAGCTCCCGGTATTTCTGCTTGGTCTTCTGAGTGCGGGCTTTGAAATGCTCGTGCCGGACTTTGGCCAGATCAATTTCTTTTTTGGCCAGCACGTCGTCCCCGAATTCAAACTGCTGCTCTTTGGGTCGTTCCAGACCAATCAGCGTATTGGCGGCGACGAATTTGGTTTCGAGGTTCGGCAGCGGGCGGATGCCGAGGTTGGGCTTTTCGGCATCGGTTTTCTGATCGCAGAGTAGCGAGATGAAGAAGCGCAGTTTACTGATCTGGCAGGCGATGGGCTGGATGTCCACACCGTAGATGCAGTTTTCAATCAGGCAGAGTTTACGTCCGTAGTCGGCATAGTTTTCTTCGAAATTACGCGTCAGCTCATCGCGCAGAATCACGTCGTCGAGTTTTTCAATCTGCGTTTGAAGAAACTTTTTGTTGCCAGGGTCGAGTTTGGAAAGGATGAGCACCAGTTTGTGCAAAACGCCCATCGGAAACGCGCCGGAGCCGCAGGCGGGGTCGAGAATTTTACAGGCGTCCACGGCGGCAATCAATGTTCCGGTTTCGGATTCGTTGAACGGATTGCCTTCGGCGTCGTAAGAAAGCAGGTCGCGAAGCTTCGCTTCGATTTCCGGAGGGACGGCTTCCACGCCGTCCGCGGTCGAGGTGGAACTCGACCCTCCAGTTTTCTTTTCGTGTTTTTTTGTGTTTTTTGTGGCCACTGCATTCTTGAGATACGCAATCAGGGATTCATCGACCATGTAGCTGACGATTTCGCGCGGGGTGTAAAACGAGCCGGTCTGTTTGCGGGCGGTGGCCCCGGTTTCGGGGTTATAGGCGGCAAGCAGGTTTTCAAAGACCATGCCGAGCAGTTCGGGATCGAGGGCGACTTCCGATTCGTGCGGGGTGTTTTCGATAACGGTGAAGTTGTAGCGCGAAAGGATGTCGAGCAGTCCACTGACTTTTTCTTTTTTGCGTTTGGTGTCGCCGTAGGATTCGCTGAGGTCTTCGATATGTTCCCCGCCGAAAAAGAGGAAGTTGGGGACGGTGAGTTCGTTGTCTTTGCGGTCGGAAAAG
>JBAZTQ010000030.1:0-29669 GCA_041661845.1 Kiritimatiellales bacterium | reverse complement strand
GGACTGGCCGGGGATGGATCATCGCCCGATGGAACTTTCCGGCGGTGAGCAGCAGCGGGTGGCGGTTGCGCGGGCGCTGATGAATGATCCGGATCTGATTCTGGCCGACGAGCCGACGGGCAATCTGGATTCGCATACCGGCGAAAATATATTGAACAACCTCTTTGATTTAGCGCAATCTGCGCAACGCACACTGATTATGGTGACGCACAATGAGCAGGTGGCGGCGCGCTGTCAGCGCGAATTGGTTTTAAAAGACGGGAAGCTGGAAGAATAGGAAAAGAATATGAAGATTTTTTTGAACGGCAAACTGGTTGATGAAAAGGATGCGGTTGTTTCGGTCTTTGATCACGGTCTGCTGTACGGCGACGGCGTTTTTGA
This sequence comes from Kiritimatiellales bacterium, assembly GCA_041661845.1. Lineage (GTDB taxonomy): Bacteria > Verrucomicrobiota > Kiritimatiellia > Kiritimatiellales > Tichowtungiaceae > Tichowtungia. Next base: position 29,288 of record JBAZTQ010000030.1, on the reverse strand, counting down.
AGGTACCCGTGTATACAACGGACGGGTTGCGTTTCTTGATGAACATATGGACCGCCTGCTTGATTCAGCCAAGGTGATTGCGCTGAATGTCGGCATGACCAAAGAAGAACTGAAAAAAGCGACGATTGAAACCTGCAAGGCGAACGGTCTGAAAAACGGCTATATGCGGCATGTTGTCACGCGCGGCGTCGGTTCGCTGGGTCTGAATCCGTTCCAATGCAAAAAGGCGCAGGTCATCATCATCGCGGCGGATATTCAGCTGTATCCGGCCGAGCTGTATGAAAAGGGCATGAAGATCATCACCGCCGGCACCATCCGGAATATGGCCGAAGCGGTCAATCCGCGCGTCAAGAGCCTGAACTATCTCAACAACATCATGGCCAAAATCGAAGCGATCAACGCCGGCGTGATGGAATGTCTCCTGCTCAACTCGCAGGGCTTTATTGCAGAAGCTTCCGGCGACAACGTTTTTGCTATCAAAGGCAACAAACTCATGACCCCGCCCACCTGGTGCGGTGCGCTGGAAGGTGTCACGCGGGACAAAGTCATGCAGCTGGGCCGTGAGCTGGGTATGGATGTTCAGGAAACGGTTATGACCCGTTACGAACTCTGGACGGCCGACGAAGTTTTCCTGACCGGAACCGCGGCGGAAGTTATTGCCGTTGTCGAACTCGACAAGCGTCCGATCGGTACCGGCAAACCCGGCCCGGCCACGAACAAGCTGATCAAAGCCTACCGTGATTTCGTCAACAACAACGGCACGTCGATCGAATAAGGGGATTTTCTGTGAAGTGCGATCTCTGCGATAAAGAAGCCGTCGTGCATATGACGCAGGTGGTCAACGGCGAGATGAAGGAAGTTCATCTCTGCGAGGAGCACGCCAAAGCACAGGGCATGGACATTCACAGTCCGATTTCCATAACCGATATTCTGATGGGGCTGAGCGGAACCCAGAAAAATATTGCCAGCGAGCTGAGTCTCACCTGTCCGGGCTGCGGCATGGCGCGCGAAGAATTCCGCAAAACCGGACGGCTCGGCTGTCCGGAATGCTACAAAACTTTCATGGCGGAGCTGACGATGGCGATCAAAGCAATGCACCACAGCGGACAGCACGTCGGAAAAATTCCGGCGCGCGAAGGCGTGCAGACGAGGATCAAGTCGAAGATCGCCCGCCTGCAAAAAGATCTTGAAGCGGCGATTGCCCGCGAGGATTTTGAAAAAGCGGCCAAACTGCGCGATCAGATCAAAAAATGCCGCGACGAAGGCGCTCAGGAAGAAGGGGCGAAGAAATGACCCTCGATGGATTTTTAGAGCGGCATGGCGGCTGGCTTGAAGCGGGCCCCGAAGAAGGTCCGGTCATCAGCAGCCGCGTCCGGCTGGCGCGCAACCTGCGCGACACCACCTTTCCCGGCTGGGCCTCCAAAGAGATCCGTAACCGCGTCTGGAATGAAGTCGTGCTGGCTTTTGACGGCGTACCGGACAGTAAAAGTTTTCTGCGCTGGCGGATGGATGAACTGAGCGCGCTTGACCGCGAACTGCTTTTTGAGCGCCACCTGATCAGCCGCGAGCTGGCGGAACGTCAGACGGGCAGCGGTGTATTTGTTAACGAAGACGAATGCCGCGCCGTAATGGTGAACGAAGAAGACCACATCCGGTTGCAATCGCTTCAGCCGGGGATGAATCTGCAGAAGGCCTGGGAAGTTGCCGACGAACTGGACAACGCGCTCGAACAGGGGCTTTCCTACGCTTTTTCCAGCAAGCTCGGCTATCTCACCGCCTGTCCGTCAAATGTCGGCACCGGTTTGCGCGCCAGCGTCATGCTCCATCTGCCGGGGCTGGTGCTGACCGAAGAAATCAAGCCGGTGATCAACGCGGTTTCCAAAATCGGTCTTGCCGTGCGCGGACTGTGGGGCGAAGGCTCCGAGGCCTCCGGCCACATGTTCCAGATTTCGAATCAGGTTACGCTGGGCCGCCCGGAGATCGAGATCATTGCCAATCTCGAACAGATTGTTCTCGAAGTTATTGAACACGAAAAGAACGCGCGGTTGCGACTGATGAGTACGCAGGAAATCCGCGTACACGACCACGTCGGCCGGGCGTACGGCATTCTGGCCAACGCCGCGCTGATGACCACCGGCGAAGCGCTCGACTTGCTTTCGGCGCTGAGGATGGGCGTTGATCTTGGGCTGCTGCCGAAAATGGCGCGGCGTGAAATCGACCGGCTTTTCATCCGGATTCATCCGTCGCACCTGCAGAAAGAAGCGGGCGCAGCACTGAGCCCCGAAGAGCGCGACATCAAACGGGCGCTGCTCATCCGCAAGTTTCTGGAAGGAAAATGAAAAAGACACGCGTTGATCAGAAATTTGCCGCCCTCAAAAAGCAGGGTAAAAAAGGATTCATCGCTTATATCGGCGCGGGAGACCCGTCGCTTGACGACACGGTGGATATCGTTTTGCGCCTCGAAGACGCCGGTGTAGATATTGTCGAACTCGGCCTGCCGTTTTCCGACCCGCTGGCCGACGGCCGCGTCAATCAGGATTCCGCCACCCGCGCGCTGGCCGCCGGGGCGACGTTTGACGGTGTTATGGCGATGGTCGCCAAGATCCGCGAACGCTCGCAGATTCCTCTGATTTTCTACGCCTACCTCAATACGCTCTACGCCCGCGGTTTTGAAAAAGCCATGAACGAAGCCGCGGTGGCTGGCATTGATGGGTTTCTGATTCTCGACATGCCGCGCGAAGAAGCCGGGCCGTACAGAAAATTTATTTCCGCCGCCAACCTCAACAGCATCACGCTGATTACGCCGACCACGCCGGAAGAGCGGATGAAACAGATCGTCAAAGATGCCAACGGCTTCGTCTATTGCGTTTCCCGCGAAGGGGTCACTGGCGTGCGCGACTCTATCGCCGAAGGGGCGCGCGGACTGGTCGGAAAAATCAAAACGCACACCAAACTGCCGGTCGCGCTCGGCTTTGGAATCGGCACGCCTCAACAGGCCGCCGAAGCCGCGTCGTTCGCCGACGCCGTCGTTGTCGGCAGCGCCATCGTCAACCGGTTCCACAACAACCCGCACACGCCGGAAGGGCTTGCCGATGCGGCGAAGTTTGTAGCCGAAATGGTTCGGGCCGTGAAAAACATTTGAGCGTCCTTTGTTGCGTTGCAACTGGCTTCGGACGCGATAAAGCATCAGTGATGCGGAATCAGTCATGAACATTGGAAACGAAAGAAAGCTGGCCGCGCGGGCCAAAGAGCTGGGCGAAAGCGCCGCTGCTTCTGCTTTCGGTGAGCTGGCGGAACTGACCCGTTCGGAATCTCCGCTGGTTCGGCGGCTGGCGGCCTCCGCACCCGGCAAGCTGGCCGGGATTGTTGCGCCGGAACCTGCGGTGCAAACTCTCCAGCCGCTTCTTGCGGACGCCCATCCGCAGGTGCGGCAATACACAGCCAAGGCGCTCGGTGCTTTCGGAACACACGCCAAAGACGTTTTACCGGATTTGCGCGACCTCTACAAAAGCCCGGTGGAGAAAGACTGCGTCAAGCGCAGTGTGCTGGCTGCCGGAAAAACCATCCGTGAAGCAGTGCGGATTGCCGAAGAACAGGTTGTTCACTGCTGCCGCCGTTGCGGCGTAAAGCTGGCGACGGACGAATACGCCCGTTCGCAAAAGGCGTTTCAGCGTCCGTTCTGTGACCATTGCTTCGACGAGGTGTTTCTCGACCGGCGCAACTTTGAAACCAAGGTGGAATTGCAAAAAACCATCCGCGCCAAAGACGGAACGATCGTGCAGTCCGACGGCGAGCGGCTGATTTGCGAGGTGCTGGCGGCGGAAGGAATCGAATATCGCTACGACGAACGGTTCCGCATCCTCAGCGGACACGCCATCCGCCCTGACTTTTACCTGCCGGAATTCGATGTCTATGTCGAATACTGGGGCATGGACACCGCCGACTACAAAATCGGCATGCTAAAAAAACAGCAGCTCTACCAGCAGCAGGGCAAAAAACTCATCTCGCTTTATCCTGACGACAAATCGCACTTGCGCGAAGTTCTGCTCGCCAAGTTGGAAAAGCTCAAATAATGCCGCCGACGCGCTTCCAAACCCTTGAGAAAACGGGTAGAAACGTTCCAATGTTTGGAAAAATCACCGCATTACGTATCCAAACATTGGAAATTAGTGAAAAGAGTGAGGGCTTATGATGTGGGATTGTCCTCGTTGCAATCTAGAAAACAAGTTGGAAAATCTTGTCTGCTCTGCATGTCAGGAGCCCCGTCCGTATACACCTTTGCAACAACTGATCATCAATTCAGCTGACGAGTATTACAGACACTTGGAGGCGCACAATTTAGGGACAACAACAATCCGGATACGGAGCCGAATCAGTAAACAAGTCGAGGCTCCAAAATCTACTACCGATCATCCGATTTATCATACACACTGGACTTTTGATCTTGGCGGATCGCTCTATGATTTAGATGGATTCTTTATAAAAGAAATTCGGAATGAGAATCCCGCCATTTGGAATAATGACGCCTTCAAAGTTATAGAATACGACAATGAACAGCACCGATTAACTGTTGGAATACTCCGGGATGAGCAGACGTTTTCTCAGATACCGTGCAATGATTTGAGGATAGTCAGTGATCTGAAATTCTTAGTAAAGAATGTCGAGAAATGGGCCAAAGGTAATGGTAAAGATTTAAGGTTACCCGAAACCGTTTATACGGCATTTCAAAATAACGGAGGCGATAAGAAGCCGGAAATAGAGCACATCTTAAAGCATCCTGTTCAATATGTGTGGGGTCCGCCTGGAACAGGGAAAACCCGCTATGCGCTATTGAACGCAGTTGAGCAGGTTGTGTTGGCCGGAGGGCAGGCGGCGGTCTTCGCGCCAACCAATTCGGCAGTGGAAAATGCCTTGGAGCCGATTATTGAAAAGGGCTTTTGCAGCCGGGATAAAATCCTTCGATTGGGTACACCGTCCCATTCGTTTGCTTCAAAATATCCTGAATGCTGCGAAGAAATCGGCGTGCAAAAAAAGGTTAAACAGATTTCGCAGCAAATTCATGCATGGGAAGAAAAACTGGCGCGTCGCGAGGATGCCGAAACGGCTATCCGAACCTTGGAAGAATTGGCTCCTTTATTCAGCGCCCTTGATGATTTTAAAGGCGCCATTTTTGAGAAAGAAACAGCCTGTTCTCACCATAAGAAAGAGATGGATTCCCTGAGAGAGCAACGGGAGGATTTGGTTCGTAATACGGCGGAAGTTAACGTTCGCATAAAGAACGCAGAACAAGCCCTTTCTGCAGTGCAGCGGGACATCAAGAGGTATTACGGGTCAGGGTTCAGATCGTTTGTTTCCGGATTTCAAACCCGTCCTGAACGGAATGTTTTGGAGGGTAAAGAAAAGGACTGCAAGGACGAGCTTGAGCGGTTATGTGCACAGCACTCGTCGGCAGAGAAGCGTATCGAAGAATTGCTTGTTGAAGAGGCGGCGCAGAAACGGCTGATCGAACGCTATGAAAAAGAGCGGACGAAGGTTTCTGAAGAGTTGGAACAGCAGGTCTCACAGCTTCGTCAGAGGAATACACCTCGTCCACCAATCAACAACGCTCTGGCGAGCCTTGCTGGCAATGGGATTGACGAGTGTAAACAGACGCTAGATGAAATCAGGAAAAATGCCGAAGAAGCTCTTGCCTTAATAGATCAGGTCGAATTGAAGAACGAAATCTTACAGGCGCAGGAAGAGAAAGAGCGATTGGGGCAGAGCACTCAGGAGGTTTTAGAAAAGAAACAAGTCATTGCCATGACGCTCGACAAATATATTAGCCTCTTCATGGATATCCCGTTGAAGTGTGCGCATAAATTTGTGGACGAAGCCGGATTTGCCCCGATGATCAAGGCGCTGTGTCTTTTTAATGATTCAGGAATCCCGGTCACCTTTATAGGTGACCACAAACAAATTCCACCCATTGTTCAGGACGGGGACGGGAACCTGTCTGCTCGGACAATCAATTTGTGGGGGCAGCCCTCAATGTGTGCCCTCTGGCTCATTAAGGCGACGAAACCGTTTGAGGTAATTGAGCAAAGCCCACCTGAGATGGGAAAAATCTATCCAAACATGCACATACTCAATAAAACCTACCGGTTCGGAGACAATCTGGCCAAGTTGCTGGATCAATTTATCTATAAATGTGGGTTGGAGTCCGGAGCAAAGCATCCCTTAAAACTTTGTATTGTTGATGTGCGTGCTGTTCAGGAGGCCGAGAAAAAAGTGAATAAAGAAGAGGCCGCTAGTGCTGTAGAATATCTGACACTGCCGGATCAGATATCTTCGGTAGCGATAATAACACCCTATCTGAATCAGGTTAGAACAATAAAAGGCAATCTGCCTTATCGTCAGAAAGAACAGCTTTTTACTGTTCATAAAGCACAGGGACGAGAATGGGATACCGTCATTTTCAGTGTGGTAGATGATGGCAAACCAGGAAGGGAGCCGTGGTTCACTGACGTTACAAATACACAGGCTGACGCCGATAAACTTTTAAACACAGCATTGAGCCGGGCAAAAAAAGAGCTAGTGCTCATCTGCAATGTGAATTACTGGCTGAATCGTCCAGATGCGGATCGTCAGCTTATTAGTCAGTTGATACGATTGGCTCAAGAAAAATTTTGAACTCAAAGACGGAGAACGAAATGGCAGGACGTTATGCAGTGATTATGGCGGGCGGGAAGGGCGAGCGGTTCTGGCCGCTGAGTACGTCGAAGCATCCGAAGCAGCTGCTGGCGCTGGTGGGCGATAAGCCGCTGATTGCGCAGGCGGTGGAGCGGCTCGACGGTTTGATTCATCCGGGAAATGTTTTTGTGGTGACGAATGCCGATCTGGTCGAGGCGACGCGCCACGCCGCGCCGATGCTGCCGCCGGAAAATATTGTCGGCGAACCGATCGGGCGCGATACGGCGGCGGCAGTCGCCTGCGGCGGCGCGCTGGTCGGTGCATGTGATCCGAAGGCGGTTTTCGCGGTGCTGACGGCTGATCAGGTAATGGGCGATCTGGATGTTTTTAAAGCGACGCTGCGCGGCGGAATGGATTTGGCGGAGAAAAATGAAATTCTGGTGACCATCGGCATTAAACCGACATTCCCGAGTACCGGGTTCGGTTACATTGAGTCCGGCGCTGATTTTGCCAAGGCCGAAGGCGCGCAGTTCAAAAAGGCGGTGCGATTTGTCGAGAAGCCGGCACTGTCCAGGGCGCAGGAATATCTGGCGGACGGAAAGTTTTTCTGGAATTCCGGCATGTTTATATGGTCGGTTCCAACGCTCGGAAAAGCGTTTGCGGCACATTGTCCGGAAATGAAAAAGCTGATGGATGAGCTGACGGTTTATGCGAAGCGCAGTGAAATTTCGCAAGGTTTGGAAAAAATCTATCCGACCCTTGGAAAAATTTCCGTTGATTATGCGTTGATGGAGAAGGCGGATAATATCGTAATGGCCTGCGGAATGTTTATGTGGGATGATATTGGCACATGGCCTGCTCTAGAAACTCATTACCCGCAGGATCCGGGCGGCAATACGCTGATCGGGTGCTGTGAGCAGGTTGATGCGAAGAATAATATCGTTTTTTCCAAAGACCGGCTGACGGCGGTGATCGGTATTGAGAATCTTATTGTTGTGCAGGCCGAGGGCGTAACACTGGTTTGTCCGAAAGAAAAGGCCCAGGAGATCAAAAAGATGCTCGTCCGGCTGCGGGAGCAGGGTTCCTATGACCGCCTGCTCTGACAAGGAGGGAGAAATGGACGTATGGCTGAAGGAGTTTCATGAGCTGTTTCTGCATTTTTTCGGACGGCCGACTCCGAATGAAACATATTTGCTTGTTGCGCTTTGCGTGCTGTTCGGCGCATTGGCACTGAGCCGCATCAGTACCGGGCTGGGTGCTATCGGAGCCTTTTACACCACCGGCGCTCTGATGACCGCTGCCGGTCTGGCGATTATTCTCGCCGCCATGGCGCTTCTGCCGGTTCTGGATTTTCATGAGTGGTGGATGCCGTTGGCTGTGCCGGCCGCAGCATTGGCGGTTGTAGTGGTGCCTCTAACGGTGCTGTTTCAGAAAGGCGATTACGTCACCGCCTTGATCGCCTGGACGGTCGCCCTGTCGATGGTTGCGGTGGTTCTCACGCTCGAACCGATGACGGTGCGTATGTTTGAAAAGGGATTTGAAAAGGCTGTCAAAAACGGCATGAAACTTGAGAAAAACCGTATCGAAACGGAACAGTTTAAGTAATGGGCCGCGTACTTGGCATTGATCACGGCGACGTGCGAATAGGAGTTGCATTGAGCGATCCGACCGGGTTTCTAGCCTCTTCGCTTTGTGTTCTAGACAATACAAATGCCGGGCTGAATCAAATCATCGCGCTGATTGCCGGGCATCAGATTGAAAAGATTGTTGTCGGACTGCCGCGCAATATGGACGGTTCGTACGGCCCGGCGACGGAGAAGGTCCGGAGCTTTATCGGAAAACTGAAAACCAGAACCGATGTGCCGGTTTTTGAATGGGATGAGCGGATGAGTACGGTAAGTGCGCACAACGCATTACGTGAAGCCGGTCTCAATGGAAGGAGACGCAAGGGCGTGGTGGATAAGGTGGCGGCGCAAATCATTCTGCAGAATTATCTCGATGCACAGATATAAACGAGGTTGACAACTTGCAGGTATGCAGTAACTATCTGCGCACATTCCGGTACGGTTCCCTTTTATTTGTTTTACCGAACGTTTTCTAATCAGCCGGATCCCAAATCTGTTCGTCTTAATTTATGAATTTACCGCAAGTGATTATTCTAGGTATTACCGGCGGCATTGCCTGCGGCAAAACTGAGACAGGCCGGATTTTATCTTCAGAAGGGTTCAAGGTGCTGGACAGCGATTTTATGGCGCACGAACTGATGGGTAAAGGGCGTCCGGTATACAAGAAGGTTGTCGGATGTTTCGGCAGGGCGATTCTGGGTGCCGATGAAGAGATTGACCGCGCGAAGCTCGGAAAGAAAATTTTTTCCGACCCGCAGGCGCGCGAAGTTTTAAACCGGCTGGTGCATCCGGCGGTGATCGAAGCTTCTCAGAAGTGGATCAAGGACTGCCGTGAAGCGCGGGAAGATGCAGCGGTGCTGGTTCCGCTTCTTTTCGAAGCGGGCTGGGTCGAAGGCTGGGATGCCGTGATCTGCGTGACGGCTCCGGAAGAACAGGTTTTCCAAAGATTGGAAAAACGCGGAATTTCGAAAGACGAGGCGTGCCGGCGGATTGCGGCGCAACTGCCGCAGGCAGAAAAAGTCTCGCGAGCGGACTTTGTAATCGAAAACGGCGGGACGCCGGAGGCGTTGCGCAGCCGGGTGTTGGATCTCGTTGAAGAGATCCGGTATGAGAAGAGGAAGAGCTATGAGTGAAGAACAGGAACATGCCGCAAAGCCGGTAAAAGCCCTGCGGACGCCGCGCGCTCCGCGAGCCGCGAAAGTCGAAGCGCCGAAACACGAAGAGGTGCCGAAACAGGAAGAGGCGCATGTAGCAGTAGAACCGGCGACGTCGGTCGAAATATCTGTGCCGCCGGCAGAAGCCGCGGAAGATCGCGGACAGGGTTATGATCAGCGGCAGGACGATCATGGACAAAGACACGATTACAGCCCCCGGCAGGATGACCACGGCCAGCGACAGGATAATGCTTCCCGGCATGATGATCGCGGTCAACGGCATGATAACAGCCATCGGGATGATCGCGGCCAGCGGCAGAACAGCAATCAAAGGCAGGATAACAACCGGCGGCAGAATAACAGAAACAATCCCCGGCATCACGGGCGGAACAATAATGACGGAAACCGCGGCGGCAATGGAAATATCGGCGGGAACGGCGACGAGCAGGAAAGACTGCCGGAAACGCCGGCCCGGAAAATGCCGAAACTCAATCTTTTTGAACTTCAGGTCACTGAAATTCCCGAGCTTAAGAAACTGGCGGAAAGTTATTCGATTGAAGATCCGGCCGGCCTGCGCAAACACGAACTGATTTTTGAAATCCTTAAAACACAGATCCGCTGGGGCAATGAAGCCAACTGCCGCGGCATTCTGGAAGTGCTGCCGGATAAATTCGGCTTCCTGCGCTCATCGGAAAACAACTACCTGCCGAACCCGGAAGACATTTATGTTTCTCCGCCGCAGATCCGCCGTTTCGGCCTGCGCACCGGTGACCTGATTGAAGGGCCGATCCGTTCGCCGCGTCCGAAAGAGCGTTTTTTTGCGCTGCTGTCGGTGGATAAGGTGAACAACGATGCGCCGGAGAAAAATATCAACCGCATTCCGTTCGAAAACCTTACGCCGCTTTTTCCTGACGAACGGCTTGGTCTTGAAACCACGGCCGACGAAATTTCGATGCGCGTGATGGATCTGGCGACACCGATCGGCAAGGGGCAGCGCGGACTGATTGTCGCACCGCCGCGTACCGGCAAGACGGTGCTGTTGCAGAAAATTGCCAACAGCATTTCGCAGAACAATCCCGATGCCAAGCTGATCATTCTGCTGATCGACGAACGTCCGGAAGAAGTGACGGATATGCAGCGCACCACCAAGGCCGAAGTGCTTTCTTCGACCTTTGATGAGCACCCGGAACGCCATGTACAGGTTGCTGAGATTGTGATTGAAATGGCCAAACGCCGCGTCGAAAACGGCGAAGATGTCATTATCCTGCTCGACAGCATCACCCGTCTGGCCCGCGCTTATAACACCATTCAGCCGCACAGCGGAAAGATTCTTTCCGGCGGTGTGGATGCCAATGCCCTGCACAAGCCGAAACGCTTTTTCGGTGCGGCGCGCAATATTGAAGGCGGCGGCAGCCTGACGATTATTTCGACCGCGCTGGTCGATACCGGCAGCCGCATGGACGAGGTGATCTTTGAGGAATTCAAAGGAACCGGCAACATGGAACTGGCGCTCGACCGCGACTTGGTTGGCAAGCGCATCTTTCCCGCGATTAATATCGAAAAGAGCGGAACCCGCAAGGAAGAGTTGCTGCTGCATAAAGAGGAACTGGCCCGGATTTGGACGCTTCGCAAGGCGCTCAAGGATGTTCCTCCGGTCGAAGCCATGGAACTGCTTATCAACCGGCTTAAAAAAACCAAGAGTAACGCCGAGTTTCTAATGGCTCTGCAAGGGTAAGTCAGCGAATCCGACAGCCGCTCCGGATTTTCGGGGCGGTTTTTTTGTATCTGAAAAGGCGGTTTTTAAGCATAATATATCTGCGTTTTACAATATTTTCCGGTGCCGGGCGTTATACAGAGGAAGTTATAACCAGAGGACTTTATGAAAATGATGTTGCGGGTTATTCTGTTGAGTGCTGTTTTTGTGCTGCCGGGCGGCGCAGAACAGGTTCCCGCCCGTAACAATGTCGATACGCTTGTTTTCGCCAAACAGGCTGCAACCGGTTTTTCACCTTCTGATCTTTGTTCAGATGCTGTCTTTGTCCGCCGCGCCTATCTTGATGTAATCGGTACGCTGCCGACGGCCGACGAGGTGCGCAAGTTTCTTTCCAGCCGCAGTCCGGACAAACGGGCTGAATTAATTGACGATCTGCTTGAACGTCCGGAGTTTGCCGAATACCGGGCGCTCAAGTGGTGCGATCTTCTGCGGGTAAAATCTGAATTTCCCAGCAATCTCTGGCCGAATGCCGTACAGGCCTATCAGTACTGGATACTTGACGCTTTTCGCCGCAACATGCCGTACGACCGGTTTGCCCGTACCCTTTTGACAACCAGTGGCAGCAATTTCAAGGATCCGCCCGCTAATTTCTACCGGCCGTTTCAGGAGCGGACACCCCGCAAGATTTTCGATACCGTGGCGCTGGTTTTTATGGGTGTCCGGCTTGATAACTCCGGCTGGAGTGAAGAGCAGAAGCTCGGCATGGATGCGTTTTTTGCCAAAGTATCCTACAAAAATACAGACGAATGGAAAGAGGAGATCGTTTATTCCGATCCGGGCAAACAACTGCTTAATCCGGCAACTAAGGAGCCGGTGCTGCCGACTCCGCCGGGAAAACGTCCGCTTAAACTGGATCCCTGCGCCGATCCGCGAGTCGCTTTTGCCGATTGGTTGACGGCTCCGGATAATCCGTGGTTTGCCAAAGCCATTGTCAACCGCGTCTGGTTCTGGCTGATGGGGCGGGGCATTATTCATGAAGCGGATGATATCCGTCCGGATAATAAACCGTGGAGTCCTGAACTGCTGGCTTATCTTGAGAAAGAGCTGGTCGACAGCAAATATGATCTCAAGCACATCTATCGCTTGATCCTCAATTCATCTACATATCAGCTCTCGTCGCTGCCGACTCCTGAAAATACAGGTGATGAAGCCGGGTTTTCGCATTACCGGGCGCGGCGGCTTGATGCGGAAGTGCTCATTGATGCAATCTGCCAGATTGCCGGCACCGGTGAAGAATATTCCAGCGCTATTCCCGAACCGTTCACATTTATTCCCTCAAGCGAACGGACTATCATGCTGGCAGACGGCAGCATCAAGTCCTCGTTCCTTGAAATGTTCGGGCGGCCCGGACGGGACACTTCGCTTGAATCGGATCGCAACAACAACCCGTCTGTCTTTCAAACGCTGCACATGCTGAATTCCTCACACATCCGGAATAAAATAATGAACGGGCCCCGTCTGCGCAAAGTGATGGCGTCCTGTCCCGGGAGTAAAGAGCGTGTCAACCAGCTCTATTTGGAAATTCTTTCCCGGCTTCCGACCCCGGAGGAGCAGAAAATCGCTTTCGCTTATATTGCGGCATCGGACCGGGCCGACAACGGTTTTTATGATTTGGCGTGGGCTTTGATCAATACCAGTGAGTTTGTTCTCAAGCATTAAAAACGGGGAGACGGCGATGAGTGCAGAAAAAGTTCCATCTTTGGCGGTTACACGTCGCGATGCGTTGCGGCTCGGCATGTTCGGCGCGGCCGGACTGATGCTTTCTGACTGGTTCACCCTGAAGGCCGCTGAAGCGATTAATCCGATTAAGGCAAAAGCCAAATCAGTGATTCAGGTCTGGCTGTGGGGCGGCCCCTGTCATCTCGACACCTTTGATCCGAAGCCCGACGCCGGTTACGACTATTTCGGAAAATACGACAAGCCGATTGCCACCAATGTGAATGGTATCCGTATCGGTCAGGCATTGCCGCAATTGGCAAAAATGGCTGATAAATATTCACTGCTCCGGGGTATGACCCACGGAAACAATGCGCACGAAGTCGCATCATACATGGTTATGACCGGAACGAAGCCGGTTGATGGAATTGTCAATCCATCCGTAGGCGCGGTTCTTTCTTATAAGAAGGGATACGGTGCCGGCTACGACGGGCTGATTCCGCCCTATGTCGCTCTCACAAAACCGCAGGGACGTTTTTCTGAAGCGGGTTTTCTCGGGTCGAAATACCAGCCGTTTGCGACGGGCGGTGATCCTGCCAAAACGCCGTTTGCTGTTGAAGGCGTTGTTGCCGAAGGAATCAGTGATGTCCGGCAGAAGAACCGGCGCGAGCTGCTCGGAAATCTCGATACCTTTGCCCGTGCCATGGAAGGCAGCCCGGTCATCGACCGTATGACAAAAAATCAGCAGGACGCTTATTCGCTGATTCTGGGCGAAGCCAAGAATACGTTCGATTTGTCCAAAGAGCCGGACGAGCTTCGTACCGCCTACGGAAAGAATACGTTCGGACAGTCTTGCTTGCAGGCCCGCAAGCTGGTGGAGGCCGGTGTTCCTTTTGTCACCATTAATGCCCCGGGCTGGGACACGCATAAAAAACATTTCGAACTGATGGCTCAAATGCTTCCGCAGCTGGACAACGGGCTTTCGACGCTCCTGAAAGATCTTTCGGATCGCGGTCTGCTGGATACGACCATCGTATGGTGCGGCGGCGAATTCGGCAGAACGCCGAAAATCGACTGGTCCGCGCCCTGGAACGGCGGCCGCAGCCATTACGGAAAGGCCTTTTCACATCTCGTGGCCGGCGGCGGGTTTAAAGGCGGGCATGTCGTGGGTGTTACCAGTGTGCGCGGCGAAGAAGTGGTTGAACGGCCGGTTTATCCGTGGGATTTAACCGCCAGTATTTATGAACAGCTGGGCATTGATCCGAACGGAACCTTGCCGACTCCGGACGGGAAAACTGCATTTATTTCTCCGTTGGCTGACAAGAGCATCAAACTGGAAAGCGGCGGAGTGCTTCGGGAGATCATGTAATGAAAAAAATGATCCGGTTAATTCTGGCGGTTTTTTCAGCATCCGCGGCCGTTCTTACAGCAGCGGTCACTCCTCATATCGGGTTCGTCTACCCGGCCGGCTCGCTGCCGGGGAAGACGTTAACCGTTACCATCGGCGGGCAGTATCTTAGAGATTTCGACGGAATAAATCTGGCCGGCGTTCCGGTTGAAGTCCGGCAGACGGACTATCTGCGCATCTATGAGCAGAAGGAAGGCGGTGCTTTGCGCCGCCGGAAAGAGATCCTCGAAGCAAAAATGGCCGAGGAACCGAGTGAACAGGTCAAGCGGCAGATGCAGCAGCAGATTGAACTGCTTGAGCCGGAAATAGCGATGGTCAAAGAAGTGAGTATTGAAGACAAAATGAATCCCGCTATGGCCGCCAAAAAGCAGTTCAATCCGCAGATTGCGGAGCGGGTCACGCTGGAACTTACCCTGCCGGAAAACATTACGCCGGGCGACTGCGAGTTGCGGGTTATTACAACCAACGGGCTGTCCAATCCGCTCGTTTTCCAGATCGGCCGGCTGCCGGAAATTACTGAAAAAGAGCCCAATAATCAGCTGACGGCACCCGAAAAACTGCCGGCACTCCCGGTGCTCGTGAATGGGCAGATTATGCCCGGCGATACAGACAGTTTCCGCTTTCACGCTGTCAAAGGGCAGTCGCTGGTTTTAAAAACAGAAGCCCGTTCACTGGTTCCTTATCTGGCGGATGCTGTTCCCGGCTGGTTTCAGGCGGTTTTGGCGCTTTACGATGCCAAAGGCAGGGAAGTCGCTTACGACGACGACTATCTGTCAAGCCCTGATCCTGTGTTGATTTATACTGTGCCTGAAGACGGGGATTATACATTTTCCATCCGTGACTCGATCTTTCGCGGCCGTGAGGATTTCGTTTATCGCATTTCAATCGGCGAACTTCCCTTTATAGAACGGATATATCCATTGGGCGGAACGGCAAACAGTGAAGTGGAGGTTGCTCTTTACGGCGCGAATCTTCCTTCCAAAAAACTGGAACTGAAAACGATCCGCAATGCGCCCGACATGCAGTTTATTCGTGTCGAAAAAGACGGACTTGTTTCCAACAGCCGGATGTTCACTGTCTCATCGCTGCCCGACAGCCATGAGAAAGAGCCCGACGATCAGTTTTCACAGGCCGTTGCGGTAACCAATGACACTGTTTTTAATGGAACAATCGGAAAGCCTGGTGACCAGGACTGGTTTTGCTTCACGGGACATCAAGGCGATCAAAAAACCATTGCCGTCTCTGCCCGCCGGCTGGGCTCGCCGCTCGACGCCCGCTTGATATTGCTTAACGCAGAGCAAAAGATATTGGTTGCGAGCGATGACGCTGCGGACAAAGGCGAGGGGCTTATTACGCATCATGCCGATGCCCGTATCGACTGCACACTGCCTGAAAGCGGAACCTATTTCATACGACTGGATGATGCACAGGGCAAGGGCGGCGAAGAATACGCCTACCGTCTGATGATCGGCGAGGAACAGCCTGACTTCCAGTTGCGGGTCGTTCCTTCCAGTCTGCGCATTCCGCGGGAAGGCACGGCCATAGTAACCGTACATGCCATCCGTTACGGCGGATTTACGGGAAAGATTGAGCTTTCCGTTGTGGATGCACCGACCGGCATTACGCTTCAAAGGTCTGTAATTCCCGAAGGCGCCGCCTCTGCGCAGATGATAATTGCCGCTTCGCCGCGTACGGAAAAACAGCTTACGACGCTGGAAATTGAAGGCACCGCCAGTTGCGGATCGCAGAATGTCAGCCGCCGCGCAGTCCCTGCGGAAGATATGATGCAGGCATTCCTTTACCGCCATCTGGTAACAGCGCAGAAGCTTCTTGTCCAGGTGGCTGAACCGAATCCGGTAACGGTTGCACTGGAGCTTCCTCCCGGCGGAGTGATTCGTACCCGGCCCGGTTCGGAGGTTTCTATTACGGCTTTGATAAACCGCAAAACTGACGGACAGAACAATGGTGTTAAACTCACCTTGTCCGAGCCGCCGGAATGGCTCACGCTCGGCACCGGCACTATCGGGCAGAAGACCGGCAGTGAAATTATTCTGAAGATCAGCCCGAATGCAGAACCCGGCGACAAAGCAACTGTTCTGCTGAACGGTACGGCGCGGGCGGCGATTTCGAGTAAAAATGCCGGCTTTAATCCGGTGCTGAAATACATGAACACCACGACAGTCGATTTCACCATTGACGCTATTTCTATAGAAATCATCAATTGAAAGGGCCCGTTTTGACTGCACAGATCTCAAAAACCAATTATGACGCCGACGTAGCCACGCTCACACTGCCCTCGCATGCCGAGCATTGCATCACTGTACAGTCGGAACAGAACATGAACCGGGTGTTGCGCTGTGCCGCCGAAGAGCGCGCCGCCACCATCCTCAGTCAATTTGTCTTTGCCGGGCGTCAGCACTATCCGGAATTTATCGCCGAAACCGGCAACACCGGCTGGCCGGTTGTCTGGCTGCAGGGCGATGCCTGCAAAGACGGCGGTATGTATTCCATGCAGGCCGTCGCCATTTCCGGCATCAAGCCGCAGCCCGTCAAGCTGGCCGGCCGCGACGTCGGCTTCACCTACGAAGATGAGCATGCCCGCTACTGCCGTCTGCGCGGAATCCTGCCCGCCGACCTGAAAGCTTCCCGCACCGTGCAGACACATTCCGCTTTCCGGATCATGGAAGCCGCGCTCGAAGAAAACGGCTTCCGCTTCACCGATACCGTGCGCACCTGGATATATCTTGATAAACTCCTCGACTGGTACGGCGACTTCAACCGTGTCCGCACGGACTTTTTCGAAGAGAAAGATATTTTCAATCACATGGTGCCCGCCAGCACCGGTATCGGCGCAGCCAACCCGTTCGGTGCCTCAATCGTAATGGACGTTCTCGCCGTTCAGCCCAAAACCGGCCGGCTTAAAATAAGCGCTGTCGATTCCCCGATGCAAAATCCGGCGCTTGACTATAAGAGCTCCTTCAGCCGTGCGGTCGAACTCGACTTCCCGACGCACCGCAGCCTGCTCATTTCCGGTACCGCCAGTATTGATCCGGACGGAAAAACAGTGCATCTGGACGACCCGGAAAAACAGATCCGGCTCACCATGGAAGTCGTCAAAGCCATTCTCGACTCGCGTAACATGGGCTGGGGCGATCTCTTCCGCGGCATTGCCTACTTTAAAGACATGGACTATCTGCCCATCTACCGCCGCATCGCCGCCGAACTGGGTATTCCGCGCTTCCCGCTCGCCGTCTCGCACGCCGATGTCTGCCGTGACGACCTGCTTTTCGAAATCGAAGTCGATGCCGTCAAGGTCTGCTGACAACCCTTCTGCTTCTGTCTGATCGTTATGCGGTTTATACCCGTTTGGAAGAAAGCTTTTGCCGGTTCAGTCCGGCTTTGGTAGTTTCCCCGCAAATGAAACGCAGGTTTTTCGAGGGATTTGTCTTTTTGGCGGCGGTGCTTGGCAGCACAGCGGCGGCGGGCAGTCTGTTTCCGTTCTACGACAACGTGCAGACGGAGCAAGGTTCTTTCTTTGCCGTCCGTCCATTCTATTCGCATATCGTTGTCGAAGAAGGTCAGATCCGCGATTATTTCTGGCCGCTCTATTCGCGCAAGGAGTTTAAGGACGAACAAAGTTCGCGTGCGCTGATTTTCTGGTACACCCACAAGTTTGATGCAAAAGACGCGACTCCGCGCGACCGCAACTGGCTGCTGCCGGTTTATTTTCACGGACGCGATGTGAACGGGAAGGGCTACTTCGCGCTTTTTCCGCTTGGCGGAACGATCAATGAATTTCTCGGCCGCGACGAAATTATGTTTGCGCTTTTTCCGGTGTATGGAAAAAGCCGGATCAATGATGTGAAAACAACCAGCGTGTTCTGGCCTATCTATTCCCGTACGCGCGGCACCGGTATTGAACGCGACCGGGTTTTTCCGATCTATGGAAAATCGGTGCTGGAAGGAAAATACGAGAAACATTTCATGCTGTGGCCGTTCTGGACATCCGCCGAATACTTTTATCCGGGCAATTCCGGGAAGTCATGGCTGCTTTTTCCGGTTTGCGGACGGTCGGAAATGGAACGGGAGCGCACACTCTGGGTGATTCCGCCGTTCTTCCGGTTTACGAAGGGCGAAAAGCAGGATCGGCTTTTCTGTCCGTGGCCTTTTATTCAGAAGATCGACAGTGCGCCGCGCAGCAAGTTTTACGTTTGGCCGCTGTGGGGTGAAGACCGGTACGCCGCCGGGCCGACCCGTCGCACGTTCCTGCTTTGGCCGCTGCTCTGGTCGGAAAAAAAAGGAGACAAGAATCTGCTGAAAACCAGCCGTATGGCGCTGCCGTTTTTCTATCAGGATTACACCGTCCGGCGCGAAAAAGACGCTTCGCCGGAAAAGCAGACCGAAATTTCCAACTATTGGAAAATCTGGCCGCTGATGAGCTGGCAGCGCGAAGGTGAAACATCCCGGTTCCGAATGCTGGAACTCTGGCCGCTCAAAAACAGCGCGCCCGTTGAACGCAACTGGACTCCGCTCTGGACGCTGTATAAACGGACAAATACGGACGGAGTTATCCGTAAAGATGTGCTGTGGTTTGCCTGGCACAGCGAGCAGGATCCGGCGGTTGATCATAAGGAATGGTCTTTACTGAAAGGGCTGCTGGCGTATAAAAGAGACGGTGAAAAACAGAACGTACGCCTCTTTTATTTTGTGCGTTTCGGGGAAGAAAAATGATTGCGCCGTTTAAAGAGATATACCGGTATCTGGATCTGCCTGTGAGATCGTTCCGCCGCCTCGGAAAGATCATTCTGATTGCCTGTCATGATATGGGCAATGCGCTCATCATGCTGGCCTCGGCGACGCTGTACATTCGCACACTTTGGAGACCGCGCGCGCGCCGCGAAACATTTGTCCAGTTATACGTTACCGGCATTAAAAGCCTCGGTGTCATCACGGTCGTCGCCTTTTTCACCGGTATGATTCTGGCTTTGCAGACCGGTCTCGAACTGCGCCGTTTCGGGCAGGAGGTCAATATCGGCACGGCCGTTACCGTGGTGATGATCCGCGAAATGGGCCCGTTTATGACCGGGCTGATTATTGCCGCCAGCGTCGGTTCGGCCATTGCCGCACAGCTCGGCACGATGTCTGTTTCCGAAGAAATTTCGGCTTTGGAAGTGATGTCGATTAATCCGAACCGCTTTCTGGTGATGCCGCGTCTGGTGGCGCTGGCGGTGATGATGCCGATTCTGACGGTCTATACCAACATCCTCGGAATCCTCGGGGGCGGAATTGTCGGCTCCACCCAGCTCGGTGTGGCGTTTCAGGCGTATCTTGACAACGCCACCCGGTACGCTGAAAACAAAGACCTCTATGTCGGACTTTTTAAAGCGTTTGTTTTCGGCATTATCATCGCCACCGTCGCCTGTTATCAGGGACTGGCCACGACGGAAGGTGCCGTGGGTGTCGGGCGTGCCACGCGGCAGACGGTGATTATCTCGTTCCTGATGATCCTGATTATCGGCTACATGATCACAAGGCTGTTTTATATATGATCACTTTTGACAAAGTCACTAAACGGCTCGGCGGAAAAACGGTTCTCAATGAAGTCAGTTTTGAAGTGCCGAAAGGCGAGACGTTTGTAATTGTCGGACTCTCGGGTGCCGGCAAAAGTGTTACGCTGAAGCATATGGTGCAGCTGATGGTTCCCGACAGCGGCACGGTGCGCATCGGCGATGATGTGGTCAGCAAGGCCCGCGGAACCGGACTCGAACGTATGCGCCGCCGTTTCGGTGTGCTTTTTCAGGGTGCGGCGCTTCTTCAATGGCTTTCCGTTTTCGAAAACGTGGCGCTGCCGCTCCGTGAACATACGAAAATGAGCGAGGAGGAAATCCAGAAAACCGTTCGCGAAAAACTGCGCCTGCTCAATATGGAAGAGGCCATGGATAAATTTCCGGCCGATCTTTCCGGCGGTATGCAGAAGCGCGTCGGTCTCGCCCGCGCCATCGTCATGAATCCTGAAATCATTCTTTATGACGAGCCGACCTCCGGCCTCGACCCGGTGACCTCCCGACTGATTGACAAGCTGATCGAAAATCTGCGCAAAGAGCTGGGCATTACCAGTGTCGTGGTCACTCATGACCTGCACAGTGCGCTGGCGATCGGCACGCGCATTATGATGATCGACGGCGGGCAAATTGTCGAAAACGCGACGCCGGAAGAATTTATTCAATCAACCAATGAAACAGTTCAACGTTTCCTCGAGTCCCAGTACATTACCCGCCGGGGTGCCTGGGAGAAAGGAATGGAGCAACATGACGGACAAATACAATAAAGACCTCAGCATAGAAGTCCTTGTCGGCTTCTTTATGTTCATTATTCTCATCGCTCTGGGTGTGTTCACCATCATCCTGAGCCGGCAGAATTTCCTGCAGAAAACATACCCGATAGCCGTGACGTTCGGTGACGTCAGCGGTTTGCGCGACGGCGATAATGTTTTTCTGCGCGGCATGAAAGTCGGCGTGGTTAAAGAGACTGTGCTGGAAAACCACCATGTGGTTGTCCGCGCCGATCTGGATTCGCCGGTGCAGTTCCGCGAAGGCTACAAAGTAGAGGTGGTGGCCTCCTCGATGCTTGGCGGGAAGCAGCTGAAAATCAATGAAGGTCCTCTGACGGCACCGCCGCTTCCGGAAGAAGCCGCCATTGTCGGCACGAATCCGACGGATATTCTTGAAGAACTCGGAGCCGCGGTGGCGGGCATCCGGCAAATGACAGATAAGATTTCGGCAGGCGAAGGAACGCTCGGCAAGCTCATCAACGACGAGGCGGTTTATAACGACCTGCATGAGTCTCTGGCCAATTTACGTTCTGTCAGCGACAAGCTGGCCAAGGGCGAAGGCACGATGGGCAAGCTGATAAACGACGAAACGGTTTATACCGACTTGAAATCAACCATGTCGAATCTGCAGGAAGTCAGCGGACGGCTGGCGAACGGCGAGGGTACGCTCGGCAAGTTGCTTTCCAAGGATGATCAGCTCTACCAGGATCTAAGCACTTCGATGACGAACCTTCGCAGCATCACCGCCAAAATCGATTCCGGCGAAGGGACGCTCGGCAAGCTGGTCAGCGACGACCAAATCTATGTTGAAGCGCAGAAACTGCTCGGCGAACTGCGCGCCGCGATTGATGATATGCGCGAAACGTCACCGGTTACCACCTTCAGTACGGTGTTCTTCGGCGCTTTTTAAGCCGTTGCTGAAAAACCGCGGCAGCGGAATCTTTTCTTTTTTAACTTAATCAAGAGCTGGCTCTTCCGGTTAAAAAATGATTCCGTTGTTCGTGGTTTTGTCATTCCTCCTGTGCCGATGAGCAGCCTTCAGTTTCTCGGAACAGTTCAGGCGGTGGCATTTTTATGCCACCGGAGGAACTCTATGAACGGGGCAGGCAGCGGCAGTAACGACTATCCGGCTTACGGGCCTCAGGTTAAACGTCCGCTCAAAATACGGGCTCTTCAATATGCTTCGCTGGTGCTGGCTGTTGCCGGACTGTTCCTGCTTTATCTGTTTTCTGTGAATCGCGATATTCCGCTTGTGCGGGTCGGCGATATCAAACCGACGATGAACTTCGCCTATGTCCGCATGGCAGGCGAGGTCACACGCGCTGCCTATGTCTTTCAGTCCGGCGGCGTAGTCTTCGACATCAAAGACGGCAGCGGCGAAATTACGGTTATAGGCGGCCGGGCGCAGGCTCAGGCGCTGGAAGCCGCCGGCAAACTTCCGCGGCGCGGCGACCGGATTGAAGTGACAGGTAGTCTCAATGTCAGTGCCGATCAGGAAACTAAACTGCGCATACAGTCGGCTGATCAGCTTGTTTTAAACCGCAAGCGCGTTGCCGCCGTTCCGTCTTCAGGTTCGCGCATCCGGCTGGCGGAGGTCACTGCCGCGCACAGGGGCGAGCAGGTTATTGCTACCGGCACGCTGAAATCCATCGAAGTTCCCGGCCCCGGTTCTAAAACACCGTATGTGCTGACGCTGGAAGATAACGGGGCCGAACTGGCGGTAATTTTTTGGGAGGATGTTTTCCGGGGATTGGACAACAAGCTTCCAGTGCCTGGAAAACTCATCAGCGTCTGCGGACGGGTGGCTGTTTACAAAGATACGGTGCAGCTCAAAGTGCGGGAGGCTGGCGATCTGCGCGTTGCGGAGTCCGGAAAATGATTTTCACGGCGGCGGCATCAGTGCTGGCCGGAACCGTTCTGGCCTGCTTCCTCGCCATTCTGCCCGGACTGCATATTTATAACGTCATGGGGCTCGCCGCGCTGTTTCTCTATTCTTTGCATGGAAGCGGCGCTGCCGCGATGCCGGAATTTTATATCCCTTTCATGCTCGGCCTCGTTACCGGCTGGTCGGTGCTCAACACGATTCCATCCGTTCTGCTCGGCGCGCCGGACGAAAGTGCGATTTTTACAGTAATGCCCGGTCAGAAATATCTGATGGCCGGGCTCGGTTACGAAGGCACCATGATGATCGGCGCGGGCAGTCTGGCGGGGATTTTCATGCTCGTGTTTCTGATCGGCCCGTTCGCACCGAAGTTTCTGCCGGTTGTCCGCTATGTACTCACTCCGCACATGCACTGGATTCTCTGGGTCATAATCACGTTTATGCTCATGACGGAATGGCCGAAGTTCGGCAACCGGGGACCGGCAGGCTGGCGCAAATTTTTCTCCGCCTGGTCAACACTTGCTGCGGGCCTGCTCACATTCTTTCTCTCCGGTCTGCTGGGGTTTCTGCTTTTGTACCGTCCGCTGGTTTCCGTGGATAATGCTTTTCAGAACATCATGCCCGCGTTTGTCGGACTCTTTGCCATTCCGTGGTGTCTGCTGAATGCCGTCAGCGGTACGGAAGTTCCGAAACAGCATGTGCGCGGCACGCTTAACATCAACGGCGACCTCCTGCTGCGCAGCAGTATTGCCGGCGGAATCGGCGGCGGCTTTGCCGCCTTCTTTCCGGTCGTCACCGGCGGTATCGGCGGACTGCTCGCCGGTCACGCCACGGCCCAGCGCGACGAACGGGTCTTCATGATGTCGCAGGGCGTTTCCAAAGTCGTCTACTACACCGGCGCGCTCATGCTCTTTTTTGCGCCGGGACTTTTCCTCACGCGCGGCGGCGGCGCATTGATTGTCAAAGGACTTTACACGCCGCACACCTGGGGCGATTACTATCTGGCACTCGGCTCCATCGCGTTATCCGGCGCGGTTGCCTTTCTGCTTATGTCCCCGCTCACCAAGTGGACGCTCAAGCTGATGGGGAAAATAAATTACCGCCACATTTCGCTTTTCTCGCTCGGCATCATTGTTGCGCTCGTTTTTACCATCACCGGTTGGGCCGGACTTTGCATCATGACGGTCGCCGCCGGCATCGGCCTGATACCGGTACTGTTCGGGTCGCGCCGCCTGAACTGTCTCGGTGTACTGCTGCTGCCTATTGCCTGCAACATGTCCGGTATTGGCGAACCGGTCGCCGCTTTTCTGGGATTACTTTAGAAGAAGTTTTTAATTCGAGATTCTAATCATATATTTTTTGACAGGTGTATTGGTTTGGAATAGAAACGTGCCACATAAATTTTAATTTTGCGTTTACGCAAGTTTAGTTCCCTAGGAAAACCGCGAATTTTTAGGAAAGGAACGAACTGGCCGAGGACGCGCCCAATCGGGCGCGGCCTCTGTCCATGTTCCTTTCCGGGGCTTCGCGGTCCCTCCTAGGGGTGTGGCGGGGGTTCGCGCCTCTCTTTTTGAGAGGCCGTTTGAAGGAAACACGATGAGAAAACGGTTGTTGAGTTGCGGAGCAATGATTGCTGTGCTGGTCGGGATGGCAACGGCGGCGTCTCTTTCTTATCAGTATGATGCCGACGGACGGATGGTGTCTGCGGTACGGAATGAAGATTCTGAAAAGTATTCGCTGCATCCGGCCCATAATTTTTCTTCTGTTGTCGCGATGGGTGATGCCAACACAAACGGTATGCCCGATTCTCTTGAAGCCTATCTGGCCGGGTACTGGGGGCCTGATTACGATCCTTTCACCTGTGACAGCGACGGTGACGGGGTCTGCGACTGGAATGAATGGATGATCGGAACCGATCCGTTTTCGGCGGATTCCCGGTTTGCCGGATGGGGGTCGGGCGGAAGCAGCGGCCCGCTCGAACCCTATGACTACACGTTTTACTGGCCGAGTGTTCCGTTCCGCACCTATTCGGTGCAGTTCAGGCCGGATTTGACGGACACAAACTGGATGACCGGAGCAACGAATCTGCCGGCCACCCCTCCGGTAAATTCCTGGACGCATGAAGGCATCACCAATTATCACAACTTTTACCGTGTGCTGACGGAAATTGCGCCGCCTTCCACCAATACGGTGGAAGAAGGAGGTGCTCAATGAAGAAGCCTTTAAAATGTATTTCAGGTGTAAGTGTTCTCATGTTCGCTCTGGTAGCGGACGCCCAGTGGATTGAGCAGACGGAACCGCTGCCGGTTGCTCCGGAAATAGCGCAGCTTGCGGGCAATGCGGTTGCTCCGGGTGAACCGGCGGCTCCGGATGAGCTGAAGAACCTTTCTCCTGTTTGTACCGCGGAACCGCAAATGCTTGCGATGAGTCTTCCGGAAGCCAATCCGGATGCCAGTGTCATTGCCGCCCTTGCAGCACAGCTTGAATACGATCCATTTCGAATGTTTGAGTATGTTTGTAACAGAATTAAAACCCAACCGTATCTGGGGCTGATCCGCAGTCCGGAGCAGACGCTGATCGACGGGGCAGGCAGCCCGATGGAACAGGCCCATCTGTTTTCGGAACTGTGCCGGGTCAAATACGGTTCAGGGGCAACAAAATTCGATGTGACGGCGCTGTCTCTTCCGTTGCAGCCGGATACGGGGTTTGATGCCTGTGATTTTGCGGGGGTTTCTAATTCACAGGATGCGCTCAACTTGCTGGCGAACGGGGGGCTGTATGTCACGAACACCTCGACCACGGTGGTGATTCCCTGGGTTCGTGTCGGCCTGCAAACTACGGGCGGATGGTATTACTTTGATCCTTCTCTTAAAACTCATGCGGTTCCTGACAGCTTTGATTTTTACTCAGCGATGGGTTATTCGCGCAGCAATCTGCTGACATCGGCAGGCGGGACGACGAACAGCGCGGGCTGGGCGACCGGGCTGAATGAAGGCGCGATTACCGGTCTGATGAATCAGTACGCGGCAACGCTGCTGACGAACGTGCGCACAAATTCCGCTTTATCTCTGGAGCCCGGACGGATATTGAGTGCTGTGAAATGGGCGGCGGGGCCTCTGACGACGGTTCCTCCCTACAGCAACATTGCGGATATTGCTGCAAATTCACACGGCAGAATCGTTCTTGGCGGAGGAGGATTGTCTCCGCTAGCCTTGAATATCCGTGAAACAGCCCATAAGAAGATCTCCATCCGGTTTACGACCGACGGAAGCTATAAAGCGCAGATTTATCTGGGTGACAGTGCCAGCCCGGTGAGAACGGAGTCTTCCGGCGGAGGATACAACACCGTGTTTAATCTAACCGTTGACACGATCCATGCCGGCTTAACCAACTCCCGGCCGTATTCACTGAAACGCGGAGCCGGACAGTACGTGCTGTGCCAGTCGTTCGGCGGAGGATGTTCAAGCGCCATGTCGGGCTATATCAGCAAAAATATCACGGCCTTGAAACAGCGGGGTTATGCGGATAATTCGCCGGAGGTGTTCACTGAAAGTTTGCGTTATACCGGACAGCGGTGGATGGATCAGGCGGCGGATGTCGAAAAATATATTCAGGCGATCAGTCCGAAAAAGACCGTGGTTAAATATATGATCGGAATGATGGCTGGCGAGACAGAGAGTTTCTACATTGATGTCAAAAACGGCTATGCCTTTTCTGCGGGAAGCGGATCGGAGTTCGTTAATCCCTATCTGGCCAGTTCACTGGAACACGCGGTGCTGGAGCAACTGCAGCCGGGGAATGCCAAAGGTATTTCAACCATTCGCATTCTCAAGCAGGCGAATGCCACGAGTATGCCGGTTTACCGGGTGAATTCGAATAACTGGAACGCCATAAAAAACAGTCTTACCGGGTACAGCAACATACCGCAGATCGAAAGTGACATTCAAAATGCAAGCGGCTTTTTTATTCTTCCGCAAAGCGGTTTGATCGCGATGGGCACCAATTGGAACGGCTACGGATATGTGAGATCTAAAACGGTTTCCGGAGGAACCGCTTACGGCATGATAATCGGCGGGGACTATAACGGCGGGTACAATGCCTGGAAGAATCCTTATTCCGTTGGAATTCAGCAAAACACGGTTAACACCGTCTATATCACGCCCATAACGAGCAGGCTGCCGACGCTAAGCAAAGATCCGGTAGATATGCAAACCGGGGCGTTCTTGTTCGATCACGACGACCTGAGTCTTGACGGGCCGTTACCGCTGGTGCTGCACCGCAGTTACCGATCCGATAACAATACCGGATCGGTCATGGGAACCGGCTGGAACCATTCGTTCAATATTTACGCCGCAGAACATTCAGCCATTGATCAGGGTATGGGCGAACGCTCGGCGGAGGACATGGTTCCGCTGCTGGCCGGGATGTCCGTCATCAGAAATCTTCTGGATAACGAAACCGGAGCGAAGGACTGGGTGGCGGCGGCCATTGTTGCTGACTGGGCAGCGCAGCAACTGACCGGAAACGGCGTTTCTGTTTCGCTTGGCTCGAAGGTATTGACGTTTGTGAAACAGCCGGACGGCTCTTATACCCCGCCGCCGGGGATGACCGTCAGTCTTTCGAAAACCAACGGTGTCTATGTGCTGCAGGAACGCAACGCCAGCAAGTACACGTTTAAGACGAATAATCTGATTGATACAATCAGTGACCCGGACGGCAACACGTTGACCTTTAGTTATAATGCTCAGACCAATCTGCAAACCGTTGCCAGCTCCTTTGGCCCGTCACTGACATTTAATTACACCTCCAACCGGCTGACTTCGGCGGCCGACAGCTCCCGGATGGTCTATTACCAGTACGATGCCAAAAATAACCTCACCAATTTCACGGATGCGGCAGGCAAGAACTGGGGAGCCTTCTACAGCAATACCAACCATCCCAATGCCATCACGTCGCTTAAAGATCCGGAAAACATCACGACCATTCAGAATTTTTACAACCCCTTCGGTCAGGTGACGAATCAGATTTCGGCAACCGGACAGCCTTATGACCTGTTCATTACGGACTGGCGCAGTGTCGAACGTGACCCTCTTGGGCACGAAACCACTTATTTCTACGATCACAAAGGCCGCACGATGGAGACGCAAAAAGCCGACGGCATCAGCACCGTCAAAACCTATGACGGCTGGGATCGGAATACCGGCACGGTCGTCGATGTGGTTTTCACCAATACAGGACTCGACAGAATCGTCAGCAACCCGGGAATCACGAATGCCTATGTGTATGACGTAAACCACAACCTGCTCACAAAACGCGAAGCGGCCGGAACGGCTTCAGAGCGGGTTTCTTATTACGGATACGACACGAACCATCAGCTGGTCTGCGTCAGCAATCAGGTGGCGGGTTCTGAGTTCCAGGTTTCGCGTTTCGAGTATGACGCCGAGCATCATGTGACGAAAACCACCGACGCGCTGGGCAATGAAACGCTTTTTGAATACTGGCCGGACGGACGGCTGAAAAAGAAGACCGAAGACGGAGGACGGATTACCGAATACACGTATGACGCGTACGGCAATCCGGATACGGTCGCTTCCACCGATGCCGGAACGGTGAATCTGGACTGCAACGAACTCGGACAGCTGATTAACCGCCAAGACGCCAAGGGGGCGGAGACCGGATATTTTTATGACAGGATGAACAGGATTATCAGGATTGAATATCCGGACGGCACATCCGTCAGTAATTCCTACTGGAATAACGGCCTGCTCAAGCAGGTGACAGATGTCAGGGGGCAGGTAACAGAATATGATTGGACGGTAGCCTATAAACCTTTAACGATTCGCTATCCGGACGGCGGAGTTGTTTCAAACACCTACGATGCGGCGGACAGACTCATTGCCACGAAAAACACAAAAAACCAGACCACATCGTATGCTTTGGACGCGGTCGGCCGGGTTACTTCCGTGTCTTCCGCGTATTCCGTGGTTGAAAACAGCTATGATATTTCCGGCAACGTCACAAACTCCGTGGTTGATCCTACCGGGCTGAATCTTTGGACTCGTTCTGTATACGATGTATTCAACCGTCCGGTTTCTGTGTCTTCCGCGCTTTCTGCGGTAGAAAATTCTTATGATTTATTGGGCCGGTTGACCAACCGGATTGATGCCGCGGCCAAATCCTGGGGTTCTGAATATGATGCGCTGGGTCGGACGACCACTTCGATCCGTCCCTCCGGCGCGACGGAGCAGTTTGTTTATGACGCGCTCGGCAACCGCATCGGGTTTTACAACGCTGAAGGAAAACCGGTTACCTTCGGCTTCGACGCGCAGGGCCGCGTCACCGCAATCACCAACGCCATCGGGAAAGTCACTCGCTTTACCTATGACAACAACGGGAATGTGATTTCTCGCCAAGACGCGAAGGCGCAAAGCACGGGATACGAATACGATTCGATGAACCGGCTCACCAACGTGGTGAATCAGGGTCTGTCGAGAGCCGCGTTCAGTTACGACGCAAATGGGAACAGGACAGGAGTCAGGAATCAGGAGTCAGAGGTCAGCTTTGCTTACGACTCCATGAACAGCTTGGTTGCTTCGACCTCCTCGGTGTCCTTTGTGACCTTCGTGGTGAAAAATTCTTATGACTTGACCGGCAACCGCACGAACATCGTTTATCCGGGCGGGCTCTCTGTCGGGTATTCCTACGATGCCGAGAACCGGCTTTCCGGTGTGGCGGTCTCTGCGTCTTCCGCGCCTTTGCGAGAGTTTTCTTTTTCCTACGATGGTGCCA